>JBEKQP010000085.1:0-20022 GCA_049519595.1 Candidatus Korobacteraceae bacterium | reverse complement strand
CCGACCTCGGGGTCGACACGGTTAAGCAGGCGGAACTGATGGCGGCCATTCGCGGGATCTACAACATCCAGCGCGATGAAAACCTCAAGCTGAGGGATTTCCCGACACTGAAGCATGTCATCAAGTTTGCGCATGACAAAATGGCTGCTGTGGCCGGAACATCTGCTGCAGTCTCCACTGTTGTCGCGGAAAAACCGGAACCAACGGCGGAGTCGGTTGCGCTCGCAGCTCCGATCCTTGCATCGCTGGACGCGGCGAACCGTATTCCGCGCCGCGTGCCGGTCCCTCTGGTGCGGCCGGCTCTCACCGCGTGTAAACCCACAGGCGTTGCCATAGGCCCCGGCAGTCGGGTTGTGCTTATGTCGGACAAAGCTGGAGTTGCGGAGGCTCTGGCGCAACGACTGCAGGCGTTCAATGTGGAAGTTTTGCGCATTGAAGACGCGGCTGATGCTGACGCCCTGGCTAATCAACTGAACACGTGGTTGGCCGCCGGTCCGGTGCAAGGCGTCTACTGGCTGCCGGCATTGGACGATGAAGGAAGTCTCAACCAAATGGATTTGACTGGCTGGAGTGAAGCCCTGCGGGTGCGTGTCAAATCGCTTTATGTCGTCATGCGCCTGTTATACGAGCAGATTGCGGCGCCGGGCACCTTCCTGATTTCGGCGGTGCGCCTCGGTGGACAGCACGGGTATGACAGCGCCGGAGCAGTTGCGCCGCTGGGAGGCGCGGTTGCGGGCTTCACCAAAACCTACAAACGGGAACGGGCAGACGTTCTGGTCAAAGTCGTCGATTTCGAACTGGGCCGTGATGCGTCGCAAGTAGCCGACATTTTGATCGACGAAACTCAGCGCGATCCCGGTGCAGTTGAGATCGGCTACAAGGAAGGGCTGCGCTGGACCGTTGGGCTGCAAGAACAACCCGCAACCGATGGTAAGCCCGGCATGACGCTGAACAAGGACTCGGTATTTGTGATCACCGGGGCGGCTGGAGGTATAGTCTCGGCCATCACCGCCGATCTGGCGGCGGCCTCTGGCGGCATTTTCTATTTGCTTGATCTGGTACCGGAGCCCGATCCAGCCAATCCTGACCTCAAGCGCTTTGTCACCGACAAAGCCGGACTGAAGCGCGATTTGTTCGCCCGCATACAGGCGCGCGGCGAACGCGCCACTCCAGCCTTGGTTGAGAAGGAGCTGGCAGCACTCGAGCGGGCGCAAGCCGCCTGGAAGGCAATCGATGCGGTGCGCGTAGCCGGCGGCACGGCGCACTATTTCAGTGTCAACCTCACCGATGCGGATGGGGTGGCCAACGTGATCAAGCAGGTTCGCGAACGTAGCGGGCGGATCGACGTGCTGCTCCACGCCGCAGGAATGGAGCGTAGTCACTTCCTGCCTGATAAGGATCCTCGCGAATTCGATCTGGTCTTTGACGTCAAGAGCAATGGCTGGTTCAATCTTCTGCATGCGATCGGCGACATGCCCTTGGGAGCAACCGTGGCGTTCAGTTCGATTGCCGGCCGTTTCGGCAACGGCGGGCAGGCGGACTACAGTGCGGCGAACGACTTGTTGTGCAAGATAACATCGAGTTTCCGCGCGACCCGGCCAACCACGCGTGGCATCGCCATCGACTGGACGGCGTGGGGCGGCATCGGTATGGCGACCCGCGGCTCGATTCCTAAAATGATGGAATTGGCAGGCATCGACATGCTGCCGCCCGAAGCGGGTGTTCCGTTGATTCGCCGCGAATTGACTGCCGGGGGAACACGCGGTGAAATTGTGGTTGCCCAGCGCCTCGGTGTTTTGCTGAACGAATTCGATGCCTCCGGAGGGATAGATACAGCGACGGCGGAAGCTCCTGGCGAGAATCGCTTGCAGGTGCAGAGACCGATGATTGGCAAAATCGCAGGCATGGGCATTTACTCAGGCCTGGTGATCGAGACCATGCTGGAGCCGAAAGTCCAACCGTTCTTGCACGATCATAAGATCGACGGCACGGCGGTGCTTCCTGGGGTCATGGGGATCGAAGCCTTTGCGGAGGCTGCCTCATCAATGCTGCCCGACTGGCACGTGGGTGCGATTGAAGCTATAAACTTCCTGGCTCCGTTCAAGTTCTACCGGAACAAGCCACGCACGGTGACCACCATGGCGGCGTTTTATTCGCAAGGTGATGCAGTGCTTGCGGATTGTCGATTGATCGGCAGCCGGCAACTTCCAAAACAGGAGGAGCCGGAAGTAACCACTCATTTTACGGCGCGTGTGCGGATGACCAGGTACCCACTCGAAGCGTCTACCACAAAGGCGCTCCGTGGGCCGTCCGGAGCGGTTGTCGAGGCCTCCGACATTTATCGCGTCTACTTCCATGGGCCAGCGTACCGCGTTCTGGAGCGGGCATGGCGCGAGGAAGATCGCATTGTGGGGCAGATGGCCAAGAACTTGCCGCTCAATCATCAACCCTCTGAGCAGTCGACCCTTATAGCGCCTCGCCTGATTGAACTTTGCTTCCAGACCGCCGGACTCTGGGAAATGGGGATACAGGGACGCATGGGCCTGCCGCTGTACGTTCATGAAATTCGATTCTTTAACTGCGCGGACCTGATTGAAAGCCAGTTACATGCCGCCGTAACACCCGCTTCGGATGGAAGCTTCGATGCGGACGTTGTAGATTTGGCAGGGAACCGGTACATGAGTTTGCGTGGTTATCGCACGATCGCGCTTCCATATACCGTCGATTCCGAGCCTTTTAAGGCATTGCACGCCGTGGAGGTCTCGAGCATAGCTTCTTGACCATCAGGCAGGGCGAGCACATGGACGTCTATTGGCTTGAGCAAGCCGAATCCGAAGTGCCGGCGCACGATGAGTGGTTGAGCGCTAAAGATGCGGCTTTGCTCGCTGGCCTGCGTTTTGCAAAACGCCGCGCAGATTGGCGGCTGGGGCGCTGGACAGCAAAACGAGCCTTGGCCGTCTATTGGAAAATGCCAGGTGATCCCAGGACTCTTTCGGAAATCGAAATCCGTCCGGCGGCCTCGGGCGCGCCCGAGGCATTTCTTGCGGGCGCACCAGCGGACGTCGCAATTTCACTGAGTCACAGCTCCGGCGTTGCGGGTTGTGCCATCGCAAAGTCCGGGACAATGCTGGGGTTTGACTTGGAGATAGATGAATGTCGCAGCGAGGCGTTTGTCCGTGATTATTTTTCGACCGAAGAGCAGGGACTGATCGCCCAAGTGGACGCGGCAGACCGCTCTCAGTTAGTAACTTTGCTTTGGAGTGCCAAAGAGAGCGCACTCAAAGCAATGCGTACGGGCCTTCGGTTGGATACCCGGTCTGTGACCGTGAGCCCTCTAACTCAAGACCCAGACGGAGATGAACCGGCGCACGCCTCCAGGCTGCCATGCGCTCTCAATAGCTGGCGTCCGCTGCACGTCCGTTGCACTGACGGTCAGGTATTTCAAGGCTGGTGGCAGCATACAGGCAGTCTTTTGCGGACTCTGGTAGCAGCGCCACAACCGCTCCGGCCGACTCCGCTAGGGAGTTCCTAGCAGGCTGCTGAAAAACTGTTCTCTGAGAGCGTCATCCCGAGCGAAAGCGAAGGATCTGCTGTCTGCGCGAAAGCGAAGCAGGCCCCAGGCGCAAAATCGCCTCAGGAAGACACCGATGTAAGTTTTTCAGCAGCCTGCTAGACCTTGGTTTCATGAATAGCTCTTTGCAAGGGGCGCCGCTCTAGTCGGGACCCCCACTATGTGGCGCTGTTAGGCAGGGTGGCGTGAATGCCGTACCGTCCAGAGCCTGCAAGAATGCGGCTTTCAACCCCCGAGGAAACTCGCCGTTTTCCTCTTAACGTGCTTTACGTGGAAGTTTGGAGCAATCATGGCGCTACCGTTTCCAGTACTGACCGCCGACGAAGCCGCGGAGATGATCGGCCACGGAGAAACAGTCGGCTTTAGCGGCTTCACTCCAGCGGGTGCGGCAAAGGCTATACCGGTTGCTCTGGCTCGCCGTGCTGAATCTCTACATGCCACCGGCAGACAGTTCACAATTGCGGTCCTCACTGGCGCCTCGACAGGTCGATCGCTCGATGGAGCACTTTCCAGATCACAAGCCATTAGTTTCCGGGCCCCTTATCAATCCGATCCAGGTTTGCGCTCCCAGATTAACTCGCGAGCAACCCGGTTCGTCGACATGCATTTGTCGACATTGCCACAAGCGGTGCGCTACGGATTTCTGGGTCCGGTTGACTGGGCGGTGCTTGAGGCAGCGGACGTGACTGCCGAAGGCGATATTGTGCTGACATCTTCGGTCGGCGCGTCACCCACCTTCGCGAGTTGCGCAGAACATATCCTGATCGAATTGAATCGTAAGCACCCACCAGCGCTGCGTGGTATGCACGACATCTATGAACCGGCAGACCCGCCTGCCCGTCGCGAGATTCCGATTTATCGCCCGCAAGACCGGATTGGCTCTCCGTTTCTTCATGCTGATCGTGCGAAGATTGTCGGCATCGTCGAAACGGATGTAATCGATGAGGTACGAGGATTCGACGAAGCAACCCCCGAGACCGAAGCCATTGGCAATCGCGTGGCTGAGTTTCTGGTCACCGAGATCAAGGCGGGGCGAATCCCGCGATCGTTTCTGCCCATCCAGTCAGGTGTCGGCAACATTGCCAACTCCGTGCTTGGCGCGCTCGGCCGCAACTCCCGTATCCCCCAGTTCAGCATGTACACCGAAGTGCTGCAGAATTCCGTGATCGACTTGTTGCGCAACGAACGTGTGAGTTTTGCCAGCACTTGCTCGCTCACCCTAAGCCCGGATGTGCTCAACGGCGTGTATCAGGATCTGGAGTGGTTCCGGCCGCGAATCCTTATGCGTCCGCAGGAGATCTCGAATCATCCTGAGGTAATTCGGCGGCTTGGATTGATTTCAATTAATACGGCGATCGAAATCGACATCTTTGGCAACGTCAACAGCACCCATGTGATGGGACAGCAGATGATGAACGGAATTGGCGGCTCCGGTGACTTCACTCGCAACGCCTACTTATCGCTATTCACGTGTCTCTCGACCGCCAAGGGCGGCAACATTAGCACCATCGTCCCGCTGGTTAGCCACATGGACCACAGCGAGCATTCGGTGCAGGTGGTAGCTACCGAGTGGGGTGTCGCCGATCTGCGTGGACGCCCGCCGCACGAACGGGCCGAACTGATTATCGACAATTGCGCCCATCCGGATTACCGGCAGGAGCTGCGTGAATACTTAAGAGCATCACGAAGTGGCCACATCCCGCAGACGTTATCGACCGCATTTGCATTTCATTGCCGGTTCTTGGAAACCGGGAGCATGCGCAGCCGAAGGAAGCCGGAAGTTGCCGATGATCTGGTAGGTGTTATCGAAAAGTCCGAAGCGGAAGAAAAACAACACGCTGCGGAAACTGACACAGGAGCGAATAAAGTTCCGCTCCTGGCTAAAGGCGCAGCCGCCGGGAAATAGATCCGGCAAGCTCTAGAAACGCAATGGGCGCGGCAGTCGCCGTGCCCATTTTCTTCGCTACCAGCAGCAGGGAATCAGGCCCGCCCCGCGAACTCCCGTGTTTCGGTCGATACCTTGACTTTCTCACCTTCTTTGATGAAGAGGGGAACACGGATCTCGATGCCTGTTTCCAGCTTGGCCGTTTTGGTCACGTTGCCTGCCGAGTCGCCACGAGCTCCAGGTTCCGTGTACGTGACTTCCAGCGCCACGTGGGGTGGCAACTGCAGCCCAATTGGATTCCCATTGTACTTGTGCAAATCGATGATCGCTCCCTCCACGAGGAAGTCCAGGGCGTCGCCGATCATCTCATTGGAAAGCGTAAGGGTATCGAAACTCTCCTGGTCCAGGAAGTGGGAACCGTCTCCGTCACTATAAAGATACGAAGCTTCGACCGTCTGCAGATCCGGCTCTTTGAATTTGTCGCTGGCCTTGAATGTCTTGTCAAAGACAGCGCGGGTAAGGAGGTTGCGCATCTTCAGCCGAACCAAGGTCTGGGCACCCCTTGCGGTGGGGGTGGAAACCTCCGCTTCCAGGCACAGGAACGGGGTGTTCTCGACTTCGAAAAACATTTTGCGCTTCACGTTGATGGCGTCAATCAATGCGGCCATGATTTCCTCAAAGACAGGGAGGCTGCTGAAACATTCTCCGAGGTGTCATCCTGAGCGCAGCGAAAGATCTGCTGTTTGCGCGCGCTGAAAGTAAAGCAGATCCTTCGGTCGCGCAAAACCGGCGCAACTTCAGGATGACACTTCGGCGAATTTTTCAGCAGACTCCTAGATAAATAGTAGAACGCCCATAGGATAACAGTTGAGCATGAGCCGGTTGCGGTCAATCTCTGGAAGAGCAGCGACAGCGAGTATTCCTCGGGTTTGTGTACTGAACAAACCTGTTGCGGGATTCCCTGAATCTGAGTCTCGTAAACACGCTATGGAAAGTGATCGCTGGCACCCATCGTCAGGTTAAGGCGCGAGAGGCGCTTCCCGGGCGAACCCTAACGCGGCCTCTCTCATCAGATCACGTGATGCCAGGCCTAAGCAGAGCAGTAGAATCCGTATTTTTCTCTCCGGAGCCGTGGGCCGGCACTCGCGCTTTTTCCCGACACATTGAGAGTCTCCGAATCCCGGTTTGCGTTTTGTGCGTGCTCATGCTGCTGGCGAGTGCGGGGTGCCGCGGCGACGCAACAGCCCACGCTGCGCCCGCCATGCCTCCTCCGCTGGTAAGCGTCGTGCCGGCGATCTCGCAAGACGTCCCCGTTTACCTGGACGAAATTGGCAGGAATGCGGCATTTGAATCCGTCAATGTTCTGCCCCAGGTCGGCGGGCGAATCGTCGAGCGGCACTTCCAGGATGGTGCAAATCTCAAAAAGCGGCAGCTCCTCTTTGTGATCGATCCCAGGCCCTATAAGGCTCAGTTCGACTCGGCGCAGGCCAATCTGGCACAGCAAAAGGCAGTACTGGAACTTGCCAAGGTTCAATTCGACCGGGATGTGGCGATCATCCAAACCAAGGCAATTTCAAAGCAAGACTATGACACAAAGAAGAATGCCGTCGCCGTGGGGGAGGCACAGGTGCAAGCGGCGCAGGCCGCCGTCGAAAACGCGCAGCTCAATCTGGAGTATTGCTACATACACTCTCCGATTGATGGTCGCGCAGGCGCGCGGCTCGTGGATGTGGGCAACGTTGTGCAAGCCAATGCTACCGCGCTGCTCTCGATCCAGCACATCGACCCTATTTACGTGAACTTCACCATCACCGAACGCGACCTTCCGGAAGTTCAGAAAGAAATGTCACACGGTCTGTTGAAGGCGTTGGTTCGAGTGCCATCAGACCCGGAAGGCCAGGCACGCGCGGGAAAGGTTGAATTCCTCGACAACGCGGTGCAGAACAGTACTGGAACTGTCACCCTGCGCGCCACGGTCTCGAACCCCGATCGTCACTTGTGGCCCGGTCAGTTTGTAAACGTGAAGCTCGTACTGAGCACGAAAAAAGGAGCGGTCCTTATTCCGGAACAAGCTACGCAAATCAGCCAGAAGGGGCCCTTCGCTTACGTGGTTAAGCCGGACGATACAGTGGAGCTTCGTCAGCTCTCGCTCGGGCAACGGCAGGGCGATAACGTAGTTGTCGTTCAAGGCGTCGAGGCCGGCGAACGTGTGGTCACCGCGGGGCAGCTCACATTGATGCCCGGAGGCAGAGTACGCATCGCCGCGGCGGCGCCTTCTACGCCGGCTCCCGTCGATAAGAAGCCCTAAGCAAACTCAGGCAACATGAATCTTTCCGAGCCATTCATTCGACGTCCCGTAATGACTGCGGTCCTGACCTTGTCGGCGATCTTATTCGGCGTGTTGGCATACCGAAATTTGCCGGTCAATGACCTGCCAGCCGTGGATTATCCCGTCATACAGGTGCAGGTGAACTACCCGGGCGCAACACCGGAAACCATGGCTAATAATTGTGCCACCCCGCTCGAACGGCAATTCATGCAAATCCCGGGTCTGGAACTGGTAACTTCCAACAGCGGCCAGGGACACACCAGTTTTGTATTGCAGTTTGCGCTCTCAAAGAGTCTTGATGCCGCGGCTACCGATGTGCAAGCCGCGATCACGCGAGCCCAGGGACAACTTCCAGTCGACCTGCCCAGTCCACCCACGTTCACCAAGACCAACCCCAACGATCAGCCGATCATGTATATCGGGCTCACCAGTGACACCGTAACCGCCGGCCAGCTTTATGACTATGCAAATACGCAGGTTGGTGAGCGCATCAGTATTCTCCCCGGAGTGAGCCAGGTCGCGATCTACGGCACACAAGCCGCCGTACGAATCAAGGCCGATCCTTCGGCGATGGCTGTCCGCAACATCACGGTGGACGATCTCGCGACCGCCGTCAAGAACGGAACAAGCTACACCGGCGCCGGTCAATTCGACGGGCAGCATCGCACGTTCCTGCTCCAGCCGCAAGGCCAGTTGAGCAATGCAGAGCAATATAACGAGCTCATCGTCGGCCAGAACAACGGCGCACCGGTGTACTTGAAAGACGTCGCCACCGCCAAGGACACGGTTCAGGACGAGCGCATCGACATGCGCTTCTGGGTTCGCGGACGCCGCGTTCCCTCCGCGACCACCGTGGTTGCAGTCTTTCGGCGTGCCGGTTCCAATGCGGTGGAAGTCACGCGATCCATCCGCGCTCTCGTCCCAAACATTCAAGCTCAGCTTCCGAGCTCAATCGATATTGTGCCGATTTATGACAGGTCGCTGAACATTATCCAGAATGCCCGCGACGTGCAGGTAACTTTGTGCGTCGCCTTTGCGCTCGTGGTGATTGTCATCTTCATCTTCCTGGGCCGTGCCACGGACACCCTGATACCGGCGGTAGCGCTGCCACTTTCGTTATTGCTTACGTTCGTCGCCATGGACCTGTTGGGCTACAGTTTGGATAATCTGTCGCTCATGGCCCTCACGCTGGCGATTGGTTTTCTGGTGGATGATGCCATCGTGTTTTTGGAGAATACTGTCAGGCTGATGGAGACGGGGCTTGGCGCTGTCGAAGCGTCCCTGAAATCCGCCAGGGAGATCAGCTTCACGATTCTGTCCATGACGCTTTCCCTTGCGGCGGTATTTCTGCCGCTGGTGTTGTTGGGCGGTCTCATCGGACGCATCTTCCGTGAGTTCTCCATCACCATCATGGTTTCCATTCTTGCCAGCGGACTGGTTTCGCTGACCCTGACTCCGTTGATGTGCGCCAGACTGCTGAGCCAGCGCGGAGAAGGTGCGAAAAAGACATGGATGGAGCGCGTAATCGGCGGCGTTGAACACCGGGTACTCGATGCCTACGGTCGTTCGCTCTGGTTTTTTCTTCGCCACCGCTGGGTTTCGGCGGTTGTGTGGGGAATCTGTTTGGCCGGAACGGCCTATTTGTTTTATGTCATTCCAAAGTCGTTTCTTCCCGTTGGCGACAGCTCATTTATTCGCGGGGTAATGGTTGCGCAGGAAGGCTCCTCGCCGAACCAGATGCACGCGTATCAGACGCAGGCGGAAGTCGTAATGCACGCGAATCCAGCGGTGGACATGACCTTCACCATGACCGGGAACAATCAGTTTCTGGCTTCCAATCAGGGATTTCTGCTCGCCTTTTTGAAAGATCCAAAGCAGCGCCCACCCATTGTTTCCGTAGCGGGGCAGTTAATGGGCGGCGTCACCAGCAGCATTCCCGGCGTGATCGCGTTCCTTCAGCCAAATCCCGTACTACAGATCAGTACTGGTGCAACCGCCAATACGCAAGGCCAGTTCGCGTATGCGATTTCTGGAATTGATCCGAACGAGGTGTATGGCACCGCCAACCGGCTCATGGCCAAAATGCACGAGTTTCCCGGATTCCTGTTCGTGACCTCGGATCTTTACAACCATACGCCGAGCTTGCAGGTAGAGATTCTGCGCGATCAGGCTAAGCTCTACGGCGTATCGGAAACGCGCATCCTCAATTTGCTTCACAACGCTTACTCGCAGAACTACGCCTACCTGATCAAGAAATCGACCGATCAGTACCAGGTGATCTTGGAAGTGAGGGACGACCAGCGCTCCGAGCCGCACGATCTAAGCCTGCTCTATATCAAGAGCGATGACGGCCAACGGGTAGTTCCGCTCAATGCGATTACCAGCTGGCATACTGTGATTGGACCTCAGGCGGTCAACCATATTAACCAGTTCACCAGTGTGACGTTGTTCTTCAATTTGAAGTCCGGGTACACCATCGGGCAGGCGACAGACTTCGTGGAGAAGGCCGCGAAGCAGATTCTGCCGTCCGGAATTCTCGGCGGACTTCAAGGCGAGGCGCTGACATTTCGCGATACCGTTTCCAGCCTGGCGATTCTCATGTTGCTGGCGGTCTTCGTCATGTACGTAATCCTGGCGATTCTGTACGAGAGCTACTTGCATCCATTCACCGTGCTCTCATCTCTTCCTGTCGCGCTGGTGGGAGGACTGCTGACACTATGGATTTTCGGGGCGGAAGCCTCTCTCTACGCCTACATCGGCATGTTCATGCTGATGGGAATCGTGAAGAAAAATGGCATCATGATCGTCGACTTTGCTCAGCAGCGTATCGAGCATGGGGTCAAGGATGACCAGGCAATCCACGACGCCAGCATAGAGAGATTTCGCCCGATCATGATGACGACAATGGCGGCGCTGCTGGGAGCGCTGCCAATCGCACTCGGCTTCGGTGCTGACGGAGCCTCGCGCCGGCCGCTCGGCCTGGTCGTCATCGGCGGGTTGATCGTCTCACAGTTCATCACTCTGTTCATCACCCCTGCCATCTATCTATATATGGAAGAGTTCCAGGAGAGGGTCCTGGACCGTTTTGCATTCTTCCGCTCGGAACGACTACAGCCGCGTACGCCTTTGGTTGGGGATAATGCGGGAGATTAGCATGACATCCGCGCCAACTCATTGCACTCGCCTGGCGGTACTCATTACCGGCGCGGCTTGTTTGCTTAGCATGTGTCTCTCCGCTTGTGCTGTCGGACCAAAATACAAAAGCCCGGCCGTCGATGTGCCCCCTACCTATCGCGGGCTAACGCCGGAGCAGGCAACCCGAAGCGATGCGTCTTCGATAGGAGACGAGAAATGGTGGAGTTTGTTCCAGGACAAGGTATTGCAGGATTTGATCCGCACCGCGCTTGCCAACAATTACGATCTTCGCATTGCGGCGTCGCGAGTTTTGCAAGCTCAGGCAAGGCTTGGCGTCACTCGTGCGGATCAGTTTCCATCAATCAGTGCCGGAGGCAACATCACGAGCGAGGCCAGCCCTACGATTGGTCCAGTCCCCTCATATCAGGTTACGCTGGGCCAAGTCAGCGCTTCCGCCTCATGGATTCCCGACTTCTGGGGGAGATACCGTCGAGCGACCGAAGCAGCCAGGGCCCAACTCCTCTCAAGCGACTGGGCTCGGCAGGCGGTGGCTTCCACCCTGGTAGCCAATGTTGCGAACTCGTATTTCCAGATTTCCGCCCTCGATCTTCAGTTGGAGGTATCGCAACGCGCCCTTGCATCGCGAAAAGAATCGTTGCAACTAACCCACACGCTGGAAGAACACGGCTTTGACACTCTGCTCGACGTGCGGCAGGCGGAGCAATTGGTTTATGTCGCCGCCGCGCAGGTTCCCGATCTCGAACGGCAAATTGAGCAGCAGGAGAACACTCTCAGCGTCCTCCTCGGAAACAATCCGGGCGCAATTCCCAGGGGGTTGAAATTGACGGAACAGCCTCATCCTCCCGAGGTCCCAGCCGGACTTCCATCAGCGCTGTTGGCAAGGCGTCCCGATATCCGCGAAGCGGAAGAAAACTTGATTGCCGCGAACGCTCAAATCGGGGTAGCTAAGGCTGCTTACTTTCCGCAGATCTCGTTGACTGGAACGGCGGGGTACGAGAGCACGGCGCTCACCGGTCTCTTTACCGGTCCAGCCCAGGCATGGACCTTCGGCGGGACGCTGACCGAGCCTATCTTTCAGGGTGGAAGGCTGAAGGCGAACGTGCGGCTTGCCGAAGCTCAGCATCAGGAATCGCTCTTAACCTATCAACAAACCATCCAGACTGCGTTTCGCGACGTTTCGAGCGCGCTCATAGCCTATCGCAAAAATCGGGAGTTTCGCGTTCAAGAGGAGAACCTGACACAGTCAGCTCAGGATGCGGCGCGGCTTTCCGGGATTCGATTCAAGGCCGGAACGACGGACTACCTTGAAGTGCTTATCAACGAAACGAACTATTTCTCAGATCAGCTTACCCTTGCGCAAGCGCAATTGAATGAACTGCAATCACTGGTTCAGCTTTATCAAGCCCTGGGCGGAGGCTGGCAGTAGCGTGGCTGAAGCCGCGCCCCTTCAAAGACAGAATGCACTTATTCTGGTTTGCTCTGAGTGGTGTTTCGCGAACTGAGGGCCGCGAGCAATCAACAAAAAAATAACCCCGCGCTGGTTGGCGACAGGGTTGAATGGGAGAAAATGCACTTTCTTTACTAGCTGATAACGATATTGGTAATACATCAAACATTAACTCGTGAAATAGGGCATTTATCGCACATCGCAGGCGGAAACACCGTAACCCTCCCGCCAACGGCCACCCACCTCCAGAGCTCCGGCGAAGCTCGATTTAAACTTCGCCGGCGTCCCGCGTTTGCCCCAAAGACTGCTCTGCTACGCGGCTGCCCGGCACAACTGCATTGCGCGCGGGAACAGGATGTTGTTTTCCTTGTGGATGTGCTGGTGAAGGTCAGCCTCGAACTCCTGCAGCAACTTATAGAGCGCGCGGAAGCTGGTGCAGGCGTCTTCCGGCAGCTTGTAATCGGCGGTCAGTCTGCGTATTTCGCGCAATGCCTCGCCCGCACTGTCGTGTTCGGACATCATCATGCGGATCGGATTTTCAACCGAACCGAAGCAGGATGGCGACGCCGGCTCATGCTGCAACGAACTCTCTTCGCTGCGCACGATGTAGGGAAATAGTATCTGTTCTTCTTTCATCAGGTGCGTGGTAAGTTCCTCGGCCAGCGTGCCAAATGTGTCGCGAACACCCGCGAGCTCGGGATGATTTTCTCCGTGTTTGGCCGTGACTTTGTCCAGCAGCGCCTCAAGGTTCGGGATCTGTTCGCGCACGTAGGCGTGATGCGTGGTCTTAATGTGTTCGACTAGGTTATACAACGGTTCTGTTGCCCAGCTGCTCGCCGGTGTGTTTCTTGTTTGCTGCTCGGATTGCAGCCGCTCCAGCATGGTCGTGAGGTTGTCCAGCTTCTTCCCGGCCGCGGCGCATGCCTCGGCCAGCGGCTTTTGCCCGCCGCAGCAGTAATCGATCCCAAGCTGCTCAAAAACGTTGGTGGAAGACGGTAGTTCGAGTACGAACTCGCGGACGGTTTTGGTCGTGTCGATAGCCATTTTAAGTTGCTCCGTGAACAGCCGCGTTCGAGTACAGGGCGGCGATGGGATTGCGCTGCTGAAGTGAATCAGCCGTTTCGCGCCTGAACCCAATCTAAGAGCAGACATCGGATAGCACGATGACTAAAGTCACGAGCGAAGGTGAAAACATTCTTTTGTACAGATGACGATCGCGGTTTGTCTATCGTGTCACGATACAGCCGCTGGCGAACCCCAAGCCGCAGGAGAAAGTGTCATCTTGAGCGTAGCCCTGGGGCCCCCGACAAGCCCGCTGGTGGTTTGCCGGGGTGGAAGTCGCCCCGGCGGCACAGGGCTTCATAGCAGCTCGCATAGCATCTGTTTTAACGTCGTCGAATCAATAAGTTAAACCTCATCACCGCCCAGCCGTCTTGCTCTGATCGCACCGCTGATATCTCAAAAAATTGAGCAACCTGCTACTCCGATCCAGCATCTATTCTGCAGGAGCTAATCCGCAATTTGAAGAACCCCGCGATCGAACGCCCGATGGGTCGCGATTCAGAATGGAGCATATGACCAAGACACAACAGAAGCTGGCACGCCATGCGACAACGTTTCTGAATTGTGGCGGAAAAGCCCTGACCGCCCTGCTTCGTATGCTGCTGCTTTCGTTCGCCGTTGTCTTTGAAGGCATTAGCAGGATTTTCGTTGTTCTGGACACTTCAATAGATGACGCCCGCGACGTCGAGCGCGCGCGGAAGAGCAGCGAAGTTCGCGCAATCGCCTTCACGGCCCTGCCGAACGGAGAGCGAGGCCCATTGGATAGAGCCTTCGCTCATAATTCCGTTCGGGCACTTGCCGCGACAGTATTGGGAAGAAGCCATCAAGCATAGTTAAGATCGTGCAAGTTTTTGAAATCGATGGGATGCCTTGCCACCGCCTGTGTGGCCCACTGGAGCTTCGTTTGCTTGAGTGGGGCAGTTTGATTTCGATTCCCAGGTGCCGAATCTGCAGCAGTCTTGAGTTCACGTCGGCCTTGCCGGCCACCCAAACGGACGGGGAAGCGCGATAATCAAACTGTGGAGGATGAAGACCAGAACCTGGAACTTGGGCCGTTGTTCATGCGATGGGCCTCCGATTCCGTGCGTGCGCGCGGTTTATGCAAATCGTTCGCGTATCTTGCCGCGCAAGCCTGGACCCTGTTGCGCGACAGCATGCCCGAGCGCAGACGCAGCCGTTTCGGCGACATTGACTACGATTGCGATTACGGATTCGATACCACCTGGGCGCGGTTGAGTTGGAGCGTCCGTCTGCGCGAGGTCTTCACCGAGCGCCTTTATCAGCCGACGGTTCCGGC
The DNA here is from genome assembly GCA_049519595.1 of Candidatus Korobacteraceae bacterium. Taxonomy (GTDB): domain Bacteria; phylum Acidobacteriota; class Terriglobia; order Terriglobales; family Acidobacteriaceae; genus CAWBRT01. The sequence goes on along the minus strand of JBEKQP010000085.1, from coordinate 5,275 downwards.
TGAATTCTCCGAAATGCTTCAGCAACTGGCGCGAGTCGACTTCACCTGCTTCACCTTCATCGACCTCGGCTCGGGCAAGGGAAGAGCGCTGCTGCTGGCCGCCGAGTATCCCTTCCAGCACATCATCGGCGTGGAAGTGCAAGCCGAACTTCACGCTATCGCCGAGGAAAACCTTGCCAGACTTCGGGAAAATGGCAGCAAGATCGATGCGCATTCGATCTGCCTCGACGCTCGCGAATTCCAGTTTCCGCCCGATCCGCTGATCGTCTACCTTTTCAATCCGTTCCCCGATTACGTGCTCGCGACTGTCATTGACAACCTTCGCGTCTCACTTGCCCGCCATCCCCGCCCGGTGTATGTCCTTTACAACGCACCCTACGAGCAGCAGGTTATCGAACGGGCGGAGTCCCTGCGCAAGATCGTTCACACGCATCAGTACCAGATATATGAGGCGAGTCTCTGACGCCGTCCAGCAGGCTGCTGAAAGAACCATTCTCCGAGGGTGTCATCCTGAGCGCAGCGAAGGATCCATGCATTGCGAACTAAAATACACAGATTCTTCGCTCGCTATGCTTGCTCAGAATGACACTTCGATGCGGCTGGCGGGTGGCCCGCAGTTGGCCAATGGGGGATCGAAGAAACGGCTGCGTGGCCGAGTGGCTTCAGTTGCCCGCTAACAACAGCGAAGCCTTGCTTACCTTCCGGTGGCTTAGCCCTTTCCGCTCAGCATCTCATTGACCTTGCGCATCACCTCGAACGCATCGGCCACGTAGAGCACATCGGCCTTGCCGCGCGCCCATCCGCAATTGGGGTCGAGATTGATGGCGCGGCGTTCGTTGATGAATCGCCAGCCCACAACATGAGGTTCTTCGCCGTGACAGCAGGTGGAAAGGCCCTTGGGATGGCGCGGAGTGGCGCCGGTTTGGCCTACCTGGTTCATGTGGCTCATGAATCCGAGCACGGCTTCTCCTTCCACGCTCAGGTCGACCAGCGACTTGCTGCCGCCAAGCGATGCCTGCGAGCAATCGAGGAACCCTAGAATGATTTGCTCGGCCTCCTTGGCGTGCGTCTGCCCGTCCTTTTGCTTCTTGGTCCATCCCGCGCCGGCCACGAACAGCAGCTTGGCGTCCGGACGGATGGTTTGCTGCGTGGTGCCGGGAGAGCGAGTTCCGGTAACCTTGGTGCGCACATGACTGTCGCCGAGCGCGACCGAAATCAATTCCACCGCGGCTTTACCCGGTGCCCCCTGGTATGCGGCGTGGCAGCCCGCGTCCAGCGCGAGCAACCATGGACGCTGCGTACGCGCCACTTCGGCAACCATGCGCTGACGGTAGAACCAGCGCGTAATGCGCAAGACCCCGCCTTCTACCTGAATACTGTTGACATGCGTATCGACGCGTCCGCCGAGGCGGTGCGAGACGCCGGGCAGCACGCGCGCCACACGCGAGGTGTCGGCACTCACGACAATGGAGGCCTGCGCCGCACGCGCCAGCGCCTCGACAGCGGCGGCGTCGGTTGCGTAACGCGCTTGGGCAAATTCGCCCGCAGCCACACCCAAAAATCTTGCTGCGCCGCAGTTGGCTAATTGATCCACCGCCGGAGCTAAACGGCGAACCGCCCAGCGCGGCTGCCAACTCAACGGTAGCGCCAAGCGCTTCCAGCGCGGGCTTTGCCAGCAAGCCGTCCGCTTCCGTGTGAGCAACAAAAAGAATCGTCTCCATAACTCGTTCCTTCCAAGAACCGCAACGTGTTCAGCACCCACATCACTCATCGCCCAAGGTGGCCCACATCCACCCGCAGTTGGCGAATGTGGGAACAAAATCTTCCTACTCTTGCTTGATCCAAGCGACGATTTCCTTGGCGATCTCGTCGGCCGGCACATCCTTCACAATGCGCGTACTGCGCTGCTGCTTTGGCAGCTCGACCTTGGCATAGGTGAGGCCTTCGTTTGCGAGCTTTGCTGGTTTGGCGCGTTGCAGTGCGGGCATCACGGTGCGCATGTTAGCCATGCCGACCTGCGGATCGTTGCGCGGCTCGGCAAGATTGCCGGTTGCCCAGCCCAGCACGGCAGGCGTTCCAACGCATACCGAAACCTGGTGCTTGCCCCCTTCCACGCGCTCCAGCACTTCGAACGATCCGTCAGCCGCGAAGCTGATCTGGTCGACGCCCTGGAACTGGTCGGCAATCCCGAGCAGCTCGCCGACTATTTCGAGCGTCGCCCCGGCTCCGCGCGAAGCCGACTCCCAGCCGCCAAACAGCAGCAAGCGCGACTTGTCGAGACCGGGAATCGCTTGGATAGCGGTCGCCAGCAGCGACGCCACCTCGCTCGCATCGGCAAAGCCGGCAGTTGGGCCGTCGATGGCGACCAGCTCGAAAGGAACCTTCTGCGCCACCGTCATCATCACCTGCTGCAGCTTCGCCTTCGGACCCAAACTCACCAGGTAGACCTTGCTACCGGGCACTTGTTTCGCCAGGTTGGCGGCCTCGTAAAGCGCGTGGCTGGCCCACGGATCAAGCACCGCAGGCAGCATCATTTCATTTTTCAGAGCGGGCAAACCCGCGCCGGCAATCGGCTCCAGGGTTTGCAGTGGGTCGGGCACAATGCCGCCGCATACGACAATTTGCAAGGGATTACTCATAATCTTCCTGACTGTGTTCCAGGTTTTTCCAGGGTCCCCGACGAGGCTCGGCTCGTTGGGGTGGAGATCAGCTTCGCAAAAGTTCTATCTTAAAGGAATTTTCTGAAAGGCGTAACCGGCAACCCTGCGCGAAAAGCCGGATACCGAATCTAGAGTGGAATCGGACGGCAGATCGCTCCTTTTTGAAAGTGGTGATAAGGCGATTTCACAACAATTAAGTCAAAAATCTACAGATCGCGAGCACCCTCAAAAAGCATGGCTGCTAATGCGCAAGCGATGGAAGCAGGAATCCAGAATTGGCGCTTTCCCTTGATTGCTGCGGCGAGCGTAAAGCAAACCGAGCCATACGGAAGGACGTGCCGATAGATTATCCAATACTGTTCACGAAAAGTAAGTTCTAAAGGAAAATTCAAGAAAATATACCAAACTAGGCCAATAACGCAGAAACCCAACGCCCCGATCACGTTGCTGATTTTCCGAGCCATTGCTGACATCCTAGCAGAGGCGCTGCATTGCGCCCTCACTTGGCGTAAACAGGCGATATCGCCACTTATCCAACAGAGCACCCCGGGGATTGGGCGGGTGGTCCATTCAAGCGCCGTAGTTGCGCTTGAGTGGGGCTGTTTCACGGCGTGGGGCTGAGAATCAGCCGAAGGTTTCACCGGAAAGCTCACGGTCTTGGCCCAGACGATTCCTTCGCCTGCCTGCCCTAGTTTTCCGCCGAATGCAATCCACCCGCGCCGGCGCGGAATTCTACGTTGCTCTTCTCCCCGTTCGTCGTCTGCGAACAGTTCCACAGGCACGCGCCGCAATGTATGCATTTTTCGCGGTCGAAGGCCGGAACCGCTTGCTCGCCCGTGGTGATCGCCTGTCCCGAGCACATCTCGATGCAGGTGCGGGCTCCGCAGCGTTTGCACAACTGCGCATCGATAAAGACGACGTGATCGGCATAACCTGCTGCGGCCTGCACTTTTCCGCCCACCAGCAGTGCATCCTGGTGCGTGATCAACAGCTTGTCGTCGAAGGGAATTGCCGGCCATCCGCAGGCATCCATGAATACATCGTGAAGCGATCTGTTTTCGGCCACCGCCTGCTGCTTCAACTCCGCTATTTTCGCCGCGCTGAGCTTACCGGAAAAATACTCCTCAGGTGAGCGCAGATGCTCATGCGGAGGCCGCGGATCGTTCGCCAGCACGATCTTGCCGCCGGTCAATCCGGCAACTCCCATGCCCACCAGCCCGGAAATGAACCCTGTCTGGAATCCGTCACCCTCGGCGAGTTGCACGCCGGTCGTCCAAGCCTCGTCGACGCCCGAGCCGGTAAGAACATTCGTGCTGCCGGAGCCCTCGCCGATGCGCGCATAGCCGTTGCCCGCCAGATAGGGTTCGCCGCGCTTGCCCGACTCCTGCAAAGATTTCGCGCCCCATGAGCGCAACGTCCCACCCTCCAGGTATCGCCACAGGTACGGGTGCATCATGAAGTGCTGGAGATAGCGGTACGAGGTGCGCAGCGGGCTCTCGAACCACGACGGGACAAAAATCCCCACCGAGGCCACGCGCTCGGGATGAACGTAGAAGAAGCCGAAAATCTCCGGCTCCGGATAGCCCATCGTGTGAATCACCGTTCCCGGTTTCAGTTTGACGTGCTCGGGAAGATCGACGACCGCCTTCATGCCCACCGCCCACTCGCGTTTGTGATGTCCCTCGGGCATGCCGAAGTGATCGTCGAGTTGGCGGCCAACCGGTCCGACCGGTCCGTCGCCAACCACGGTGAGTGCGGCTTTGATGTCCATGCCCGCCATGAACCCGGCATCAGGCTTGCCGGCTTTGTCTACGCCCTGATCGACCATGCGCAGCCCGGTGACGCGCTCATTCTCGATCAGCGCCTGTGCCACGGGCATGCCCGGCCAGATCTGCACACTGCCTGAGCCCATAATCTGGCTGCCGACCCACAGATTGAACTGCCCCAGCGAAAGCAGCAAACCATCGTGCTTGTTGAGAAACTCCGGCGTGTAAGGCAGCTCGATACCCTGATGCTCGAACGGCAGGGCAAAGCGCAGGGCTTTGAGCAGCTTGTCGGCCAGCCGCAGTGGCCGCGAGCGGCGGCTGGCGCCGATCGGATCGAGCAGGTAAACCACTTTTTCATGGCCGACGCGCGCAGCCATCGGAATCTGCGAGACGTCCAGTTCGGGGAAGCTCTGCTTGATGCCGCGAGCCCGCGACACCACCCCCGAGACGCCGAACCCAAGATCATCGGCGCGCTCGTAGCAAATCACCTGCAACGGCATCCCCGGCATCGCCGGGCTTTCCACCGTGGGCGATCCGTCTTCATTCACCAAGCCACGCGCCAAAGTGGTTAGAAACCCTCCCATGGCCGGGCCAAACCCTACGCAAGCGATGTCCACTTCCAGACTTTGCCGCTCTGCTTCAACGTGTTGTTCTTCAGTAGTACTCAAAAAACCTTCCTTCGCCAAACTCGAAACTAGAAGCTGTTCCATCGGTTTTGAAGGGGCGCGGCTTTAGCCGCCGAAGGGCCGTTTTTTTCTCCAGCCCCAGCGAAATATGAAGCGGCTTACAGCCTCACATCGGATAGTCGAGCGCCTCGGGAATCATGACCTTGGTCAGCGCCTCAGCCGC
>JBEKQP010000084.1:0-28466 GCA_049519595.1 Candidatus Korobacteraceae bacterium | reverse complement strand
ACATATCATCATCGAGTATTCCAGCAACCTTCGCGAGCGGCTGAACCTGGAGCAGTTCGTGCGAGAAGTTCACGATGCCACCGTGAAGACGGGAGAGTTCCCTATGGAGGCCCTCAAGACGCGAACCTCGGAGCGCAGAACTTGCCGGGTTGCGGATGGACATCCAGAGAATGCCTTCGTGCACGTTGTGCTCAGGATCCGTTCCGGACACGATCCGGAAAAAAAGCGTCAAGCCGGGGAAAAGGTGTTTTCAGCTATCTGGAATCACCTCGGGCCCATTTACGACTCGAGCCCGCTCGGCATTACCTTTGAAATACAGGAGATTGATACCGATTTTCGATTTTTGAAGAGCAATCTCGGCGATTACGTGAAGCGTCGCGAGGGTGCGCCTGTCTCGCGATAGCGCGCTCTCAATCCCATGAAGCCCGGCTTCTTCTCGGAGTGTACCTTCCGCGAATCCGCTCTAGAATGCTTGCATGCCGCTGGGAATTTATATTTCGGTGCCGTTTTGCCGCACCAAGTGCAGCTTCTGCAACTTCGCTTCGGGCGTGTTCTCGCGGCCTCTGATGGAGCGTTATGTCGCTCATCTCGAGCGCGAGCTGCGGCGGGCCGGGCAGATAGCGGAGCTGGTTGGCGGCCGCTTCGAGCGCGAGGTGGATTCCATCTACCTGGGTGGCGGGACGCCCAGCATTCTCACCCCTGAACAGCTGAAAGGGATCTTTGCCGCCGTCGAATGCAGCTTCGCTGTCCAGCCCGCGGCGGAAACCACGGTAGAGTGTGCTCCTGGAACGCTCACGCCTGAAGTGGTGAGTACTCTGGTGAGTTGCGGGGTCAATCGTGTGAGCCTCGGCGTGCAGTCGTTTACCGATCAGGAGGCGCGCGCCGTGGGCCGTTTACACACGCGCGCCATCGTGCTCGGCGACATTGGCCGACTGCGCGATGCCGGGATCGCCGAAATCAGTATCGACCTGATCGCCGGTCTGCCGCACCAGACCGTGGAGTCATGGCGCTACACGCTGGCGGAGACCGTGGCCGTGGGCGTGCCGCACGTAAGCGTATACATGCTGGAAGTGGACGAGGACTCAAGGCTAGGACGGGAACTGATTGCCGGAGGCACGCGCTATCATGCGCACCACGTGCCGGACGAGGACTTGACTGCGGACTTTTACTCGCTAGCCTGCGAGGAATTGGCCGTGGCCGGAATTGCACAGTATGAAATCTCGAACTTTGCGCGTGGGCCGCGGGATGATGATGGATTTCCCGCCCATGCCTCGCGCCACAACCTGAAATACTGGCTGCGGCAGCCTTACATGGGCTTTGGAGTCGATGCGCATTCCATGCTGCTGGCCCGCGATGTGGCTTCGCGGCATTCTGCCGTGCGCTTTGCCACCAGCGATGAACTAGATGCGCTACTCTCGGGCTCGGTGCTTGACGTGACCAGGATCGACGAGCGCTTCGCGCTGGAGGAGACCTGGTTTCTCGGTCTGCGGCTGAACCGTGGCGTGGAGTTGAGGCGCGTGGAATGCGAATTTGGCGCCGCAACGCTCTCAAAGTGCAGGGATTTGCTCAGTGAACTTGAGTCGAGTGGCCTGATTGTAGTGGAAAATGGCTGGGTCCGGCTGACGGCACGCGGACGCCTGCTCTCAAACGAAGTCTTCAGTCGGTTCCTGACCTAGCCCATCGCACAAGCCCTAGGGCAAGCCGATTGCGCCGCTCAGTCGAGAGATACATCGACGGATGCTTTATAGAGAAGAATTAGCGTCTTCCCAGAACTGCCGACTTCGGCAAGCGCGCTCCGGCACGATCGACGTTCTGAACCGGCTCGCCGTGCTGCGCCCGCACCGGCTGATGCTCGCTAATCCAAACCAATCGCCGGATTGCGTCGCAGCAGTTGAAACAGAGAAAGAGAGGAGCTTCTTTAAGACTCCCTTGGTGTTCGCAGATACCGCATTGCATAATCATTTCCTCACCCCTGAGTTTCGAACTCAAGCCCTCGGTTTCTTTCTCTGTCTGGGGCTGTAGTTCGTCGCCGCTTCCGTCAGTAATAAACCACATCAAGGCCGGTATATTCCCCCGTTCAGAAATAGTTCCCACTTTGAAAATGCTTTGCCGTTGCCATCTGCGGCTGTTCTGTTACCGATTGGATGGGGGGCTCTGCGTTTAGGATAGAATTTTTTTATGGCTTAAAATTCACTGTCCCGGAGAACCCCTTGTTATGCCTCTATCCAGCTCAAATTCGAACGTCAGCTCTGAAGCAGATCGACCAGTGGACGGGGGATTCCAGCGAGCTTTGCTCGATGGGGTGATAGACCTGCGCAGCGACACCGTAACTCTGCCCACGGCAGCCATGCGTCGAGCCATGGCCGAGGCCGAGGTCGGCGACGACGTTTATGGCGAAGATCCAACGATCAATCGGTTGGAGGCACGCGCCGCCGAGATATTTGGACGCGAAGCCGCAATCTTCGTGCCCAGCGGCAGCATGGGGAACGCCATTGCTATCAAACTGCACACCCGCCCTGGCCAGGAGATCATCTGCGAAGAACGCGGTCACGTCTTCAACTATGAGATGGGGATGCTGAGCTGGTTCAGTGGATGCGTAGTGCGCCCGGTTGCCGCCCCAGATGGCATTCTTACCTGGGACCTGGTCCAGACAAAGCTCTCGGCCAAGATTTACTACCTCGCGCAGACCGGGCTGGTTTCGTTGGAGAACACGCATAACATGGCCGGAGGCGCGGTGATGCCGCAGGCGGTCATGAACGCGATTTGCGACGGCGCGCATCAGGCCGGAATTCCCGTTCACCTGGACGGCGCGCGCATTTTCAACGCCTCGGTCGCGCTGGGCGTGCCGGTGGACCGGCTTACGGCCAAATGCGATTCGGTGATGTTCTGCCTTTCCAAAGGCTTGGGAGCCCCCGTAGGCTCGCTTCTGGTTGGTAGCAAAGCATTCATCGCCGAAGCGCGCGTGGTACGCAAGGCGTTGGGAGGAGGCATGCGGCAGGCCGGTGTTCTCGCCGCCGCCGGACTCATTGCGCTCGAGGAGGGTCCAAAGCGGTTGCACGAGGACCACGAGAACGCCCGCTTTTTGGCCGAAGGTCTGGCGCGGATTGCGGGCATTTCCATCGATCCGCGAACGGTGCAGAGCAATATTCTGATTGTTGATATTGCCGGCACGGGCCTGACGTCGGCTGAGCTTTCCGGCAAGCTTGTCGCACACCGGGTGAGGGCGAACGGTGTGAACCCGCAAACCATGCGCTTTGTGACCCATGTGGATGTGAATCGAAAACAGTGCGAACGGGCTTTGCAGGCGGTCGAGCAGATCTGTGCCGCGCGGGCAAGCGCGTAGCGAGTTGAGGCGTTGAGGCAGCGTCCCGCAAATCGATGTCTCAGGATGTCATCCTGAGCGAAGCGAAGGATCCCATCACGGTCTGCGGCTGATGCGCAGTCGAAGGATTTCATCAAGAAATCCAGGGCGGCGCGGAGTGGGACAGTCTCTTGGTATGCTTCGCTGCCGCTCAGAATGGCACTGGCGAGTGTGTTTGATTGTGCGAGTTTTTTCTGAAACACAGGCCCTGGATTCAACTCCGCAACATTCCAAGGAGGTCGCATGATCGCACGTATCTGGCACGGGTACACGAAGCCCGAGCACGCCGACGCTTATGAGGCCATGCTGAAACCGGAGCTTCTGCCCGGGATCAGCAAAGTAAAAGGTTACAAAAGCAGTTACCTGCTCAGGAGAAAACACGAAGACGAGGTAGAGTTCATCACCATTATGCTATGGGATTCTATCGATGCGATTCGCGCCTTCGCTGGAGCAGACTACGAGACTTCCGTGGTTCCCGAGGAACGTCGCAAGTACTTGATCCGGCACGATGCCAAAGCAGCACATTACGAGGTCAAAGCGACGCACGAGGCAAATGCAATTTTCTGACCCGCCAGCGAGTTCTGCTAACCGCGGCAGATGTGAGCCGCGCCCGTGTGTTTCACGCCGCTCTGGCCGCTGATTCATTGCGTTCCGCATGATCCTCGCGCAGCAGTTGGCGCGCAATGACCATGCGCTGGATTTCGCTGGTGCCCTCGCCGATCGTGCAGAGCTTGGAATCGCGATAAAACTTCTCGGCCGGGTAGTCCTTGATGAAGCCGTAGCCACCGTGGATCTGCACCGCCTCGTTCGCTGCCTTGACGGCAACTTCGCCGGCATAGAGCTTAGCCATGGAAGACTCCAGGGTGGTTTTCATGCCGTTATCTTTCATCCACGCCGCACGCAGGGTGAGCAGCCGGGCGGCGTCGATTTCCGTTGCCATGTCAGCCAGCTTCCACTGGATGGCCTGAAACTCACTGATGGCTTTGCCGAACTGCTTGCGCTGCTTTGAGTAGGCGAGCGCGCAATCGTAAGCGCCCTGGGCCATGCCAAGTCCGAGCGCCGCTATCGAGATGCGGCCTCCGTCGAGAATCCGCATGGCATCGGTGAAGCCGTGGCCTTCGTGTCCGAGCAGGTTTTCGGCGGGGAGTTCGCAATCCTCGAAAATGAGCTCAGCGGTATCGCTGGCGCGCAGTCCAAGCTTGTTCTCCTTCTTGCCGAGCTTAAAACCCGGCGTGCCTTTTTCGACCACGAAAGCTGAGAGGCCATGATGGCTGTGAGTTTGGGCCGTCTTGTCGGTAACGGCGAGAACCACGCACACATCGGCGTAGTGGCCGTTGGTGCAGAAATTCTTGGTTCCGTTCAGCACCCACTTGTCTTTCACCCGCGTAGCCGAACAGCGTGCGGCGCCGGCATCGGAGCCGGAGCCGGGTTCGGTGAGCGCCCAGGCGCCGATGAAGTCGCCGCTCGCCAGCCGGGGAACGTACTTCCGCTTCTGCTCCTCGTTGCCGGCGACAAAGATGTGGTTGGTGCAAAGAGAGGTGTGCGCTGCCACGATAATGCCGACCGAGCCGTCGACGCGCGAAAGCTCCTCGATGGCCGCGGCATATTCGACGTATCCCATACCTGCGCCGCAATATTCGACCGGAAAGATCGCTCCCATGAGTCCGAGCCGTCCGAGTTCCTTGATGGTCTCAAGCGGGAAACACGCGGCTTCATCCCACTCCATCACGTGCGGCGCGATTTCATGCTCGGCAAATTTGCGAACCGTCTTGCGGAGCTGCTGCTGCTCTTCGGTGAATTGGAAATCCAAGTGCTTCCTCCAGAACTTCTGAACGATAAAGACTGCTTCGTAATGAGTCGTTTTCGAGGTGGCCCACATTTGCCAGCAGTCGGCTAATGTGGGGCTCGCGCAAAGCCAGCGTCCACTCGCCATCCCCGGAGGATGGAGTATTCACAAAGCTTATACATAAATAAGAGATGCTAATAGCAACCAAATGGTAGCTCGGGGTTGCCGGAAAATTTGGAGCAGTTTAATTTTTGGTGTAATCGCTTGCGAAGCTGTCATCCTGAGGCGCAGCAGCGCGGAGCTGAAGGACCTCCTTCGTTTGTGGAACAAAAGCAGATGCTTCGCTTTGCTCAGCATGACACTTCATCACAGGCTGCGAATACACCAAATCGGAAAATGATCTTGTGGTTGTGGGTGAAACGATATCGCCGATTTGGGAAATGCTGCATGACGAACTGCTACACTTCCCTTTGTCGTGGGGGTTCAAGAGACTTGGTGAGCGTTTGGTGAGCGATTCAGTCGCAAGCTGGGTGGAGAAGATTCGGACGGGAAACCCTCGCGCCTTGGCTCGGGCGATCACGGCCGTCGAAGACCGCGCGCCGGAGTCGCACGAGTTGTTGCGGGCGCTATTTCCCTATAGCGGGCGCGCCCGTATCCTGGGTCTTACGGGCGCTCCGGGATCGGGGAAAAGTACGCTCACCGATCAGTTGGCGCGCGAGTATCGCAAGCGACAGCAGAGCGTTGGCATTGTTGCGGTCGATCCCACCAGCCCGTTCACCGGAGGCGCGATCCTGGGCGACCGCATCCGCATGCAGCGGCACCACGCCGATCCGGGGATTTACATTCGCAGCATGGCCACCCGCGGTTCGCTTGGCGGCCTGGCCGGCACTACGGCGGACGTGGCCTCCGTGCTCGATGCCAGCGGGCGCGATGTGGTGTTGATCGAAACCGTCGGCGTGGGACAGGATGAAGTGGATATCGTGCGCCTGGCCGACGTGACGTTGGTGATTCTGGTTCCCGGCATGGGAGATGACGTGCAATCCATCAAGGCGGGAATCATGGAGATTGCCGACATCTTCGTCATCAACAAAAGTGATCGCGACGGGGCCGATCGGGTCGAACGCGAGATCCGTGCTTTGCAATCGACTGCTCCAGACAGAATGGCGACTGGCAAAGATGGCGCTGCGAGGGAGGTTTGGACGCCGCCGATTATTAAGACTGTCGCCAGCGAGGGCCGCGGCATCTCCGAACTTGCGGTTGCCATCGGGCAGTATGAAGCGTTTCTTGAGAGGTCGGAGCTAGGTCGTCAGCGGCGAATCGAAAACTGGCGCACGCGCTTGGTCGAAATGCTGCGAACCGAGCTGATGCAGCGCGTCAGGCGCGACCACCTGACGGAGACAGCGGCGCGGGAGCTGGCGACGGAAATCGCGGCGCACAATCGCGACCCATACACGGTGATTGAGGAGATCCTCGGCAGATTTGGACGCGGCTAGAGTGTTTGGTGACGATGATCATTCTTGGCATAGATACTTCAGGTCGTGACGGCAGCGTTGCCCTGGCCCGCGGAAGCGGCGAGCGCTTCGAGGTGCTCGGCCTCATGCCGCTTGCAGGCCGGACCTTCTCGGAGCAGCTCATTCCGGCGATCGCGGCATTGCTGACGGGTGCGTCTCTGGCCAAGAGTGCGATCGACCTGCTGGCCGTTGCCTCCGGCCCCGGATCCTTTACCGGGCTGCGAGTGGGCCTAGCCACCGTGAAGGGATTGGCTGAAGCTCTGGGGAAGCCCATTGTTGCGGTTTCGCTGTTGGCGGCCACCGCCGCTGCCAGCCGGCAGACGGCTTCCGTGGTTGCCGCGTTGGACGCACAAAGGGGCGATGTGTACGTCGGCGAGTACCAGGTGGTGCACAGTGAGATGCCCTCGGAGCTGAGAATGCACCGCATCGACGAGGTTCTGCTGACCCTGGAGGACTTTATGGCGTTGCTGGGCGCACGCATCCCCGTGCCGGTTACCTGCACGCCGGACGCAACCGTTGAGAGGGCATTGCGTCAGTCCGGTTCTCCCGTGGAAATAATTCCGCGTCCGCAGGCGGACTGCATTGCGCGCTTGGGAGTGGCTAATTACCTCCAGGGGTTGACGATATCGTCCGAGGCACTGGATGCGAATTACCTGCGCCGCTCAGATGCGGAGATATTTTCCGCACCCAAGCCAGTGCGGTCGCCGGAGTAACCGCATGCGAGTGCGTCCCGCGGAGTCAAACGACATCCCACGCCTGATGGCCATCGAACGGCAGTCGCCGGGTGCCGCGCACTGGGGCGAGCGGGAATATCACGCGTTGTTCGGCACCACTTTAGCCGACGGCGCGTCTAATGAGGGTGGCGTGCCGAAGCGCATTTGCCTGGTGGTAGAAATGGCATTGGAGACCGTCGCCAACAGCAGCCCTGATCTCTCTATCGCCGGGTTTGTGGTGGCACTTTGCCTGGGCCCGGAGTGGGAGATTGAGAACATAGCCGTTGATTCGGCGCATCGTCGGCGGGGATGTGCCAACCTGCTGTTGCGGGAGTTGCTTGGACATGCCAGCCACCAAGGCGCTCAGAGGGTTTTGCTGGAAGTACGGGAATCGAACCAGGTCGCCCAGGCTTTGTATGCCCGCTCGGGATTCCAGGTAATTGGACGGCGCAAGGGCTACTATCGCGACCCGGAGGAAGATGCGGTTTTGCTCCATTTTAGGTGCAATAGCCGTTTTCCTTAAGCGCTTTTGGACGTTCTCTCAAAAACGGTTGAATGCATATCTTCCCACGTGCTAGTGTTTGCAACACGGTTGAACCCCGGAGTCGTCGCCGGGTACCGCAAGGAGGTCCTAAATGGTAAATCCTGTACGCGAGTCGCTCCTGGCCAGCAACGAAGAATTCCGCCACCTGGTTCAGGAACATGCGCAATACTCCCAACGCCTCGATCACCTCTCGCACAAGCCCTACCTCTCTGACGACGATAAACTTGAAGAGGTCCGGCTCAAGAAGTTGAAGCTTCGCCTGAAAGACCAGATGCTCATGCTCGAGCAGCAGTATTTGAAGTCGCATCCAGAGCACGTGGCATAAAGCCTGACGATCCAGTTTCCGCGAATTGTTAAAGTCCAATGAACGCCCCAATCCAGGCCGACGCTGACGTGTGTCCGTGCATTTTCCACCTGGCGGAGCGGTATAAAACTCTTCTCCCAGTTTCCGCGAATACCGGTTCTATATAATCAGTTCATCTACATGGTTCGCGACGGATTCTATTACGCAGGTGCTTTCGTCCTGGTGGCCGTGGTCGTTGGCTGTTTGACGACCCCTGCCTTGGCAGTCGTTCCCTTGCTGCTGGCAGCGTTTTTTCTGTGGTTCTTCCGCGATCCGGAAAGAGTGATTCCTCAAACCGCTGGCGCGGTTGTTTCGCCTGCCGACGGCAAGGTGACGGAGGTGTCGCTGACGGTCGTGGCTGGAGCGCAGTGGCTGCGCATCAGCATTTTCCTGAACGTCTTTAATGTTCATGTCAACCGCTCACCCGCCTCCGGGATGATCACTGGCGTCGAATACCGCAAGGGCAAGTTTCAAAACGCAATGGGCGCCGCCTCGGCGGAGCTGAACGAGCAGAACATTTGCAGCTTGCGTACGGATGACGGCCAGCCTATCGTTTTCAAGCAGATTGCCGGGTTGCTGGCGCGGCGCATCGTCTTCAATCGCCGCCCGGGAGAGCGCGTAGAGCGCGGCGAGCGCGTGGGATTAATTAAGTTTGGCTCGCGCTGCGATGTCTTGCTGCCTGCCGACGCCCGGCCGGCCGTCAAAGTTGGCGAAAACGTGAAGGGCGGCTCCACGGTTCTGGCCATAATGCAGGAACCGATTCCGCAAAAGACCTTGAACGCGCACGAACAGCAGTCGGGGAGCTCACGATGAATGTTTTCCAGCGCCGTGGGGAGGACAGACCGCCTCGTCGCATGAGGAAGGGCATGTACCTGCTGCCGTCTTTGTTCACGACAGCCAATCTGGCGGCGGGGTACTATGCCATTTCGCAGGCGATTATAGGCAGCATCGAGGAACCGTGGCACTTCAACGTGGCCGCGATCGCAATCGGTTTTGCCGTGCTGTTCGACGGCATGGACGGCGCCATCGCCCGCCTGACCAATACCACCAGCGACTTCGGACGCGAGCTGGATTCATTGGCCGATGTAGTCACGTTTGGCGTGGCTCCGGCCCTGCTCGCCTGGACGTGGGGCTTCCGGCAGCTTCCGCTGGTGCTCGATCCTTCGCTGAGAGCGCGGATCATTCAGCTTGGTGCCATTGCCTCCTTCATATTTCTGGCTGCCGGCGCGGCCCGGTTGGCGCGCTTCAATATTGCGGTGAACCCGCAGCCTTCGAATCCGGGCCGTCCGGGGCGCAAGTATTTTGTCGGCATGCCGATCCCCGGCGCGGCAGGATGCATCGCCGCCATGGTTCATCTGGTGCACGGAGACCCCATCGAGAAATGGTGGTATTCGGCCATCTGGATCGCGGTGGTCGCGATTCTGGGATTTCTCATGGTGAGCCGATGGCGATTCTGGAGTGCCAAAAGCATTGACTTCCGAAGCCGGCATCCGTTCCGGCTGGTACTGATTATGTGCGGATTGATCGCCTTGATCTTTTATTGGTCCCGTTACGTGCTTTTTGCATTCGCGGTTCTTTATATGATTTCCGGCGTGTGGGCGCGCCTATTCTACGCTCTGAGGCGGCGCACGGCTTTGCCGCCTGCTCCTCCGCAAGAGGTCACTGGACATTGATGAAAAGTTTGAAAACCGAAACCAACCAGGGAGCAAAATTTCTGGTTGCCATTATCGGCGCCGCTACGCTCAAGGGCAAGGAACTCAAAGACCTGCTCACCGAGCGCAACTTTCCGGCCGGCAAAATCCGATTACTTGATGACGAAGACTCGCTCGGACAGCTCGATTCGGTGGGCGAGGAGCCTTCGTTCATTCAAAGCGTCACGGCGGAACACCTGAGCGGCGTCGATTTTACTTTTTTTGCGGCCGAAGAAGCCTACACAAACAAGACCTGGGAGATGGCGCGCCGGGCGGGCAGCGAGATTATCGATGTTACTTATGCGCTGGATGCTCGCCCGGAAGCCGCGGTGCGCGCCCCATGGCTCGAGCAGGAACTCGGCGAGGGGCACCCGGTGCAACTAGTCACGGCTCCCGTGGTTATTGCGCATCCGGTGTCGGTGGTGCTCGGGTTGTTGCTGGTGAGGCTCCACAAGCGTCACAAGATCCGCCACGCCAACGCCACAATTCTGGAGCCGGCCAGCGAGCGTGGGCGCCGTGGAATGGACGAACTCCACGAGCAGACGGTGAATCTGCTTTCGTTTCAGCAATTGCCCATGATGGTTTTCGGGACGCAGGTGGCGTTCAACGTCGTGCCGAGCTATGGCGAGGGGATTGAGCCGACGATGGCTTCCATCGAAGAGCGCGTGCTGCGGCATTACCTTGCCATCACCAATAAGCATGCCCCCGTGCCTTCGCTGATGCTGTTGCAGGTTCCGGTCTTCCACGCTCACGCCTTTTCCATATACATTGAACTCGAATCGCCAGCCACGCTGAATGAATTCGAGGCGGCGCTTGCCGGCGAACACGTCGAGTTCGTTCACCAGCAACCGAGCGAGCCCAGCAATCTGAACGCCGCCGGTGAGCAAGACATTCAGATTGCGGTCCGGCAAGACGCAAACAGCGAAACCGGCTTCTGGATCTGGGTGGCCGCGGATAACCTGCGCATCGCGGCGTCGCTTGCGGTCGAGTCCGCCGAAGACATGGCTGCCACGCGTCCCCGGGGGAAGGTGCAGTGAAGACTCGCTCATCGGCGAAGGTTTGGGGAGTGGCGCTGCTCGCGATCGTGAGCTTGCCAGGCTGCGGCTACCACGTGGCGGGCAAGGCCTCGCGCTTGCCGCAGAACGTTCGTACCATCGCCGTGCCTACGTTTCAGAATAGAAGCCAGACCTACCGCATCGAAGCTAAGCTTACCGCGGCCGTGGTGCGCGAGTTCAATACCCGAACCCAATACCGGATTGTCAGCGATCCCGCCAACGCCGACGCCACCATGAACGGCAGCGTGCTGAGCACGCAGATCGAGCCGCTGACTTATGACTCGCGGACGGGGCGCGCCTCTTCCGGCGTGATCACCATTCGCATGAGCGTGACGCTCACCGGCGGCAATGGCGAAGTGCTGTTCCGCAACCCAAATTACCTGTTCCGCGACGAATACCAGGCCTCCTCGCAGGTCTCCAGCTTCTTCGAGGAGCAAGATCCAGCGTTTGACCGCCTCTGCAACGATTTTGCGCGCACGCTGGTGAGCAACATTCTGGAGGCCTTCTGAAGACTTTCTCGGTCGTCGAGCGCTTCATCGCCGATGTCAGCGGACGCAAGCTGAAGCCGGGATACGTGTTCGCCGGGGATGAAGCCTTTTTTCGCCGCAAGTGTCGTGAGGCTGTGCTCGAACATCTGCTTCCAATTGAGCTTCGCGACTTCGCCTTGCACGACCTCGACCTGGAAGAGACTCCGCTGCAGGAAATCCTGGACCAGGCGCTTACGC
This sequence comes from Candidatus Korobacteraceae bacterium, assembly GCA_049519595.1. Lineage (GTDB taxonomy): Bacteria > Acidobacteriota > Terriglobia > Terriglobales > Acidobacteriaceae > CAWBRT01. Next base: position 16,737 of record JBEKQP010000084.1, on the reverse strand, counting down.
CTTCGCTCATGGCGCCTTTTCAGGTTTTTTTCGTGCGCGGCGTCAAGGCGCTCTACGGGCGCGGCCGGCAAGCACGATGCCGAGTTCGAGGCCTTAAAGCAGTATTTTGCCCGTCCCAATCCTGACGCGCTTATCCTCTTCATCGCCGACCACATCGGCATTCCCGCCGACGTGCGGCGCATGGAGATGACCGACAAGGATCGCTACCAGCGGATTCGCGAAACCCTGGGCGAGCTCTGCCCCATCGTGGAGCTGGCCCGCGTGGATGAAGCCGAGGCCTCGCGTTGGATTGCCGAAACCGCAGCCGGGCGGGGAGTGAAGATCGACACCGACGCGGCTCGCGAACTGGTGGATTCGCTCGGCGGCGACATGATGATGATCTCCGGCGAACTGGAAAAGCTCATCCTCTACGTCGGCGAAAAAAAACGCATTACCCTTGGCGATGTCGAGACCATGGTGCTGGCCGCCAAGCAGCGCACGCTGTATGAGCTGACCGATGCCATCTCGGCCAAGGATCGCCCGCGCGCGCTGGCCATCCTCGACGCAATTCTTACTACCGGCGATGGCGACGATGCCGCCATCGGGCACCTCTATATGCTGGCCAAAACCTTCCGCCAGATGCTGGTCATCAGCGAACACAACGTGCGCGACTCACGCGCCCTGTGGCAGGTGCTGTGGCAGGGATTCCGCGTGCCGCCCTTCGCCGCCGACGATATCGTGCGCCAGGCGCGCCGCTACAAATCACGCCGCGAACTAACGCGGGCCATCCGCCTCATCGCGCGCGCCGACTTGGCCTTGCGCTCCAGCCCGCCAAGCAAGCGCCTGGTGCTGGAAAAACTCGTCCTCGAACTTTCCTCCGAACCCAAAGCCGTCGAGCGCTCGCCCTGGCAGCAGGACGAATTGCCGGTGTGAGAGGGCAGTTGCCGAGCAGGAAGTTCATTTCTTGAGGATCAACCAGATCGAACTGGCAATGGGCGGTTGGCCCACATTTGCCGCAGTTGGCTAATGTGGGGCTCGGCGCGCCTACTCGCACGAGAGTGATGCAGCAGAAAACCGACATCCCACATGCGCCGTTTCGGCGAATGTGGGGCTTTGCCATGGCTCCAACTTCAAGCGACATGCAGGGCCGGGGCGTTGTTCCTGCCGCGGTGCGGCTTTACCACAATCTCGACATCCTGATTAAGCGCCACCAGGAAGCGCAGAAGACGTTCGACGGAAAACTGACGGAATTCCCCGCGCAGCATCTTCGATATATCGGGCTGTCGAACGCCGAACAGGTCGGCGGCTTCCTTCTGCTTCAGACCGCGTTCTTTCATGAGCGCGTCAATCTTGAATACCAGCTGTGCTTTGATGAGGTGCTCTTCCGCATTCGGTATGCCGATGTCTTTGAAGACATTCCGGCTTCCGGGTTCGTATGCCTTATTGCTCATGGTTTCCCTTCCTGTGCAATCTGCTCGGCCTCGCGCAGCCGTTGTTTTATCAATTCCATGTCCCGGCGCGGTGTCTCCCGTCCGGTCTTTGATTTTTTTTGAAAGGCATGAAGTACATACACCGCCCCGGCATACCTCAGGGTGTAAACCGCGCGGAAAGTGTCGCCTCGATAATCCTTGATGATTTCCACTATCCCGGCCCCGCCGAAGCCACTCAGCGCCTTCGTGTCCCGGTGCTTGCCGCCACGCTGCGCGACGTACAGGGCATAGCCCACATGATCCTGCACGGGCTCAGGGAACTTGCGCAGATCCTTGAGGCTCGATCCGACCCAGACCACCGGCCTGAAAAGCGGTTCATTGGTCACTCAGGAAATATAGTGATTTCACTATACGATGTCAAGCAGAAGCTTTGCCCCAGTGTCTTGCTTTTAGATCCCGCGAGTGCTTCCTGCCCTGATGTGCTTGAGCACCAGATCCATTTCATTACCGATTTCGCCGTCCCCGGTAAGCACCACGTCCGCGAACTGGCGGGTGGGATGCACATAGCGTTGCGCCATGGGACGCACGGTGGTGGAAAACTGTTCGAGGATGCTTTCACGGGTTCGTCCGCGCTCGCGGGTGTCGCGGTCGATTCGGCGCGCCAGGCATATCTCATCGCCTAGGTCGACAAAAACCTTGGTTTGCTGTACCGCCCGGATTTCGTCCCAATAGAGCGCGAACAACCCTTCGATAATAATGAACTCGCGCGGCTCAAGCCGCTCGGTCTGCCCGGTGCGTGAATGGGTTTTGAAATCGTAGATCGGCTTTTCGATGGCTTCGCCGCGGCTGAACTGACGCACGTGTTCGATCAGCAAGGGTGAATCGAGCGACTCGGGAGCGTCGAAGTTGAAGTGTGCGCGCTGCTCCAGGCTGAGGTGATTCAGGTCGGCATAGTACGAATCGAGGTTCAGCATGGCGGCCTTAAGATGCCGCGCGAGGTGCGTGCTCAGGTGGCTCTTGCCCGCGCACGACGGCCCGGCAATGCCGATCAGGTATGGTTTCATGCTCGCCTAACTACCGTGGGTCTCAAGTTGGTGTATCCCAACCCGCAACCGTTGAACGTGTCACCCTGAGGAGCGCCGCCCGTCGTTGGCGGCGGGACGTGAGGGTCTATGCATTCTTCGGCAAACGGAACTACTCCTTCTGTGGAGCTAATTCGTTTCCGGAAAACGACTCTTCGACGCCTGGGATCACCTCGGCCAGCAGCGCCAGGAGTTTGCCGCGCACCCGCGCGCCGGTCTCAAGGACTTCCTCGTGATTGATCTCGCGAGGTGATAGTCCGGCTGCCATGTTGGTGACGCACGAGATCGCCAGCACGCCGATTCCCATGTGCCGCGCGACGATCACCTCCGGGACGGTCGACATGCCCACCAGGTCGGCCCCAATCGCCCGCAGATAGCGAATCTCGGCGGGCGTCTCGTAGTTCGGCCCGGCCAGCGCGGCGTAAACGCCTTCGTGCAGTTCCATGCCGTGCTTGCGGCCCGCTTCGCGTGCGATCTGCCGAAAGGCTCGCGTGTAAGCCTCGGTCATGTCTGGGAAGCGCGGCCCAAAGCGCTCGTCATTCGGACCGCTGAGCGGGTTGGCTCCCTGCAAGTTGATGTGATCGCCGATGAGGACCAGCGCTCCTTCGCCGTATTGCGGGTTGATGCCACCCGCCGCGTTGGTCAGCACCAGCGCACGCACGCCCAAGCGCCCGAAAACGCGAATCGGGAACGCCGTCTGCTTCGCCGTGTAGCCTTCGTATTGATGAACGCGGCCCTGCATGACCGCGACCGTTTCATCGCCGAGTTTGCCGATGACCAGCCTGCCGGCATGTCCAACGGCCGTCGAGCGCGGAAAAAACGGAATCCGCTCGTAGCCGATTATGAGCGCTGGCTGCAAGCTGCCGACGAAATCTCCCAGGCCGGAGCCGAGAACAACGGCAATGCGCGGAATCCCCAGCGCCGGATTTTGCGCGAGTGCAGCAAGAATGAATTGCGCTGCCTGCTCGGCACGTGCGAACTCATCGGGTTCGGTTGTGGCCGCCGTATTCATAGAAAAATCCCCGCGATGCAAGCCGACATCAAGTTCGCCATCGTACCGCAGATCATGGCGCGGAAGCCGAGGCGAGCCAAGTCCCCGCGTCGATTTGGAGCGAGCGCACCGAGACCGCCGATCTGGATGCCGATCGAGCTGATGTTGGCGAATCCACAGAGGGCGAAGGTGGCGATGGTGAACGAGCGCGGATCGAGCGCGGCTTTTTGCGCGCCGAGCATGGTGAAGGCTACCAGTTCGTTCAGCACCATGCGAGTGCCCAGCAGGTTGCCTATCGCGTGACAATCGCGCACCGGAATGCCAATGATGAACGCTATCGGTGCGAAAATCCAGCCGAAGATCGTCTCTAGGCTTGCCGGGAACCACCAGACCCCATGCGCCGCCAGCCAGCCATGCGCGCCGCCCAGGATTCCATTGAGCAGCGCAATGATGGCCAGAAAAGAAATCAGCATGGCGGCAACGTTCAGTGCCAGGCCCAATCCGTCGCTGGTGCCTTTGGCCGCCGCCGCCAGCACGTTCTCATGTTTTTCTTCTTCGTTGCGGATGGCATCCACGGAGCCTTGCGTTTGCGGGCTCTCGGTTTCAGGCACCATCATTTTCGCCAGCAAAATGGTTCCGGGCGCGGTCATGATAACGGCGGTTAGCAGATGCTTGGCCTCGACCCCGCTGAGGATATAAGCGCCCATGATGCCGCCCGAGACATGCGCCATGCCCGCGGTCATGATGACCATCAGCTCCGATTGTGTCACCGTGGGCAGAAACGGACGAATCGTCAGCGGCGCTTCGGTTTGCCCCATGAAAATGCTGGCCGCGACGTTGAGCGATTCCACGCCGCTGGCGCCCATCAGACGTGTCATGATGCGGGCCGCGATCCGGATAATGAACTGCATGACGCCGTAGTGGTAGAGAATGGCGAAGAACGCGGCAATAAAAATGATGGTCGGCAAAACCTGGAACGCGAAATCAAAGCCGTATTTCGAGTGCTTGACGCCGAGCTCGCCGAAGACGAATTGCGAACCGGCAAAGGAATAACCCAGCAGCCGGTTGACGGCCTCTCCGGCCACGGTCAGTACGCGCCGGCCGTATTCGAATTTAAGGACCAGGAAGGCGAACAGGATCTGCAGTCCAAGCCCGGTGACGACGGTTCTGGGCTTGATCGCCCGGCGATTGGTGGAGAAGACAAAGGCCAAGCCGAGCAGTACCACGATGCCAATCACACCTGTAAATCGTCCCATTTCGTTCCCTGGCGAGCCGCCCCTGATCACGTTGTAAATCACAGGCCGAGGGAAGGGAAGCAGATTAAGCAGGATGACCTCATAAACGGATGAGCCGCGCCGTTTATACGGCGGGCGCACCCATCGACTGTACGATGGAGACACTGGCGCTGGCGCCCACCCGGCTGGCTCCAGCCTCGACCACGGCCAGCAGGTCAGAGGCGGTACGGATTCCACCGGCAGCTTTCACCCCCATCTCGTGGCCGACCACGCCGCGCATTAGCGCCACGTCGGCAGCGGTGGCTCCGGCGGATGAAAAACCCGTTGAGGTCTTTACAAAGTCGGCTTTGGCGCGCAGGCAAAGCTGGCAGGCGAGAATCTTCTCTTCCGTGCTCAAGAGTGCGGTTTCAAGAATCACCTTCAGCAACGCCCGCGAGCGGTGAGCCAGATTGGTCAGCGCGCGGATTTCCGATTCCACCAAGTCGCGTTCGCCCGATTTGAGAGCACCGATGTTGATGACCATGTCGAGTTCCCGCGCTCCCAGCCTGAGAGCGTCGGCGGCCTCGGCCAACTTCGCCGTAGTGGTTGTCGCTCCCAACGGAAACCCGATCACCGTTCCCACCAAAACCCCGGTGCCGCGCACCAGCCGAACCGCGCAGGCCACATGGCTGGGATTCACCATGACCGAATAGAAACCGTAGGCTACGGCTTCACGGCAGAGTTTCTCGACTTGCGCCCGGGTCGCTTCGGGCTTCAGCAGGGTGTGATCGATGAGCTTGGCGACGCCCTTCCAGTCCGGAAGCCCCGGATGGGAAGCGCCTGTGGGTGATAAGAGGCTGGTCTGCGTCATGACTTGTGGAATTCTATAGCAGTTCCAGAGTAGGTGTACGCCATTGCCAAAGGCCGCTTTCCATCACCCCACGACACAGATGTCGGGGAGATTGCGGTATTGCTCCGCGTAGTCCATGCCATAGCCAACAACAAATTCGTCGGGGATTTCAAAGCCCACATAATCGGCCTTGACCGCCTCTGTACGACGAGGCGTTTTGTCCAGCAGCGCGGCAATGTGCAGTGTCTTGGGGTGTTTCGCTAGCAGGATTCTTCGCAGGTAGGAGAGCGTCAACCCGGTATCGAGAATGTCTTCGACGAGGATAATGTTCTTGCCTTCCAGTGATTGGTCCACATCTTTCAGCAGCTTTACTTCGCCGCTGTTTAGCTTTTTATTTCCGTAGCTGGAAACGGAGATGAAGTCGAAGGTGGCGTCAAGCCGGATGCTGCGCGCAAGGTCGCTGAGAAAAATTGCGGCGCCCTTCAGCACCCCAACCAGCACGATTGTTTCTCCAGCGAAGTCGATGGTGATCTTTTCGCCAAGCTGCGCTACCCGTCTGGCTATTTGCTCACGCGAAAGAAGGACTTTGAGTTCGGACACGTTTATCAACTCCAGAAAGTGGAAGCTTGCAGCAACTCGGAAAACGGATGGTAGAAGCATTTCAGGAAATGTTCAAGCACCACGGCAATCCCCACCCCAAGCAGAGACTTGCCCTGATCGGGCTCCCAATCGCCACCAAAGTGCGGAGGCCGCCAAATTGCGTGGCCAAGCCCTGCGAAGCGGCTCGCAGGCCAAAATCAGCTCCCGATCAGAGAATTGCAGTGCTATTTGTGATTTGTGCACTTTGCCTGCGCGAGACTCTCCCTTATGATAACTAGCTCACCATGATTGTTACTTTACCGATCTTTCGGCCCGGAGGGTCAGCAGATGCGCTTGCGTAGCGCATGGCCGCTTGTATTCTGCCTGCAGATGGTTTTCGCCCAGTCGGCCTTCGCCAGCCAGGCTTTCAGCCAGGCCCCGGCGAGGCCTGCCACGGCGACGGGAGTCGCGCAACGGCAAGTTGTGACTTCCTCGGCGGAGACTCCCGAGCAGAAAACCGCACACCTGATGGACTCGGTGAAGTCGAACGGACCGTCTCTCTATGCCTTCCTGAAGCAGATGCCAAAGGGGACGGATCTGCACGTTCACCTGACGGGCGCGGCCTATGCCGAGACCTACGCACGCTTTGCGGCGGAGTCACATCTTTGTCTCGAAGTGCGGACCATGACGTTGATGCAACCGCCTTGCAAAGAGGGGCAGGTCGATGCCGCACAGTCGCTGACCGATCCCGTTCTCTATCGCCAGATGATCGATGCCTGGTCAATGCGCGGTTGGAACCGCGCGGCTGAGTCCGGGCATGACCATTTTTTCGACGCCTTTGCCCGTTTCAACGAAGCCGCACATGGCCATACCGGAGAGATTCTGGCTGAAGTGGTTGCCCGGGCGGCCGATGGAAAGGTGCAATACCTGGAGTTGATGACCTCTCCCGACGGGAGCAAAGCAATCGCGCTGGCGGCCAAAATCCAGTGGGACGAAAACTTCGGGCACATGCGCGACAAACTGCTGGCATCAGGCATGAGCGAACTGGTGGCGGAATCCCGGCACAACCTCGACGCATGGGAAGCCGAAAGGGACCGCATTCTCAATTGCCGCGACCGCAACAAAGCGCTGGTGCGTCCGGGCTGCAATGTGACCGTGCGCTACATCTACCCGGTGCTGCGGGCCGTCTCTCCAACTCAGATGTTCTCGCAGATGCTACTGGCCTTCGAATTGGCGCGGCAGGATTCTCGCATGGTTGCCGTCAACATGGTGCAACCGGAAGACTGGCTGGTGCCGATGCGCGATTTCCAGTTGCACATGCGCATCTTGAGCTTTCTCAAGGAACTGTACCCCAACATCCACGTCACGCTCCATGCCGGAGAGTTGGCACCGGGGATGGTTCCTCCGGAAGGTCTCCGCTTCCACATCCGCGAATCGGTTGAGATTGGTCACGCCGAGAGAATTGGCCATGGCGTCGACATCATGTATGAGCAGGACCCGCAAGAGTTGCTTGAGGAAATGGTGCGCCTGAACGTCATGGTCGAGATCAATCTAAGCAGCAACGACATGATCCTGGGCGTCAAGGGCAGGCGACACCCACTGGCAGCTTACCTGAAAGCGGGAGTTCCGGTCGCGCTCTCGACCGATGACGAGGGGGTCGCACGCTCGGAAATCACGCGCGAATATGAGCGGGCTGTCGAAGACCAGGGTATCGAGTATCCGTGCCTGAAGAAGATGGTGCGCACCGGAATGGAGCACGCATTTCTCCCCGGGCAAAGCCTTTGGGCTGATGCGCGCAAGTTCATCTTGGTCAAGGAATGCGTCAATGAGAAGCTGACCGTGCGTCCATCCGGAGCAGCCTGCCAGAGGTTCCTGGCGGGAAGCGAAAAGGCTCGCCAACAATGGCAACTGGAAAAGGCGCTGGCCGACTTCGAAGCCAACGCCCGCTAGCATTGACCGCTTACGGCGTGTCCACAGGCTCCAACTCGGAAAGCTCCGGTTTCGGCGGAGAAGCGAATTTTTTTTGGAGGAAGTTCTTCAGTTGTTCGAAATCGGTAAACACCTCGCTGGCACAGCCGAGAATCCAGCTGCTGACCTGCTCGATCGGCATATTGATAACCAGATAAATTGGACACGCGCGGCGGTAGGCTAACGTCAGCTCGCCCTGTGTGCCGCCGCCGCGGGAGGCGTACTCGTCCCAGTAGGCGACGACGTAATCGCAACGCGTTTCCAGGCGCTGCAAATCGTAGTCCATGATCTTGCGCATGACCTTCTGGAACCTGGGCAAATTATCGGCCTTCCAGTTGCGAAACTCGCGACGCTCGACCTCCGTCAGGCTCTTTCGATCATCCAGTTGGGGATCGTAGACGTGGTGCCCGAGTCCGAGCAAAAAGGGAGTAATAGCGGCCCGCCAACTTCTTCCCTGGTCGGGAGAATACTCGACTGACCCGCACAAATAAGCGTGCATTCATAGCCTCCGCAGTCCCGCCAAGGACCGCTTGCGTTCCTGACCTGAGAATTCCGCATCAGGAACTCCAATTGTACTTTTCGCAATTCATTGGTCAACAGCAAACAGTGTGGAAAAAACCCGTTCCGACCCTAGGACGGCCGCATCAACTTGCCTGGAACTCTGGAGTCCTGGATCTCGAAAAGGTGAGGCAGCACTTTGCCTGCCTTTCCCAGAAAAATATCAGTGAACGCAGAGGCGTTGGCTGGTTCCTCCGGGCCGACGTAATAGGTCCGAATCCCCGTGCTCTCCGGCCCGTCCCGGGTTCCGGCCCAGTGCACAAAGCTGGCTGCGGGCTGCACTAGCCCAGAGGTGCCAACAACGAGCAGGACCGTGCATCGCTCCAACTCCTGCGCGATAAGCGGCAAGTGAAGAATGACTTCGCCAAACCAGACGATATTCGGCCGGATGTGGCCGCCGCAGCGGCATCGCGGAATGTCGGCAAGGCTCTCGTACAGATCTTCGTCGTCGAACGGTTCGGCGTCGCAACTTTCGCAGCGCGACCGGAACAGTTCACCGTGCATGTGTACCAGGCGCTTGGAACCGGCACGCTCATGCAGCTGGTCGACATTCTGCGTGCACAGAAAAAACCGCTCGCCCAGTCTCTGCTCGAGCTTGGCCAGCGCCAGATGCGCCGGATTCGGTTTGACCGCCAAGGCTCCCTTCCGCCGCATCGAGTAAAAGTTCCAAACCAGCTCGGGATCTCGTTCCCAAGCCTCAGGAGAAGCAACCTCTTCCACGCGATGACCGTGCCAGAGCCCTCCCTTGCCGCGAAAAGTTGCCAGGCTGCTTTCCGCGCTGATGCCAGCGCCGGTAAGCACAAAGATCCGGTCATCATCGGCAATCCGAATGGCAGCCGTCCGCTTTTGCGCCTTCTCTTTCATAATCCCGCTTCACTGCATTGCGTCTACAATGTCATTTTTATCATCGAAATGACCGGAGGGATGCAAGATGCAACCACGAAAGCTCCTGATGATCGTAGGCGACTACGTCGAAGATTACGAGGTCATGGTTCCGTTCCAGGCGCTGCAGATGGCCGGACACGCAGTGGATGCGGTCTGTCCCGACAAGAAGTCGGGTGAATTCGTCCGCACCGCAATCCATGATTTCGAGGGCGACCAGACCTACAGCGAGAAGCGGGGACACAATTTCACTCTAAACGCTACCTTCGCGCAGATTGATCCCGCCGGCTACGACGGGCTGGTGCTGCCGGGCGGTCGCGCGCCGGAGTATCTGCGACTGAATCCGAAGGTGCTCGATCTGGTGCGTCATTTCGACGAACAGCAGAAGCCCATTGCCGCCATCTGCCATGGGGCGCAGTTGTTGACCGCGGCCGGCGTGGTAAAGGGCAAGAGGCTGAGCGCATACCCGGCCTGCGCCCCGGAGGTCGAGAGTGCCGGCGGCATCTACGTCCCGGTGGGCATGACGGAGGCGGTCGTCGACGGACCATTAGTGACCGCGCCGGCTTGGCCCGCGCATCCGGCCTGGCTGGCTAAGTTTCTGGAGGTTTTGGAGACCAGTGTTGCCAAGTCTCAGCAACGCGGGCGTGCGCTCCAGGAGACTCGCTAGAGCGATTGCAAATCTGGTTTCACAGGCCGGAGTCTATTTCGTGGACTCCATTGCGTAAATAGTTCTTTGAAGGGGCGCGGCTTCAGCCGCGCCGTTCAAAGCAACAAGAACGGCGGGCTTTAGCCCCTGAGGGGATGCGCCGTTCTCTCAGCTTATGAACCCAACGCTGGAGACAACCCACCGAAAGCGGGAGAGCCGCTGAATAGCCCCCCCGCTTTTCAGGTTGACTTCCAGCCGAGTTACTTTTTACAATCAAACCTGAGATGACTTTGTTCCTCCATCATCGCCATCACCATCATCACCACGAGATGATCGTGTCGGCGGGGATGTGCGGATAAGTCGAAGCAAGTCCCAAAGGTTTTTGGCCCGCTGATGCGATCAAGCTCAGCGGGCTTTTCATTGTGCCACGCCGGGCTGTGATCGCCGAGCACGCGGGCCATCTGACGGAACAGCGAGAAAAAAGTTGAGGTGAGAATGGAGAAAATCGATTTCGAAAAGATGCAGGGCCTGGCCCCGGCTGTAGTGCAGGATGCCGACAACGGCGAGGTCCTTATGGTGGGATTCATGAACCAGGAAGCGCTCGACAAGACGCTACGAAGCGGCTACGTCACCTTTTACAGCCGGACGCGCAATCAGCTCTGGACCAAGGGCGAAACTTCCGGCAACCGGCTTCGATTGATTGCCGCCTCCACCGATTGTGATCGCGACACAGTGCTGTGCCGGGTGCGAGTGGAAGGCGATGGACTGGTTTGCCACGAGGGCACGCGCTCGTGTTTTACCAAGCCGATGTCATTGAAAATTTCTCGTGAAACGGAGGCACGGAAATGAAGATCCGCCTCGGTATTCCCAAAGGCAGCTTGCAGGATGCGACCATCAAATTGTTTGCCGCCGCTGGTTTTAAAATTTACGCCGATGGACGCTCTTATTTCCCCACTACCGACGACCCCGAGTTGGAATGCATGCTGATTCGCGCCCAGGAAATGGCCCGCTATGTCGAGCACGGCGCGCTCGATGCCGGGCTCACAGGGTTGGACTGGGTCCAGGAAAGCGGCTTGACCGTGCATCCCGTAATTGATCTGAACTATGCCAAGCAGAGTCGCGGCAAAGTGCGTTGGGTGCTTGCCGTTCCGGAAGAATCGTCGTTCAAATGCGCGGAAGACCTGGCGGGCAAGACGATCGCGACTGAGCTGGTGGACGTGACCAAGCGCTACTTCGCCGCCAAGAACGTTCCTGTACAGGTTGATTTTTCCTGGGGCGCGACCGAAGTGAAGCCGCCGATGCTGGCCGACGCCATCGTGGAAGTGACCGAAACCGGCAGCTCGCTGAAGGCCAATCGACTGCGCATCATTGACACCGTGCTGGAGTCGAACACGCAACTGATTGCCAACACCAAATCCTGGGCCGATCCCTGGAAGCGGCAGAAGCTGGAAAACATTGCGATGCTGCTGCAAGGCGCAATTTCCGCCCAGGGGCAAGTCGGTCTGATGCTGAACGTTCGGAGGACGGACTTGCCGGCCGTGCTGCGGGTCCTGCCGGCGCTCAACAGTCCGACCATCTCCACCTTGAGCGATGAGAACTGGGTGGACGTGATTACGATTCTCGAAGAAACCGCGGTGCGCGACGTAATCCCCAAGTTGAAAGCCGCCGGCGCAACCGGCATCGTCGAATATCCGCTGAACAAGGTGGTGCTCTGATGCGCGTGCTGGAAGGCAGCGAAGCCGCCGGCTACGTGACCGAAAAGCTCGTCTCTCGCGGCTCGGCAATTGAGCCAAAGGTGGAGCGCACGGTCGCGCAAATCGTCCGCGATGTTCGCGCCAAGGGCGATGAAGCCCTGCGAAAGTATGCGTGCGAGTTGGACGGCCTGGGCGAAACGCAATCCGTACTGGTCAGCCCTCAGGAACTCGAAGCTGCCCGGCGCCAAGTGTCGCCGGAATTCACCCAAGCCATCGAGCGGGCCGTGCGCAACATCCGCCGCTTTGCCGAGTGGCAAATGCCAAGGTCGTGGGTGCGGACCATGGAGCCGGGCATTCGCGTGGGGCAGCGCGTGGAAGCGCTTGCATCGGTTGGCTGCTATGTTCCCGGCGGGCGCTATCCGCTGCCTTCGTCGGTGCTTATGACGGTGATTCCCGCGCAGGTTGCAGGTGTCAAGCGCATTCAGGTAGCGTCTCCGCGTCCCGCGCCCGAGACTCTCGCGGCGGCCGCAATGTTGGGCGTGGAGTGCTTCTATCGCGTTGGCGGTGCGCAGGCGGTGGCCGCATTCGCCTATGGCACTGGTTCCGTGCCGCGAGTCGCCAAAATCGTTGGCCCGGGCAATAGCTATGTGACCGCGGCGAAGAAGATGGTGGCTTTCGACTGTGCCATCGATATGCTTGCCGGTCCCACCGAGGCGATTGTCTTTGCCGATTACGGCAATGCCGAGTTTTTTGCCGCCGACCTGGTGGCTCAGGCGGAGCACGATCCGGAAACGCTGCCGATTTTTGTGACTACCAACTTGGGGCTCGCCCGGGAGGTCGCAAAAGCGGCCATGGCGATGGCGGTAGACAATCCAATCGCGTGCAAATCGCTGAGTGAAAACGGCGTCGCGCTGGTCGCAACTGCTGCGGATGAGGCTTTCGTCTGGATCAATGCCATCGCTGCCGAGCACCTGACCGTGGATGCCGCCAATGTGCACCGGGTCTTCGATGCCGGATCGGTGTTCGTCGGTGAATATTCGCCGCAATCGCTGGGCGATTACGCCTCGGGGCCGAACCATGTGCTGCCAACCGGGGGCGTGGCGCGTTATCGAGGCGGCTTGAGCGTATTGGACTACGTCAAGATCATCAGCGTGCAGCAGGTATCAAAGCCGGGACTGAAGCGACTGGGCCCGGCAGTGGCGCTGCTGGCCGAAGCGGAAGGCTTGAAGGCGCACGCGGAGTCCGTCCGAGTGAGGATGAAGTGACAACCAGGGCGCGGACGTGCCGAGTACTGGTTGCAGAAATATTTCTTTGAAGGGGCGCGGCTTCAGCCGCGTCGCTTAGGGACAGTAATGATGCGGGCTTTAGCCCCTGAGGAAAATGGTCTGTTCGAGTGAGGATGAAGCAATATGCTGAAAGCACGTGCGGTTGTGCAGAATCTGAAGGAGTATCACCCGCCGTTGGGACGGCGCGAAGGGCTGCGGCTCGACTTCAACGAAAACGTCGGCGGATGCTCGCCGCGCGTACTGCGGGTGCTGGCCTCTATTTCCACCGAAGTGCTTAACAAGTATCCGGAGCGGGAAGCAGGCGAGCTTGCGGTGGCCGCCTATCTCGGAATTCCTGTCGACCGGCTGTTGCTCACCAACGGCGTGGACGAAGCGATTCATCTGCTCTGCGAAACCTATCTGGAGCCCGGCGACGAAGCGCTCATCGTGGTGCCGACATTTTCGCTCTACGAGATTTACGCACTGGCGACCGGCGCAAAGGTCGTCAACGTCCAAGCCGGAGAGGATTTCGCGTTTCCGGCTCGCGACGTGTTGCGCGCGATCACTCCGGCCACGAAGTTGATCATGTTGGCGACTCCCAACAATCCGACTGGCACTGTCGCATCGCGTCAGGATCTGTTGGCGATCGCCGCGGCCGCTCCCAATGCGGCGTTGCTGGTCGATGAAGCTTATTGGGATTTTCACGGCGAGACGCTTCTTGACCAGCTCGGAACGGTACCGAACCTGTTCATCGCGCGAACCTTCTCCAAGGCGTTCGGACTCGCCGGCTTTCGCGTCGGCGTGTTGATGGGCGAAGTGGCGCAGATGAAGATGGTGCGCCGCGTGGGTTCACCTTATAACGTCAACGGAGTCGCGCTGGCTTGCCTCACCGAGGCGCTTACCGACCGCGACTTCATCACCAGCTACGTCAGCCAGGTGCGGGAAGGCCGCGCACGTCTCGAGCAGTTCTATAGCGGGCGAAACATCCCCTTCTGGCCGAGTTGCGCCAATTTTGTGCTCGCCTATTTTGGCGACTACCGCAAGCCAGTGGTGGAGGAGATGCGGCGCAGAGGCATTCTGGTGCGCGACCGTAACAGCGATCCGGGCTGCGCCGGATGCGTTCGCATTACCGTGGGCACGCGCCCACAGACCGACCGGCTGCTGCGTGAGCTGAGCGAAGCCTTAGAGGCAATCGGCTTCAAGCCGCAGCCCAGAGCGGTCGGGGTCGCGGAGGTGCGGTCATGAGAGAGCAGAGTCCTCGGCTAAAAAAACCGCTTCCCGCTGCCAACCGTGCGCCTCTGAAGAGTTCTCGGAGTGCGCGGATCGAGCGCAAGACCAATGAAACCGATATCCGGCTGCTGCTGAAGATCGACGGCCGCGGCACCTACAAGGTTGCGACCGGCATTCGGTTTTTCGATCACATGCTGGAGCTGTTTGCCCGCCACGGCGGCTTCGATCTCGAGCTTTCCTGCAAGGGCGATCTCGATGTCGATCAGCATCACACGGTGGAGGACGTCGGCATCGCCCTCGGCGAAGCCTTCGAGCGCGCACTCGGAGACAAGAAGGGAATCCTTCGCGCCGGCTATTTCCTGATGCCGATGGATGAGACCCTGGGATTGGCTGCAGTCGATTTTGGCGGGCGCACCTCAGCCGTCGTCGAGCCGAAGGTCAAGGTCCGGCTCGTGGGCGATTTGCAGTCGGAACTGGTTTTCGATTTCTTTGAGGGGTTCGCTCGCGGCGCCCGCGCCAACGTGCATCTGAAGGTGCTCTACGGACGCTCGAATCACCACAAGATCGAGGCGCTCTTCAAGGCCTTCGCCCGGGCGTTGCGCGTGGCCTGCTCGAAAGACAAGCGGCTGGCAAAGATGTTGCCGAGCACGAAGGGATTGTTGTGATGGCTAGAGCGTCGCGAACTTCGCATAGCGTCCCAAAAGTTCGCGCGACATTCCTTGGAGTGTCATTCTGAGCGAAGCGTAGCGAACGAAGAATCTATGTATTTAATTTGCAATGCATAGATCCTTCGCTGCGCTCAGGATGACAACCTCGAAATTTATGCAGTGACTTTTCTTGAGGCGAGCTTCGCAGGAGAGACCAAGATGATCATCACCATTATCGACTACAAGGCCGGCAATATCGGCTCGGTGCAGAAGGCGGTTCGCCAGCTTGGCTACGAAGCCCTCATGACCGAAGATCCCGAAGTGATTCGCAAGGCCGAGCGCATCCTCCTGCCCGGCGTCGGACACTTCAGCGCCACGCGCCGCCTCAACGAGTCGGGCATGCGCCCGGCGATTGAGCAAGCGATTGCCCGCGGCACTCCTTTCATGGGCATCTGCGTCGGCCTGCAATGGATGTTCGAGGGCTCGACCGAAGCGCCGGGCGTGAGCGGACTCGGCTGCTTCAGTGGTTGTTGCGACCGCTTTCACACCGATCTCAAGGTGCCGCACGTCGGCTGGAACAGTCTGCGGCGCACCGGCAATTCGCAACTGCTGCAGGGTGTTTCCAACGAAGCATTTGTCTATTTCACCCACTCCTATCGCGCCCCCGTGGTCGATGGTGTGATTGCGACGACGACCTACGGCGAGGAATTTGGATCAATGGTCGAGCGCGGCAACGTCTTCGGCGTGCAGTTCCACCCGGAAAAATCGGGCGAAGCGGGCTTGCGCATCTTGAAGAATTTCTGCGAGGTTCCATGCTGACCAAACGGATTATCGCCTGCCTGGACGTAACCAACGGCCGCGTGGTCAAGGGCGTGCAGTTTCTCGATCTGCGTGATGCCGGCGATCCGGCGGAGTTGGCGCACCGCCACGCCGAGAGCGGCGCTGATGAAGTTGTGCTGCTTGACATCACGGCGACGCACGAGTCGCGCCCCATCCTGATCGACGCCGTGCGCCGTGCCGCGCGTGAACTGTTTGTCCCGTTCACTGTCGGCGGCGGAGTGCGCACCCTCGCCGATGCCTCCGTGCTCTTTGAGGCCGGCGCCGACAAGATCACCATGAACTCGGCAGCCGTCCGCACTCCGGAACTAATCACCGAGGTCGCCGAACGCTTCGGCTCGCAGGCGGTGGTGGTTGCCATCGATGCCAAGCGCGGCCAAACTCCAGTTGAGGAAGCCGAGGTCTACGTCTCCGGCGGACGCATTCCAACCGGGCTCAAGATTCTGGACTGGGCACGTGAAGTCGAGCGGCGCGGCGCGGGCGAGATCATGCTGACCTCCATGGATCGCGACGGCACGCAGATCGGTTTCGATTGTCCGCTGACGGCGGCCACGGCGCGCGCCGTTTCCATCCCGGTGATCGCTTCCGGCGGCGCGGGAAACGGCGAACACTTCGTCGATGTTTTCAAGGCGGGCTGTGCCGATGCCGCGCTGGCCGCTTCGATCTTTCACTTCGGCATTCACGATGTGCGCGAGCTTAAGCGGCTCTTGCAGGAGAATGGTATTCCCATGAGGCTTCCATGCTGATTCCTTCGATTGATCTAATGGGCGGCAAGATCGTCCAGTTGGTGCAGGGCGACCGCAAGGCCCTGGAATTTGACAACTTTGACTACTGGGTCGAGCGCTTTCTCGCCTACCCGATGGTGCAGTTGATCGACCTCGACGC
>JBEKQP010000083.1:0-22477 GCA_049519595.1 Candidatus Korobacteraceae bacterium | reverse complement strand
GTCTTTGCTATTTTCGGCCAGGACCACTTTCGTGCGGTCATGCTCGTGCAAGCCGTCATCGACATCGGAACATGCCTGCTGGTGTGCGACATTGCTCGACGAACGATGTCCGAGGCAGCCGCGCGCGTAGCATTCCTGATCGCCGCTCTCTGTCCATTTGTCGCAAACTATGCCGCTACGCCGCTGACGGAAGTGCCCTCAATCTTTTTTCTCACGCTTGCCATACGAAATGCGGTTCTTGCTTTCGACGACCCGCGCGCCCGAAATTGGATTTATTGCGGTGCGGCCATTGCTGCGGCCATCCTGCTGCGTCCTGACAGCGGCCTCATCCTGGGCTCGATAGGCCTCGTCGTTCTGTTTCGGTTCTACCGCTATCCGGCGCAGCGGAAGAAACTGCTTGCCGGCGGGTTGTTGATAGCGGTGGTTGCGCTTGCGCCCCTGGTGCCTTGGGCTATTCGAAACTGGCGGGTTATGCACGTCTTCCAGCCTCTGGTAAACATGGAGGCGACCGATCCTGGCGACTTCATTGCGAGAGGTTGGGGATACTGGGTAAGAACCTGGGTCGCCGATTACTCGAACATAGAAGATATCTGCTTCCATGTGGACGGTGAGCCGGTCGACATTAATCTGGTGCCCGCACGCGCCTTCGACAGCCCGCAAGAGCGTGAATACGTTGCCCAGCTTTTTGCCGAATACAACGACAATTCAAACACCACTACCCCCGAGCTCGACCACAAGCTCCTGGTATTGGCGCAACAAAAGATTCACCGCCATCTTTTTCGCTATTACGTCGGCCTACCGGTGCTGCGGCTCCTGGATATGTGGTTTCGTCCGCGCACGGCAATGCTGCCCTTTGATGTGCACTGGTGGACATTCCGCACCAACCCGTGGAATACGGTTGGGTGCGCCCTGATCGCTCTTCTCAATCTGATGCTGGTAGGCGCCGCTGTTGTGGGCATCTTCCGCGGCGAACCGGTGCGCTACATGGCTCTGCTGCTCGTCTTTCCGGCGGTGCGTTGCATCTTCCTGATGGCCATCGGAACGGCGGAAGACCGCTACACCCTGGAGTGCTTTCCCTGTGTTTACCTGCTGGCCTCACGCTGGCTGGCAACGTTGGCGGCCGGCCGGAGCGCGACCTCACATTTGGCCAGCCTGGCTAATGTGGAGAATGGAACCCCGAGTTACATTGATAGCGGGGGCTCGGGCGTCTCCGGCGGCTGAAGCGGTGAATCGCTCATCCGGAACTGCGTGCGGACGTGCTCGGAAATCAGCTCCACGGCGGGACGATTGTCGTCCGGACTGGTCTTGATGAGATACCTCATAGCATCGACAAGCAGACGCTGGCCTTCAACATAGCGAGGATCGGATGTACGGTGGCGACTCAGATGCTCTGCGCTGGGACGCGCCGGAATGATTAGGACTTTACCCATGGGACCTCTGAAACAGTAAGAATCCGAGGCGCTCCCCTACCGTTGCCTCACCCCTGGCATTTCTATCCGCAGCCTGCAAAAAGATGGCCAGCAACGTGCCGATCCCAACTGAGTCATGATGAGCTTGGGTGCCCTCATCCCATCCCGCATTTGGCACTGATGTGGACCGCATGGGAGCGGCAACCAGCGCGGCTTTTGCACTCCTAACCGCCCTGCGGCCTTACCGTCCTGGTCTTGCCCGTGGTCTTCAGCGTAAAAACTCCCTCCGGAAGCTTCTGGTTGCGCTTGATATTCGAGTATTGCGCGAGCCGGTAATTGCCTCCACCCTGATCAAATCGCTGCTGCACGGCGATTCCCTGGTCGGCATCGATCCAGAGAGTAATCAGAGGAAAGTTATTGCGCGCACTGGCTGACTTCGGAACCAACTCCAGTTTGTAAGCCTTAACCCCGGCCACCTGCTCGCTGCCGGCATAGCGAACCGTGAAATTCTTCGCCAGTTCGCTGCTTGCGCCGCCGAATCCCAGCACCAGGAACGCCTCGAAATCCGCCTTGTTCTTGCCCACGTTGTAAATCGTCACCTGGTCGATCCTGGGCTCGTAAACGTGGACCATGGATGCTTTGAAAAGCACGAACTTCGGGGCAGGTTGCGTGATTTGGGCAGACATCTCAACGTCCTTGCTGCCCTTGCCCGAGCGGCTGAAATACATCACGCCCTTCTGGTAGTCGTGAGTGTCCACCACCCGTTCGTAGTCGTCCCAGGTGAAATCGGTTTCGACCGTTCGCAGGGTCGAAGCCGTGCGGTCCATCAGATTTAAGACAGTTTGCAGATCGGCGGGCCGATTCGCCTGCGCCGCCGACCACAGGCCGGCACAGAGGATAAAGGCGAGCAGCGATAAACTTTTCTTCATGAGCGGTCCCAGAAACATTAAGAGTCGGACGCAGCAAATGGCGTTGCGCCCTGCCTGGACTCGGCGGCTATCCAACCCAGGCCGGCACACGCCAGGGTTGCGGCCCGGTTATCCGCCCACGCCCCGCCGCACCCACACGTTGTAGGCGATGATTTTTCCTTTGTTGTCCCGAATTGCTTCGTAGCGAATGAACTTGACCTCACCCACAATCGGCTCAACCACTCCCATGAGGCCATCCCGAATCTCTGTCTCAGTCTCCCCTTGAATGGCTGATGCCTCAACCCGGCAGACGAAGTGATGCGTTCCCTCCGGGGTGATAACCACGCCAGTCAGATGCGGGGTTCGCTCTACCGGCCTGTCGTTGAAGCGTATGAAGAGCGGTGCAACGAAGATGAATAGCAGGATCACCGTAACCATCACGTCGTAGTGGAAACAGCCGCGCGGATAGGTCCACCAGATGTATCCCTTCAATGTTTTTCCAATACTGTTCATGTCGATGTTTCCGCAACACTTTTTGGTCGTGAGCCTGGCGGTGAGTACTCCGGGGCAGTTCTCAGTTTAGTTGCAGAGAGTTCGCGACGCAACCTTGACCGTCGCTGCGGTAGCCTACAAGTAGGAACAAGCCTCGTAGACCTTGGAATCGCGCAGCCGGCCGTCTTCTCCAAACCTGAATACAAGCTGGATCCGGCACTTGCTGATGAGGTTGGAATAAGACGTTTGCGACAGCCCGAAGATTTCATTGCCCGTAGACACCGCTCCGGGCTCGATGGCGCGATCTTTGAGAAACGATTCGACCCGCGTGCGGCTGCTGCCGGCCGGAAGTTCCCGCTTCACCTCGGATCGAAGCTCTTCCAGGGCGGCATTGAAGCGCCGTTTATCCCGCAGATCCATCAGGTCCACGGACAGCACCAGAACAAACAGCACCGTGAACACCGCCGCCAGCAGAGAGAACGCGATACGCACTTTGCGTCCCTTCTCCATTGGCTACAGCTTCCTCGGCAGGGTGGCCCATTCAAGCCTTCTGTTGGCTTGAGTGGGGCAGTTCCCGTTTCTCTTATTAAACGAGCCCTACAATTTCCTCGGCGTAATCCGGTCGGCGCGCATGTAGGGCTGCAACACTTCGGGTATCACCACGCTGCCGTCCGCCTGCTGGTAATTTTCGACAATTGCCACCCACGTGCGGCCGATGGCGAGCCCACTGCCATTCAGGGTGTGCACGAATTCCGTGCCTTTCTTACCTTCCGTGCGAAAACGAATATTCGCCCGGCGCGCCTGAAAGTTCTCGAAGTTCGAGCACGACGAAATCTCGCGAAAGACGTGCTGGCCCGGCAGCCAGACTTCCAGGTCATAGGTCTTGGCTGACGAAAAGCCCAGATCGCCCGTACACAACAGCACCCGGCGATAGTGCAAGCCTAGACGCTCCAGAATCTGCTCGGCGTCGCGCGTCAGCTTCTCGTGCTCTTCATAAGACTGCTCCGGCCGGGTGAATTTCACCATCTCAACCTTTTGAAACTGGTGCTGACGAATGATGCCGCGCACGTCTTTGCCGTAAGACCCCGCCTCGCTGCGAAAGCATGGGGTGAACGCCGTGAGCGAAATCGGCAGCCGCGGCGCCTCGAGCACCTCATCGCGATAAATATTCGTGACCGGAACTTCCGCCGTGGGAATCAACCAGAGGTCGCGCTCCCGATGCGGAACCCGGAACAGCTCATCCGCAAATTTCGGCAACTGCCCGGTGCCGAACATCGATTCGGAGTTGACCAGGTATGGCGGCAGCACCTCGGTATAGCCGTGTTCGCGAGTGTGCAGGTCGAGCATGAAGTTCATCAGCGCGCGTTCCAGCTTCGCGCCCAAATCCCAATACAGGGCAAAGCGAGCGCCTGTCAGCTTTGCCGCCCGCTCCAAGTCGAGCACCCCCAGAGCCTCGCCGATCTCCCAATGCGGCTTGGGCTGGAAATCGAACTTCGGAGGCTCGCCCCAACGCTTGACTTCTTTGTTGTCATCCTCGTTTTTGCCGATGGGCACGCTCTCGTGCGGAATGTTCGGCATGGTCGTCAGGATTGCTCGCAGGCGGGCCTCCGCCTCTTCCACCTGCTTCTCCAGTGCTGGAAGCTGCTCGCGCATCTGCCTGGTTTTTTCGATCTGTTGGGTGGCGTCCTGCTTGGCCTTCTTGAGTTGCGCGATCTCTTCCGTCAAGTGATTGCGCTGCTCCTTCAGCCTCTCAACCTGGGTGATCGCCGCACGCCTCTGCTGGTCGATCTCGTGGAAGTCCTTCAGCACTTCATCGGGATTAATGCCGCGTTCGCGCAGCTTCTTTTCCACGAACGCCAGGTGGTCGCGTACAAATGCAAGATCAAGCATAGGACTCAACAAGGGCCAGCAGGCCAAACACCGGCAGATGTCTGCCGCAAACCGATAACCTTCTAACATACCGGAAACCCGGAGAGAATTCACGGATCGGAAAACGATTGCTGTGAGTCAGTTTCCGACGGTGGCCCATTCAAGCCCGTGGTTGGCTTGAGTGGGACAGTACTTACTGAATAACGCTCCAACTGCCCCACTCAACGAAAAACGCGTTGAATGGGCCACCAGCCTTCTACAGCTCATGCACCGCCGCGCGCCGTGAGAAAATAGAGGCCGAGGAGATCATGAATTTCAAGGCCCCCGGCACGCCAACCCCAACGGCCTCCGCGCCTTCCACTTCCTCGCGGCGCTCGCCAGTGCCTCTGGACATGAGCACCAGCTTTGCCGGTGTGACGCTGAAGAACCCCGTCCTGGCCGCAGCCGGTACCTTCGGCTACGGCGTTGAACTTGAGGATGTGGTTGCCCTCGACAAACTCGGTGGTTTCGTCGTCAAGGGCCTTTCGCGTGAGCCCATGCCGGGCAATCCACCGCCCCGGCTGTGGGAAACCTCGGCCGGAATGCTGAACGCCATCGGGCTGCAGAACATCGGCGCGCGCGCCTTCATCGAAGGGAAGCTCCCGATCCTCCAGAAGATCCCCAACATCGTTGTCATCGCCAACGTCTTCGGCTATTCCGTCAATGACTACGAAGAGACGATTGCCATCCTCAACGCGGGGGACGGTATCGACGCTTACGAGTTAAACGTCTCCTGTCCGAACACCGCGCAAGGTGGCATCAGCTTCGGACAGGACCCAGCACTGCTGAGAGAGCTGGTCTGGGTGGCAAAACACGCGGCACGTCGGCCGCTCATCGTTAAACTCTCGCCCAACGTCACCAGCATCCCGGAGATGGCTCGGGCGGCAGAAGAGGGCGGCGCCGACGCCATTTCGCTCGTCAACACCTTTACCGCAATGGCCATCGATCCGGAGACGCGCCTGCCGCGCATCGCCAACATTACCGCCGGGCTCTCCGGCCCCGCCATCAAGCCCATCGCGCTACGCATGGTGTATGAGGCCGCCCACTCCGTCAAGATTCCCGTCATTGGCCTGGGAGGCATCAGCACCGCCGAAGACATTGTGGAGTTCCTGCTGGCCGGAGCGGTCGCAATTGGGGTGGGCACGGTGAATTTCTGGGACCCGTGCGCCTGCGAAAAGCTGGTCGACGATTTGGAGCGCTGGTGCCTGCAGAATCGCGTCCAGAGCATCCGCGAACTGATCGGCGGAATGATCGAGCCCTAAAACGGCTTCAGGGTCACTGTCCGCCGAGGCGCAGCCGCAGCTCTTCCGGAATGTGTTCGCGCACCCGCTCAGGCAATTTGTCGTGCACCAGACGGGCTCCGGTGCGGGCAGCGTCTACCACCACCAGCGGGGCTGGCGTTGAAACGGCTACGATGAGCCAAAGCAGCGTGGAGAGCAGGAATCCGCCGACGGACGCGATCTCCAGTATGAAGGCGTGACGCGGGCCGAAGTAGCGGATGACTCCGTAGGCCAGCAGGAAAACCATGGCCGACATGGAGGCGAGCACGATCAAGCCGACATCGATCGTCCGGTGCAGACGCTGGCGCGAGCGGCAGAATTCGCAAGCCGCCAGATGGGCTTCGTAATCGACGCGCATTTCAGGCGTAATCCCCGAAATGTCATAGCGCCAGCCCGCCAGGATCTTTCCCACCACCGGATCAATACATTGCATAATCGGAGCTTGCCTCACCAAGTCAACGCCTGCGTTTGCTCATCGCGTTTACATCAGAGCGATATGCTCGGCAATCCATCATCTTGTGAAGCCAGTAGTATCCGGTTCTTCCAGAGATCGCGACGTCCGTCCAAAGCACGTTCCGCCGCCGTCCTGGCAAGTTCCGGGTGGTTGTTCTGCTCAGACAAATGAGCCAGGATCAGGAATGCTGCCCCTCCATCATAATCGGTCGCGAGAAATTCCGCGAGGGCATCATTGCTCAGGTGCCCGACGCGACTCATCACCCGCTGCTTGACCGCCCAGGGATAAGGGCCGATTCGCAGCATCTCCAGATCGTGGTTCGACTCGATCACCAGGCCGTCGCAGCCCCGCAGGTGCTCCCGCACGCTTGCCGGCAGATAGCCGAGGTCTGTCGCGTACCCGAGTTTGATTCCCTCGACACTAAAGGTGAAGCCCACAGGGTCGGCCGCGTCGTGCGGAATGGTGAACGGCAGCACCCCGATGTCCCCCACCTCGAAGCGTCGACCGGCCTCGAACAGTTCCAACCGCCCGGCCTTCACCCGTTTGCCCGCGCTGTCCTTGAATGTCCGCTGCCATGTGCCGTGCGTGGCCTCGGTCATAAAGACCGGAACCCCCAGTTTCTTGGCCGTTACGTGGAGTCCGGCGACATGGTCGGCGTGTTCGTGGGTGATCAGAATTGCCGTCAGGCTGCACGGATCGATTCCGCTGGCGTGCAACCGCCGCAACGTCTCCTTGCATGAGAGCCCGCAATCAATCAGCAGGTGAGTGCGCGACGAGCTCACGACCGTGCTGTTACCTTTGCTGCCGCTGGCCAAAACCGTCAGTGAAATGCCCATTCAGCCATCAGCATAGCTTGCACTACCCCGTCAAAGGGAGTGACATAATAGTTAACAGGCAAATTGGTGATGGGATTAAGGTAGAAACGGCTGGCTATCTATTTACCAAACATCACCCGCATGAAGCGACGGCCGAAGTGCCCGCCGAAAGCGCCGGCGATGCCCGGCAACATGATCAGCGCCGAGCCGTACAGGCCCGCCCGGCTTAAATCCCTGTAATAGCCCATCAGGTTGGCACCGCTCATCACTGCGGGAACGAAAAGGCCAACCAGCAATACCCATCGCCATGGCCGGGATGGGCGCATGTAGCCCAGGAACATGGTCGAAGCCACCACACTCAAGGCTGTCAGCAGCGGGTCTCTTACGCCAACATGTACCAAGCCGCAGAGCGCGCCGAGCACCACCGCAATGCCGTAGAACAGAGCATCGCTGCTTTCGGCTTTCGGCGGCGTTTCCATCATCTTCGGGTTGCTACTCACAGTTTCCATTGCCTTCGGATTGCTGTTCATAAATCTTCAACAGGCTGCGGACGAACCGGCGGCGGCCCTAATCCTTTAGAAGCGTCTGCCAGGAAAAGGGAGCAGCCGGTTGCCAGGAAGATCTTCACTGCCTTGCCAATTTGGGAAAAAGCGCGCCGCTCGCCCGTAGCTCCGACGGCGCGCCGAAATCAGGCTGTCATGGCGAGCGAAGTCGAGCCGCCCTTTGTTTGCTGCCGAAAACAAAGACTGGCTCCACGATTCTTTGAAGGGGCATGGCTTTAGCCATGCCATCCAGGGCCAAGAACAGTGCGGGCTTTAGCCCCCGAGGGAAGTCCTACGCGCCCGACTCGTACGTGTAGAATCCGCGTCCTGACTTGCGGCCGAGCCAGCCGGCGTCCACCATCTTGATCAGCAGCGGGCAAGGCCGGTACTTCGGATCGCCCAAGCCGGACTGCAATACCCGCATGATGTCCAGGCAGACATCCAGGCCGATGAAATCCGCCAGCGCCAGCGGTCCTATGGGATGCGCCATCCCGAGTCTGAACACCTCATCGACCGTCGCGGCGGTCGCCACGCCTTCCATCACCGCATACATTGCCTCATTGACCATCGGCATAAATACGCGATTGGCGACAAAACCCGGCGAGTCGTTGACCTCCACCGGCGTCTTGCCGAGCTTCTCGGAGATTGCCTTCACCGTCTGATAGGTTTCATCCGAAGTCGCCAGTCCGCGAATCACCTCGACCAGCTTCATCATCGGCACGGGGTTGAAAAAATGCATGCCAATGATCTTGCCGGGCTTCTTGGTGACTCCCGCCAGTTTGGTGATCGAAATGGAAGAGGTGTTGGACGCCAGAATCACCTCGGGCCGGCAAATCGTCTCCAGTTCGCGGAAGATTTCAGCCTTGATCTCAAACTTTTCCGACACCGCTTCAACCACCAAGTCGCAGCCGGCGAGATCGCGGCGAGAGATCGACGGACGAATCCTCTTCAGCGCCTGCTCACGCTCCTCGGCCGTGAGTTTCTGCCGCGCCACTTCGCGCTCCATGTTCTTGGCGATGGTCTGCATCCCGCGATCCACAAAGCGCTGTTCAATATCGACCAGCACAACTTCGTAGCCCACCTTCGCGAACACATGCGCAATGCCGTTGCCCATGGTTCCAGCACCAATCACGCCAACCGTTTTGATCTCCATGTTCACCTCCGCTTGGTGGTGTCTCAGTTTGACGCCAATTTTCGCAGTTTGGAAAGACTGATCACGCGCTGCCCGTTCTTCTGCTTTTTCCCCGCATTGATCCAAGCTGGCTCCCCCGGGCCATCGTAAATAACCTCGGCCTCCTCTGGAGATATGACTTTCATCACAATGAGCCGGACGCAACAGTCGTACATCGCGACACTCGTTCCGGCCGTCATTTTTACCTGAACGGGGCCGTCTGCATCCGAAGCGTCGTGCCCAGCATGCGACATTGGATAGAGTGTAAGGTTGAACGCCTCAGCGGCGATAACCTCGCCGATAGAACCTACAAGAACTCCGTCAGGGGTGAACCTTCTCCCAGGATAACGAGCTTCTAATTCTCTAACTGCCTTGTAGATGGCAGCGACAGGAGCAGGAAGTCCAATTCGTCGCCCTGTCATTCTCGCATTCTCCCTTTTTGGAAGCTTCGCTATCGGCAGGTTCGGAATTATCTCGGCCATTTTCGCCCTCGGGTTTCAGCCAGAGAAGTTTAACAAGAGCCATGATTCGCGGACACAAGCAAAAGCCCCGGATTGGGTCCGAGGCTTGGCGATGCTCTCCCGTGTCCCGTCTGCGCTTTTACCGCCCGCCCTTTTCCGCCACCTCAATGCGTGTTTCGGCGCGCTTGAGGGCACCCTGCTTCTCGTCGTAGTCAGTGTCGGGAGCTTGGCTGCGCAGTACTTCTTCCGCCCGCTGCTTGGCCTGTTGTGCGCGCGCCACGTCGATTTCGCTGGCCCGCTCGCAGCTTTCAGCCAGAATCGTCACCTTGTTCGACAGAACCTCGGCGAACCCCCAGGCCACAGCCAGGCGCGTGGTGACACCGCCGTTGCGGAACGTGATCTCGCCCACTCCCAACTCGGTGATCAGCGGTGCATGATCGGGAAGCACTCCCAGATACCCGCTGCGTCCGGGGATCTGCACCTCTTCCACGCGTTCGTGAACGACCAGTCGTTCCGGGGTTACGATTTCGAGTTCTAAGGTTTCAGCCATTTCACGGTTCTCGGTTGCCGGCTAGGCCGTGGTCTTCATCTTCTCGGCGGCCGCCAATACCTCTTCGATGGAGCCTTTCATGTAGAAGGCCTGCTCGGGAACGCTGTCGTGTTTGCCTTCCACAATTTCCTTGAAACTGCGCACCGTTTCTTCCACCTTTACGTACTTGCCCTGGAAGCCGGTGAACTGTTCGGCAACGTGGAAGGGCTGCGACAGGAACTTCTGAATCTTACGGGCGCGCGCCACGGCAATCTTCTGCTCTTCGCTCAACTCGTCAATGCCTAGGATGGCGATGATGTCCTGCAGGTCCTTATAGGTCTGCAGCACGCGCTTCACGCTCTGTGCCACATCGTAGTGTTCCTGCCCCACAATGCGCGGATCGAGAATGCGCGAAGTGGAAGCCAGCGGATCGACTGCCGGGTAAATACCGATCTCGGTCAAGGCTCGGGAAAGCACCGTAGTGGCGTCCAAGTGGGCGAAGGTGGTCGCCGGAGCCGGATCGGTCAAATCGTCGGCGGGCACGTAAATCGCCTGCACCGAGGTGACCGAACCTTTCTTCGTCGAGGTAATGCGCTCCTGCAATTCGCCCATCTCGGTTGCCAGGTTCGGCTGGTAGCCCACGGCGGAAGGCATGCGACCCAGCAGCGTGGAAACTTCCGATCCCGCTTGCGTGAAACGAAAAATGTTGTCGATGAACAGCAGCGTGTCCGCGCCCTCTGCATCGCGGAAGTACTCGGCAACCGTCAAAGCCGTCAGCGCCACCCGCAGACGCGCTCCCGGCGGTTCCGTCATCTGGCCATAGATCAGCGCAGCCTTCGAGTTCGCCGGATCGCCCGGCTTGATCACCCCGGACTCGCTCATTTCCAGCCACAGGTCGTTGCCCTCGCGGGTGCGCTCGCCGACGCCGCCGAACACGGAATAGCCGCCATGCTGCTTGGCGACGTTGTTGATGAGTTCCATGATGACGACTGTCTTGCCGACGCCGGCGCCGCCGAAGAGGCCGATTTTGCCGCCCTTAAGGAAAGGTTGGATCAAGTCGATGACCTTGATGCCGGTCTCAAACATTTCGGCGCGCGTCGACTGCTCGTCGAAGGCTGGGGCCGGACGGTGAATCGGCAACCTCTCCTCGAACGCAATCGGGCCAAGTTTGTCGACCGGTTCGCCGATCACGTTCATCACTCGGCCCAGCGTCCCGCGGCCCACGGGGACCGTGATCGGGCCGCCCTGGTCGATCGCCTTCATGCCGCGTACCATGCCTTCGGTCGGCTGCATGGCCACGCAACGCACCCGTCCTTCGCCAAGTTGCTGCTCCACTTCCAGAATGACGTCAATCGGCGTGGGAGTGACGAAACCGTCGCTCACTACGCGGATCGCGGTGTAGATCAAAGGCAGCTTCCCTTCGGGAAACTGCACGTCGACGGCGGGGCCGGCGATCTGAACGATGTGTCCAATGTTTTCAGCCATAAAAAGTAGTTTCCAGTTTCAAGTTTCGAGCGCACTGCCTGTCATACTCGAAACGGCCAATTTTCTATTTCTTTCGAGTCCTTCGAGCCAAGCACTTGTTTCTTGAAACCTGAAACTCGAAACTCGAAACTTGCGTTGTCACAATGCGGCTGCGCCGCTTACGATTTCGATGATTTCCTTGGTGATCGAAGCCTGCCGCGCCCGGTTCATCGAGAGTGTCAGCGAATCGATCATGTCGTCGGCGTTGTTGCTCGCCGAATCCATAGCCGTCATGCGCGCCGCGTGCTCGGCCGCCACCGACTCCAGCATGGCGCGATAGACTTGCACCGTCACATACTTCGGCAGCAGGTCGCGGAAAAGCCTCTCGGGCTTTTGCTCGTAGATGTAGTCCACGTCCGCGGTTGCGAACTCTGCCGCGCGCCGATCCACTTCACTCGTGTCGTGTGCTTGCAGGCTTACTCCGGCGCTGGTGGCCGCCTCGCCCACTCGCTCCCGTTCTTCGGTGCTGAGTTCGGTCGCATCGCGGATCACGCGCTCTCCGATTTCCTTCACCGGAAGCACCTCGTCGATCACCAGCCTCTGCGCAATTACCGACTTGAACTCATTGAACACCACGTATACCGAATCAATCTCTTCTCGTGTGTAGCGCTCGATCACGTTTTCGGCGATCTTTTGCACGTCGCCGAAATTCAAGTGGTTCAGGATCCCTACGTGTTCCCCCGTAATCTGCACCGGCGCCTTGCGCGCTTCCGCCGCGTTGGCCGCCGGATAGCGCCGGCGGAAGAAGTCGCGCCCCTTGCGCCCCACGCACTCGATATCGATATTCTTTCCCGCGTTCGCTTCCAGAAACCGCACTGCCGTCTTGATAATGTTGGAATTGAATGCCCCGGCCAGACCGCGGTCCCCGGTCACCAGGATCAGCAGAAGCGTCTTTTCTTCTCGTTCAGCCAACAGTGGATGGCGCGGTTGTCCTGTTTCCGGGTCAACCACGTCAGCACGCCGCACCAGCGACTTGAGCACGTTGGCGATCATCTGCGCGTAGGGCCGCCCGGCCAAAGCATGCTCCTGGGCGCGACGGAGCTTGGCCGCGGAAACCATCTTCATGGCCTTGGTAATCTGCCGCGTGCTCTTCACGCTGCGGATGCGCCGCCGGATGTCCAGAATGTTTGACATAGTTCGCTAAGCCCCAGTTCCCGGAGCGCTCTATCTGGCCGCAGCCTTGGCTTTCTCGCCCTTTTCCGCGAGGAACCGCTCCTTGGCTTCCTTGATCGTCGCGATCATATCGTTCTTGATCTGGTCATCGAGCGCCTTCTTTTCCTCGATCATGCGCAGCAGCCCTGGATTGGCGCCATCCACGTGCGCGTAGAGCGCTTTCTCGAACGGCCGCACGTCTTCGACCGCGATGTCGTCGAAAAATCCGTTCGTGCCCGCGTAGATAATCAGAATCTGCTTGCTGAAGGGCAGCGGCTCGAATTGGTCCTGCTTCAGCACCTCCACCAGGCGCGCGCCGCGATTCAACTGCGCCTGGGTCGCTTTGTCCAGGTCGCTGCCGAACTGCGAAAACGCCGCCAGCTCGCGATATTGCGCCAGCTCCAGCTTCAGGCTCGATCCCACCTGCTTCATGGCCTTGATGGCCGCCGAGAACCCAACGCGGCTCACCGAGATGCCGACGTTGACCGCCGGACGCACGCCGGAGTTAAACAGATCGGACTCCAGGAAAATCTGGCCGTCAGTAATGGAAATCACGTTGGTCGGAATGTAAGCCGAAACGTCGCCCGCCTGCGTCTCGATGATCGGCAGCGAAGTAATGGACCCGCCGCCGTTGGCGTCATTCAGCTTCGAAGACCGCTCCAGCAGACGGCTGTGAAGATAAAAAACATCGCCCGGGTAGGCTTCGCGTCCCGGTGGACGGCGCAGCAGCAGAGAAATCTCGCGATAGGCCACGGCGTGCTTGGAGAGGTCATCGTAGATGACCAGCGCATGACGCTTCGTGTCGCGGAAGTACTCGGCGATAGCCGTGCCCGAATAGGGCGCGATGTACTGCATTGGCGCCGGATCGCTGGCCGAGGCGACGACTACCACCGTGTAGTCCATGGCGCCGTTGTCTTCCAGCGTCTTCACCACCTGGGCAACCGTCGAGCGCTTCTGGCCGATCGCCACATAGATGCAGATCAGATCCTTGCCCTTATTGTTAATGATCGCGTCGAGCGCAATGGCCGTTTTGCCGGTTTGACGGTCGCCGATGAGCAGCTCGCGTTGTCCGCGGCCAATGGGGATCATCGAATCGATCGCCTTCAACCCGGTCGCCATCGGTTCGCGCACCGGCTGCCGCTCGATCACACCGGGAGCAATACGTTCCACGGGATTAAATTGGTCCGTCTGGATCGGCCCCTTGTCGTCAATCGGCTGCCCGAGCGCGTCCACCACACGGCCAATCATGGCATCGCCCACCGGCACGCTCATGATTCGTCCGGTGCGCTTCACCTCGTCGCCCTCTTTGATCTCTGTGTAATCGCCCAGCAACACCGAACCGACCTGGTCTTCTTCCAGGTTCATGGCGATTCCGGCGATGCCGTGCGGGAAAGAGAGCAGCTCGCCGGCCATCACCTTCTCCAGGCCGTGAATACGGGCGATACCGTCGCCCAACGAGAGCACCGTGCCGACTTCGTCGACTGTGATCTTGGATTCGTAGTTTTCAATCTGCTCGCGAATGAGCTGTGTAATCTCGTCTGCTTTAATCTGAGCCATAAGTAAGTTCTCAGTCGATCCGCGGTTCCTGAATCGATATTTCCGATTCCAACCGCGACCCTCTGGATTATGCGCATCTGCTGCGCTGGTTCGCCCGGTTTTGAAGGGGCGCGGCTTTAGCCGCGCCGTTTCCTGACCGCATGCTTTCCGGCTTTAGCCGCTGAGGGATCGCCGTTGGCTACAGCCCTAAATGAGTTATGAAACCGCTGTAAACTAACTGCATTCCAGCTTGGTATAGGCCGTTCATAATCGGAGCGGCCTGTTATTCGCCGCTCAGTTGCTCCTTCATCTTCTGGAGCTGGCCACGCACCGATCCGTCGTACACGGTGCTTCCCACCCGGACGGCCGCGCCGCCAATCAGCGATGGATCGATCTTGTACTGCGCGCTTACCTCTTTGCCGGTCACCCGCGAAACCTCCGCCAGCAGCTCTCCGCTCTCGGCTTCCTCCAGCGGACGCGCGCTGGTGATCTCCGCCTCGACAATTCCGAGCCGATGGTTCAACTCCGTCTGGAACTGCCGGGCAATCTGTTCGATCTCGCGAATGCGGCCGTGATCGATCAGCACGGCCACAAAGTTCCGCACCGGACGCAGGATTACGCTCCGTTCGATAATCGCGTCCAGCAGTTTTCGCTTCTGATCGGCCGGTATCGCCGGACTTTCCCACACGCGCCGGAGATCTAGGTTGGACCGGTAAAGCTCGACGATTACGCCAAGCTGTCCCGTCACTTGCTTCGGGTCCAGCTTCCCATCGAGCACAACGTCGGCAAAGGCGCGCGCATAGCGGTTCGCAACGGCTGCCATTCTATCGGCCGTCCTTTCCGAGCTGGCTTACAAAGTCGCGCACCAGCGCCGCGTCGGTTTGCGCATCCACCTTGATGTTCTTCTTCGCCAGTTCCACGGCTAGCTCCGCCGCATAGGTCCGCAACTCGCGGCGCGCGTTCTTGGCGGCTGCAGCAATTTCCGACTCGGCCATTTCGACCACTCGCCGCGCATCCTCTTCGGCGGCTCGTTTGATGCGTTGCTCCTCAGCGGAAAAATCGGCGTCAGCCGCGGCGTGTATCCCGGCCACCTCGGAATCAAGCTTGCTCAGGCGTCCCTGGATCTGCTCCAAGCGTGCGTTGGCCTCGGCACTTGCCCGCCGCGCCTCTTCAATGCCCTTCTGAATCGCCGTCGTCCGGGCGCGAAATGCCTGCGCCAGATTAGTGCGTGACCCCCAGTAGATGAAGCCGGCAACAATCGCGAAATTGATGAAGACAAAAACCCAATAGCCAGCCTCGGTGCTGATCCCCACCAGATGGGATATCCGGACCACCGACTTCGAGTACTTGAAGTGATCGTTTTCTTCGCCACCGGCCGCCTTTGACTCCGAGGCAAGTTCGCTGTCCGCCGCCGTGTTCGGATTGGTGACCTGCGCGCTCGTTTGCGGCGCGGACTTCTCGCCCGCCGGTGTCTGCGTCTGCGCCACGCTCACCGTGGTGACGGCGAGCAGCAAGCATAAAAACGATGTTCGTATCGATATTCCGATCCGGGAACTCATGATTGTCCGCCTGGTGCCCGAGCCTCGGACCTGCCGGCAGGCTGAAGCACGGCACGGATGATCTCCGCAGCCAGTCGCTCGGCCTCCGTTTGCAAGCCCTGCCTGGCCGCCGTGGCATCTTCCTGAACCTGCTTCCGAGCCTGATGAATCAGGGCGTCGGCCCGCTTCCGCGCCTCGGCAACGGCTTCGGCTCGCGCGTCCTCCGCCTGCTGACGGCGCGCTTCCTGCGCCCGGAAGACCGCCAACTTCGCTTCCCGCAATTTGGCCTCGTATTCAAATGTCTTCGACTCGGCTGCGGAAATATCAGCGCGCGCCTTTTCGATTGCGCCTTCTGTCCTGCTCCGGCGCTCAGCCAAAATCTTCTTCAGAGGCCGATAAACCAGCGCCGTATAGAACCCATACAGCATTAGCAGGAGCAGTATTGTCGGAACTGCTCCGAGCAGTAATTCACCTACTTGTTTAAGGGTTTGTTCCATCCTGAAAGTGAGCGCCCGTTCGGAAAGTGAAGGGCTGTTAGAACGTTCAAGAATTAACACCTTCAGCAGCTTGTGTCAAATTCACCCCCTTACAACTCAACGCCAATTTTAATGTTCCAACTCAAAACCGGGGCCCATGGAGTTACTAAGGTAAAATACCTATTGATACCATTTAAGGTAAAATTTTTGCCGTAAAGCCCGTGGGAATGCTCAAGTTTTCTTGACATCGCCTTCCTCGGGGGTACCATGTAGATATCACCTCCGATCCGCTTCCGGATCGAGTGGGCTTGCAGACAAGGAATTGTCACCGCTCCTTGTCAGCAGGCCCATTTTAATTTTGACCCTGGAACAATTTCAGATGGCTCACGGTGAAGCGCAGGTCGTCACAGGTCAAAGTTCGAGCATTGTTCATCGTGAGGCGGCTCGTCGCTTTGCGAGCCGACGTGACGATCTATACAGTTAGCTCAATCTTAATTTCGCTGGTGGCTGGCTGGTGGCCCACATTTGCCGCAGGCTAATGTGGGGAAGAACAGAGCCCTCCCGAATAGGGCTACCATCCCAGTGCTTTTCGCTTGATCAATCTTCTATCTGAAATTTCTTCAGCCTTCGTGCCAACGATTCCGGTCAGGTGGCCCACATTTGCCGCAGGCTAATGTGGGGAAGACTAGAGCCCTCCCGAACAGGGGCTCCCATCCCAGTGTTTTTCGCTTGATCAATCTTCTATCTGAAATTTCTTCAGCCTTCGTGCCAACGATTCCGGTGCTTCTACCTCAAGTTCGACGGCTCCGTCCACGTATTTCCGGGAGAGGATGCGGGTCTTGCCTTCGAGCATAGCCAGCACCTTGCCTTCAGACTGCGGCACGCGGATGTGAACTCGGCTCACCGGATCGTCTTGCAGGTGCCGGTCAAGTGCCTCCAGCAGACGGTCAAGGTTGACTCCGGTTTTGGCCGACACATGGACGGTGCGATCATCGTCCACCAGCGCCGGGCGTTGAGCGGCGGGAAGCAAGTCGATCTTGTTCACCACCAGCAGGCGAGGCGTTTGGTCGCTTTCGAGCTCGCGCAGCACTGCCTCTACTTGCTGCATCTGTTCGGAGGCCGTCGGACTGCTGGCATCGGCCACGTGCAGGATGAGCGCTGCCCGCTGCACCTCTTCCAGCGTGGCGCGGAAGGCGGAGATGAGGGTGTGCGGCAGATTGCGAATGAAACCCACGGTGTCCGACAGCAGGGCCTGGCGCCGCGACGGCAGCGTGATCGAGCGCAGTGTCGGGTCCAGGGTGGCAAACATACGCGAGGAGGCAACCACACCCGCATTGGTGAGTGCATTGAACAGCGTGGACTTGCCCGCGTTGGTATATCCCACCAATGCCACAGTCGCCACCGGCACGCTCAACCGCCGCTGCCGCTGTTGCGCGCGAATCCGCCGCACCTCCTCCAACTGCTTTTTCACATGCCGGATGCGCCGGTAGATTCGGCGACGATCGGTTTCCAGCTGGGTTTCACCGGGACCACGGGTGCCGATTCCGCCGCCGAGTTGCGACATCTCCGCGCCTCGTCCGGCAAGCCTCGGCAGCAAGTACTCCAATTGAGCCAGTTCCACCTGCAACTGGCCTTCACGCGTGCGTGCGTGGCTGGCGAAGATGTCCAGAATGAGTTGCGTTCGATCGATCACCCGGCAGTCGAAGGCGCGTTCCAGATTGCGCTGCTGTGAGGGGGTTAGTTCGTGATCGAAGATGATCAGCTCCGCGGAAGCCATCTTGGCCGCCGCCGCAAGCTCTTCCAGCTTGCCGCTGCCGATCAGGGTTGCCGGGTCGGGACGGTCGCGGCGTTGCAGAAATTCACCGGCAATTTCCGCTCCCGCGCCGATTGCCAGTTCCCGCAGTTCGTGCAGCGATTCCTCGGCGGTGAACGGCACCACATGCTCGTCCGCGTTCTGCCGAGCCTGCAATGCCTGTTTAGCTTGGCGTGCCGTGGGAGGCACGGCACCGGACTCGCGGCTGGAAGCTCCTGCCGCATCGTCGGGCGATGAAGTTCGCCCCTTCTCGACGCGGCGTGCGCGGTGCTCGATGCCGACAAGGAATGCGCGTTCGGGCCCGGAACGCAGGGTCGAACGCGGATCCCCCGGCCCGGCCGGACGCCGCAAGGAGTTGCTGTGCTCCGAACGGCTGGGAATAACCTATCCCTCCGTTGGCGGTAAACCCGATCCAGCGGGAGTCGTGGGACTTGGGGCTGGCGTTCCAGCTGCCGGAGCCGGGCGGAACTCTCCGCGATCGCTCATATGCGCACCTCGAGCCATGACAACGGTCGATATCGCATGCTTAAAAATGAGCTGCTCCTGGTTGTTGGTATCCAGCACCACCGAATACTTGTCGAAGGAACGAATCCGCCCGGACAATTTGACGCCGCTTAACAGGTAGATGGTAATGACTGCCTTGTCCTTGCGCGCCGTATTAAGAAACGAGTCCTGTATGTTCTGCGCCGGCTTGTTTTCCATTGTTTACTTTCTCCTTTAGAGCCAAAAACCGCAAAACAACCAAAGCCAACCAAATCCATCAATCAAACAGCCACTTAAAAAAAGACAGAATTTCGAATCCGGGCCGCTTCACAGACACAACTACGATAAGTCGTTAGCCCTCCAAATTCAACTGGCGCCCGTGTGGTTGCTCGGTTAATTTTGCAACTCTCGTCGCGGACCCCAACACGCGCCGGAATTAAGCGTGTTGGGGCTGCTCGCCTGCTGGAGGACCGATGATGCAAGTTCCCGCCCTGGCTTTCATAGCCGTCTCTGCCGAAACCGGTGCCAAAATTCAAATCGGATTACGGTTTATTCATGTTCTCGCCGGAATCCTCTGGGTTGGGCTGCTCTACTTCTTTACCCTGGTCAACCTCCGCTTTCTGCGCGAGCTGGATACCGCCACCCGTCTGCGCATTTACCCCAGGCTCATGCGCCCGGCCCTGTGGTGGTTCCGCTGGGCCTCGGTGGTCACCGTGCTGGTCGGCATCTGGTATTGGATGATCATCATTGGCGAGGACAAGGCAAGCGCCCTCGCCATCGGCATGATGCCAAATGCCGGCCGGGCAATCGGTAGCTTCTTCGCCATCTGGACCGTGGTTTCCTTTGTGATGATCGGCATCTTGAGCATGGGCAAGCTCAATGGCAAAGGCCCGCTGCTCACCATAATCTTTGCCGTGCTCATAGTGGCCGCCGCCTGGTTTTATCTTTCCCTGAACTCCACCGGATGGGAGAGCAATCGCCAACTTTGCATAGGCATTGGCGGTGGACTTGGCTGGGTCATGATGAATAACGTCTGGGGTGTGCTCTGGCGCGCTCAGAAGCGCATCTTGCAATGGACGGAGTCCACTCCCAACCCATCCGATCCCACGCCGCCGGAGATCCAAAAACTCATGCTCCTGTCGACTGTCACCGCCCGGACAAACTTCTGGCTTACCTTCCCGATGCTGTTCTTCATGATCTCCGCCAGCCACTACGTCCTGTTCCTGGCGCACTAAAGCTTGTCAGGGTGGCCAAAAGTTTGTCAGGGTGGCCCACATTTGCCGCAGTTTGCTAATGTGGGGACGGATGCAAGCAGCGCGTAGACCCCGCCGCCATTGCCGAATGGCATCGGCTCCAGAATTGCTCTAGAATCGATAGCTTACCCGGCATTCGCCAACAGAAGCGGCAATCATGGCTTTGGCGGCGCTTGTCGGCGAGGGAACCGGAACACTCGTGAGCGAACATTCTTCTCAAGCAGCCGCCTCGCAACAGACGGTGCCGCTACTGGATCTCAAGCGGCAGTACGCAACCATTCGCACCGAAGTTCGCGAGGCCATCGACCGGGTTTGCGAGTCGCAAAGCCTGATTCTCGGCGAAGAGGTTGCCGCACTGGAGCGGGAAATCTCTGCGTTTCTCGGGGTTAATGACACGGTGGCCTGCGCCAGCGGCACGGATGCGCTGTGGCTGGCCATGGCTGCCGCCGGGGTTCGTCCCGGCGACCTGGTGCTGACCACGCCGTTCACCTTCTTCGCCTCGGCCAGTTCGATCGTACGCTGCGGAGCCCGCCCGGTCTTTGCCGACATCGATCCGGAGACGTTCAACCTGGACTTTCGCTCCGCGCGCTTAGCCATCGAGCAGTCGCGTCCCTCGGCGGTCAAGGCCATCATGCCGGTGCATCTTTTCGGCGAGTGCGCCAACATGGATGTCTTCGAGCAGGTGGCTCAGGATTACAAGCTGTCGATCATTGAAGACGCCGCGCAGGCTTTCGGCGCCTCATGGCGCAAGCGCAAGGCAGGAGCCTGGGGCGAGGCGGCAGCTTTCAGCTTTTATCCCACCAAGAACCTCAATGCTTTCGGCGATGCCGGCTGTGTCACCACCAGCGATCCGCAACTGGCCGAGCGCGTCCGCCGTCTGCGCAATCACGGCAGTTCGCGCCGCTATTATCACCAGGAGATGGGCGGCAACAGCCGCATGGACGCCATCCAGGGAGCCGTACTGCGCATCAAGTTGCGCCACCTGGAGGAATGGAACGCACGCCGGCGCGAGATCGCGGCTCACTACGACCAGCTCTTTTCTGCCGCTGCGCTTGCCGGTTCGCCCGGATGCCCGGTGCGCGCCCAGACCGTTTATCCCCAGGCGCAGCACATCTACCACCAGTACGTCGTGCGCGTGCCGAAGCGCGATGAACTCCGCGCGTTCTTGGCTGCTCGCGGCATCGCCAGTGAAATTTACTATCCGGTCCCGCTGCACCTGCAGGAAGCCTTTGCCTATCTGGGATATGTTGCGGGCTCGATGCCCGAGGCCGAACGGGCTTGCCGCGAGGTGCTAGCTCTGCCGATCTTCCCCGAACTCCGCCCGGACGAGCAGCAGCGCGTGGTCGATGCCATCGCCGAGTTTTACTCCTGAGATGAGCGTCATCCTGAGCGCAGCGAAGGATCTGCTGTTTCAGTTGCCATGTACTACGTCTACATTCTCGCCGGGTGCCCCATACAAGCTTCTTTTGCTTGTGTGGGGTAGTTTGCTTCTTGCATAGAAAACTAACCCACTCAAGCCAACAACGGGCTTGAATGGCCACCTGCCTAGAACTGGTTGCATAAATATTTCTTTGAAGGGGCGCGGCTTTAGCCGCGCCGCCCAAAGCCAGTGATGGCGCGGGCTTTAGCCCCTGAGGGAATTGTTGATTTTTCCAAAGTGCATTTATGCAACCAGTTCTAGACCGGGCGAGAATCCACGACGGTGAACCGCTCTTTCAATCGCAAGAATGGCGATTCGAAGAATCGATACGACAATGCCGCCACGCCAATCGTTAGGAACAGTGAGGCAGCAGCGTACACCGGAAACCATAAACCTATGAGACGTCCGCGTGTCGCCTGGCCAACAAGCTGGATGCACATAACGTGATAGACATAGAGCCCATACGAGACTTTGCCTAAATAGCACAATAGGCGGCTTCGCAATGGCGCGTTGTAGATGGAAACAAATATCAAGCCTGCACCGATGGCGGCAAGGGGAAACTCGAATCGGTCGTCCATCGACAGAAACTCAATTGCCAACGACACGCTCATCAGCACTGTCAACCCAGAAACGAACGCAAGTAAGCGCACCCATACGCAACTGATGTCGACTGGAAAGTAGGCAAGTAAAATGCCAATCGCGATCGAGTAAAACGATGCGAATG
This sequence comes from Candidatus Korobacteraceae bacterium, assembly GCA_049519595.1. Lineage (GTDB taxonomy): Bacteria > Acidobacteriota > Terriglobia > Terriglobales > Acidobacteriaceae > CAWBRT01. The sequence goes on along the minus strand of JBEKQP010000083.1, from coordinate 589 downwards.
TGGTAGACCATGTGGCGAAACCGGCCCGTGAGATTAGATAAACGCCAATGGTTCCGGAGATTAATAGCGCGGCGACAAACCACACCACCGCACGTTTATGAATGATGCGCGCGACGATGGGCCAGCTTAGATAGAACTGCTCTTCGACCGACACACTCCATAGCGGAAACATGAAAGAATTGTTTGGCCAGAACAACTCCGCCCAATTCCCCGCCAGCAGCAAATATGCGATCGCGGTTCGGTTATCCATGTAGACACCACGATCCACGTACCGCCACAGAACCGCGATCGTCACCGCCAAAAAATACAAAGGCCAAATGCGGAGGATGCGGCGCACATAGAATGCCCGAAGATCGATTGTGCCCGTGAGGGCGCGCTCCCGCACAAGTAGGCTGGTGATGAGGAATGCACTTAGCACAAAGAACAGGTTGACTCCGAACTTACCTGCGCCGCCGAACGATATCACAACCCGTGCAGCCGTCCGGGATATGTGAGTGCCGCCATAAAACCGCAAGCTCTGTGGTAGAACATGAGTGACGAATACCATCAGGAACGCAAAAAAACGTAGAATGTCCAATTCTGGTCGGTA
>JBEKQP010000082.1:0-17095 GCA_049519595.1 Candidatus Korobacteraceae bacterium | reverse complement strand
ATTTGGCGCGTGTGGGATCAAGCCACAAACGGATGGAAGGCAACTACCGTAGCGTGTCCTCATTGGACTCCGAATGTGTGGCATCACGTTCAGATGTACATAACCACCAACCACACCAATCACACTGAGACCTACCAGACCTTGATAGTAGATGGAGTGTCGCATTCCTTGGGGCTGACCTATGGCGTGACTAACGTTGGCTTCGGCGATAATCTTGGCTTCCAGTTCCAGTTGGATAACAACGGCACCGGCGGCGCAGTCTCTGAATGGCTCGATAACATCACCTTTACAGTTTGGTAGGACCGTAACATTAGCACTGCCCGTCAATCTCCCGCCAAGCGCGGGAGATTTTTTTGTATCTCTATTTCTGCCATGCGATCAGCGGCATCTCCAGTGGGCTTAAGACGTTAGAACGCCGAGGCCGCGCGCGCGTCGTGTAATTAGCTGCAGGCCGCTCGGCAGGAACCGCACCGGAGTATTGATAGACTCCGGGCGAATCCGCGAGAGCATGGTCGAGCGTCATGGAAGCCTGAAAAGGCTGGTCAGAGTTCAACGGGTCAGCATACAGCTCTACCTGTACATCATCGGGTTTGAGTCTGCCTAGATGCAGTTGGATGGTGTAGAAATACTTGCCTTGGCGACTCTCGATCAGCACTTGGCCAAACCGCAAATCGCGCCACTGTCCAGCGATCTCATGTTGCCACAAGACAAGCTCGGCCGCCGCTTTGCCGCCCTCGGCTGCCCTTTCACGGTACTTTGACGCCAGCGGAATATAGTGTTCTTCGGTGTACTGTCGCACGCTTCGATTGGCTGAAAAGGCAGCCGTGAGACGGGCCATACTCGCGCGTATACGTGCGATCCATCGCCGCGGAAAACCCTCCGAATCGCGGTCATAGAAGGTTGGAATAACCTCTTGTTCAAGCAGTGCATACAGCGCTTCCGCTTCAACCGCGTCCCAAACGGGATCGTCGCCGCGATCATGGCCATCGCCGAGGGCCCATCCCACCTCCGGTGAGTAAGCCTCAGCCCACCAGCCATCCAACTCGGACAAGTTCAAGCCGCCGTTCGCCAGCACCTTCATTCCGCTCGTGCCGCTCGCTTCCATCGGACGTCGCGGCGTGTTGATCCAAACGTCCACTCCCGCAACCAACTCCTGCGTCAGCCTCATGTCGTAGTCAGCCAGAAATACCGCGTGGCCTCGCACTTCGCTGCGGCGCATGAATTCATTCCACTGCTTGATCATGGCCTGTCCGCCCAAGTCCTGCGGATGAGCCTTCCCGGCGATGATTAGTTGTACCGGGCGCTTCGAATTGGTCAAGATGCGAATCAGTCGCTCCGGATCGTGCAGCAGCATGTTAGGACGCTTATACGTCGCGAATCGCCGCGCAAACCCGAGCGTCAGCCGGCTTGCGTCAAAGATGCCGGATGCCTCCTCGATTTCCTGCCGAGGTGCTCCCTGGTAAGCGCGCTGAAGGGCAAACCGCTGCCGCGTAAACTGAACCAGAGATTCGCGGGCGGTCGAACGCAGTTGCCAAAGCTCTCGATCATCGGCTGAGCGTATCTGCTCTTCGACGTGGTCCAGGGAATCCCGCCATCGATGCCGGCCGCACTGTTTTGTCCAGAGCGAATCAGCTCCCACCGAATCCCACGTCGGAACGTGAACTCCGTTCGTCACGTGCCCGACCGGAACTTCAGCCTCCGGCCAACGTGGGAAGAGGTTATGAAACAATCGCCGGCTCACTAACCCGTGCAGGCGGCTGACCCCGTTAACCGCACCGCTGCCCCGAATCGCGAGATACGCCATGTTGAAAGGCTCGGAATCGTCATCGGCGTTGCGGCGGCCCAGGGCAAGAAAGTCATGCAGCGAAATCTTAAGCCGGTGTTCCGCGTACCACTTGAAGTATTTCTTCATCAGCTCCGGCGAGAAGCGATCGAAACCGGCTTCGACTGGCGTGTGCGTGGTGAACAGATTGCCCGCACGGGTCGCTGCCAGCGCCACCTCGAATGGTTGATTGCACTCCTCCATAAAGGCCCGCGCTCTTTCCAGCACGGCAAAGGCTGCATGGCCTTCGTTCAGATGACAGACCTCGGGCCGAACCCCGAGCGCTCGCAGCAGACGCCAGCCGGCGATGCCGAGCACCGCCTCCTGGCGCAATCGCACATCCGGCCCGCCCCCATAAAGCTCGGCGGTAATGCCTCGATAGGATGGCAGATTCGCCGGGTCATTTGTGTCCAGCAAGTACAGCTTCCTGCGGCCAACCTGCGCTTCCCATGTTCGGATCCATAGAGCATAACCCGGCAACAGCACCTTCAGTCGCAACCAGTCGCCCTTCTGGTCGCGCAGCGGACGTACCGGCAGTTGCCCAGGATCATTGAACGGGTAGAGCGCAAGTTGTGCGCCCGTGGAATCGATCTCCTGGCGAAAATAACCTTGCTGATACAACAAGCCGATCCCGATCACCGGCACACCGAGGTCGCTGGCGGCTTTGAGCTGATCGCCGGCCACATTCCCCAGACCACCCGAATAAATCGGCAGCGCTTCACTCAGCATGTACTCCATGCTGAAGAAAGCTACAGACTTAAGCGGCGAATCAGGATGAGCTTTCTGGAACCAGGCGTCTGACGCTTCCAGTTCGCGTTTCTTCTCGATCAGCTCATCAACCCGACCTCGAAATGCTGCGTCGGACAAGAGCCGCTGTAGCTTGTCGCGAGATACCGACTGCAAGACCAGCCATGGATTCTCTGTGATTGCCCAGAGTTCTGGCTCCAGCTCGCGCCACAGCTCGTCGGTCGAGTGGTTCCAGGTCCAACCCAGATTCAGCGCCAGTTCCGCGATAGGATCGGAAGGCTTTTCGGCAGACAAGTTCGTGTAGACAGTGTCACCCATAGTGCTCGTTCAAACCTTCGATGTGCTCAACGCACGGCCGACGATCTCCTGCGCCTCTTTTTGGATTCGCCGAAGGTGTTGCTCGCCGAGGAAGCTCTCGGCATAGATCTTATAGATGTCCTCCGTGCCCGAGGGGCGCGCAGCGAACCAGCCATTCTCCGCTATGACTTTCACGCCGCCGATTGCGTTGCCATCTCCGGGCGCTCGGGTCAAGGTTTTTTGGATTGGCTCGCCGGCGAGCTCAGTCGATTGAACGTCTTCCGGCGATAGCTTGCCCAGAATCGCCTTTTGCTCGCTGTTCGCCGGCGCATCCATTCGCTCGTAGAGGGGGTTGCCGAAACGCCGCGTCAGTTCGGCATAGACTTCTCCGGGATCGCGCCCCAGACGCGCGGTGATCTCTGCTGAAAGCAGCGCCGCAATCAAGCCATCCTTGTCGGTGGTCCAGACCGTGCCATCGCGACGCAGAAATGACGCCCCGGCACTCTCTTCGCCGCCGAAACCGAGCCAGCCCTGCAACAGTCCATCCACAAAGAACTTGAAACCCACCGGGACCTCGTAGAGCTTATGGCTCAAATCCGCCGCAACCCGATCGATCATGCTGCTGCTGACTGCGGTCTTGCCGACGGCTGCTGTGGCGCTCCACTTCAACCGGTGCGAGAACAGGTAGTGAACGCAGACCGCAAGGTAGTGATTCGGCTGCATGAGACCGGCGCTTCTGGTCACGATGCCGTGCCGGTCGTGGTCGGTATCGCAGCCAAAAGCAATATCGAATTTGTCTTTGAGCGCGACCAGGCTCGCCATCGCATATGGCGAAGATGGATCCATCCTTATCTTTCCATCCCAGTCGACACTCATGAAACGGAACGTCGGGTCCACCACCTTGTTGACGATCGTCAGGTCGAGCCGATAACGGTTCGCAATCGGTCCCCAGTAATGCACCCCGGCGCCGCCAAGCGGGTCAACTCCCAGCTTCAGCCCCGCTGCCCGGATTGCATCCATATCGAGCACGCTTCCCAAATCGCTCACGTATGCTTCAACGTAATCGTGTTGGTGCGTGGTGGACGCGCGCAGCGCTCGCTCGTAGGCCACTCGCTTAACATTACTGAGTCCGGACCTTAAAAACGCATTTGCCTGATCCTGAATGGAACTTGTAATGTCGGAGCCCGCCGGGCCGCCGTTCGGCGGGTTGTACTTAAATCCGCCATCGTCGGGCGGGTTATGCGATGGGGTGATGACGATACCATCAGCCAACCCCTGCTTGCGATTGCGGTTGTAGGTCAGGATCGCGTGCGAGATCGCGGGCGTCGGTGTGTACTCATCCCGCATGGATATCATCGTCTCCACGCCGTTGGCCGCAAGCACCTCGAGGGCGCTGGCAAATGCAGGCTTGGACAGCGCGTGCGTATCAAAGCCGATAAATAGCGGACCGTCGATTCCTTGGCTCACGCGGTAATTGCAGATGGCTTGCGTGATGGCTAAGATGTGTGCCTGGTTGAACGACCGGCTGAGGGAGGACCCGCGATGCCCTGACGTGCCGAAGCTGACGCACTCAGCAGCAATCGCTGGGTCCGGCCTTTCGTCGTAATAAGCCGCCTGCAATTTCGAGACATCGACTAGGACTGAATCGGGAGCCGGTTTGCCGGCCAACGGGCTTACGTTCATCGCTGTCCCCTCAGTGCAATATGACGCATATCATTTGCACTCCTCAACACATATTCTATGCCGGAATTGTTCGATGCCGGAATCGAAGGCTGCCGCAGTAGAGCGGCTTTCATCAGCTCTCGGCATAGACTTTCGCAGGCTGCTGAAAAGACTGTTTTCCGGGAGTGTCAGCTGAAAGCCGGAATGGAAATCGCGGCCTATAATCAACATCGTTGGCTCCTTCTCCGGTCTCCTGCTTTCTTCGCCAAGAAACAGAGTACCGCCAATCGGGGCCGACGTCGTTATGAGATCAAGCGAAGTTCGGCAAAGCCGAACGCAGTCGAAGACCTCCTAACAGCCGTCAACCGAGAGAAGCAGCTAAAGGGCTGGGTGCAAGCCAAGAAGATATGGCTCATTGAGCGGGAAAACCCTAGCTGGCTGGGTCGGAGCCGAGCGTGTTTTGAGAGTAGTGGTCCTTCGACTCCGCCGCTGCGCGGCTTCTCTCAGGATGACAAATGAAAGGAATGCCCAAGTTTCCGGTTTGCTAATCGGCTTCGGTACAAAATATGCCCACACTGACCTATCTCGAAGCAATCCGCCAGGGAATCCATGAAGAGATGGAGCGCGACTCCTCTGTCTTCTGCATCGGTGAAGACATCGGCGTTTACGGAGGCGCGTTCCGAGTTACCGAAGGGCTGCTCGACCGCTTTGGCGCGGAGCGGGTGATCGACACGCCGATTTCCGAGATGGCTTTCGTCAACGCCGCCTTCGGCGCTTCGCTCACCGGATTGCGCCCCGTGGTCGAGTTCCAGTTCATGGACTTCATCAGTTGCGCCTTCAGCCAGATCGTCAACATGCTGGCCAAAGCCCACTATCGCTGGAACGTCGCCGTGCCGGTGGTGCTGCGAGGACCCTCCGGCGGCGGCGTGCACGGAGGCCCTTTTCACTCGCAGAATCCCGAAACATACTTCGCCCACGTGCCGGGGTTGAAAGTCGTCTGCCCGGCGACTGCCTATGACGCCAAGGGGCTGATCAAGTCGGCGATCCGGGACAATAATCCAGTCTGCTTTTTCGAGCACAAGTTTCTCTATCGCCGGATCAAGGAGGAAATTCCGACGGAGGATTACAGCGTGCCGATCGGTAAGGCGCGGGTCGCGCGAGTGGGTCGGCACGTTTCCGTAGTCACCTACGCGGCCATGCTTTACGTCGCGCTGGAAGCAGCAGAGATTCTCGCCAAAGAAGGTATTGAATTGGAGGTAGTCGATCTGCGCACGCTGTTGCCTCTCGACCGGGAGAGCGTAGCCGAAACCGTGCGCAAGACCAACCGCGTCATCGTGCTGCACGAAGATACCAAAACCGGCGGCCTCGCCGGCGAGATCGCCGCCTGCATTAATGAGGACGTTTTCGATTCGCTCGATGCACCCATCACGCGAATTGCCGCACCCGACACGCCCGTGCCGTTTTCGCCGCCGCTCGAGCAAGCTTTCCTGCCGAGCGTGGAAGACGTCGTACGCGAAGCGCGCAGGCTGAAGCGGTATTAGACCAGTTTTGCAAAGGGTAAATCCCCGCGCAGGGTTGATAGCTCCGGGATGTGCCTATTCTGGAACCGCATTAGAAAAGGTGACTTGCAGCGGTGGCGAGATGTGGTTCAGGATGCTCGGCTGGCCTATGGCCTCGACGAAGACCGTGTACTGTCCCGGGGCAAATCCATAGGTGCTCAGGTCGAGCACATCATTTCCGGGGGTGATCTCCGCCAGCGGCATTAGATTCTGGCCATCGCTGGAGATAAACACCACGTAGTGATCCAGCGTATTTTCGCTTCCTCCGGTTACGGTCCAGGTTAAGACTTGTCCGTTCAGAGACGGCACCACGGTGATGCAATTGTCGATGCCGGTTTCGATCTCGCTTCCTTCCTCGTAGTCATTCCAGGTTACAATCTGCAAGTTCTCCAGTTGATTGTCGGCCGAATAGTAATTGCCGGCTTCCGCAAAGCTCGCCAACCAGGTTTGCCCGCATTGCTGGTTGATGTTAAGGTTCTGTCCCCACGATGCAAGCGAATCATTGAACCCCTTGTAGGCTGAGCCGATCGCAAACTCCGAAGATTTCGAAAGCGCTACTTTGTAGAATCTGTCCAGATAGGAGAGCCCCATATCCGTGCCGCTATGCGTCGGTTGATTCCAGGCAAAGGCGCCATTCGATGCTGGATCGGTAAAGCCAACGGAATTCAGAAAGATAAACAAGGGAGATCCTTGCACCTCCTTGCGTATTTTGCTCCAATCGGCCCCGCTCAGCCCAGTGCCGAAAAACGTAATCACGGGCCTTCCGTTTCTCCGCATGTAACTGGGCGAAGGTTCAAAGTTGTCATGGACGTAATTAAGATCCGATATCAGGTCCTCCATGCGCTTGGACTTACGCTCTTTGTCCAGGTCTCCCCAATCCTGGCCCACGGCCACTTCGAAGCCGGGGTGCAGCTCCGCTTCGTTGAGCAATGCGATCATCGCGGCATTCTCGTGATTGCACTGAGTCATGTTCGTGCAAATGATGCCGTACCAATCCACGATGATGCCGTTGATGCCGCGGCTGATCATGTCCACAATCTGTTGGTGTACCTCGACAGGATCGGCCGAATCGTAGCCGATATTGATGTGCGCGGGGTCGCCCCACCAAGGCTGTACGTGGACGTAAATCCTGGTGGTCGCGCCGGAATAAAGTAAATTTTGCAAGGGCAACTTGCTTACCGGGCCCGGAGCCGCGTTGCCATTCGAGCTACCCGGAAATTGATCGCTTGCACTGGTGTTGTTCGCCGTCTCGGCGGCAAGCGTGGTCGTGGGCACAATATTGACGCCCCCGGCCGACGCAATGTTAAGCAAGCACACCAGTAGCAACAACCCAAAAACCTTGTACACTGACGCATCCTGGAGTCTAAGAATTTAGCCAAACTACGGCACAACAGAGCAGATGCAGCTACTTTGGCCAGAGTTGTCACTTCCGCGTTCCCTCTGGAATCGGGCTCTCCAAATTCAGAGCCACTCGGCGCGCACGCCGATGCCACGTTGAGGGATAATGGTGCGGGTAGCTTGGCGGACAATGGCTGTCGTCGATCGCGATGCTATTCTCGCGGAAGGCTTTAACGTTGCGGGAAAAAGGAGGAGCTGCGATGCGAGGGTTCATCACCGGTGTGCTGCTGACCGTGGCTGTCATTCTCGGAGGGACCTATCAGTATCTTCACCTCGGCAAGTTTCCGGTCGGGGCCGACAATCCACCCGGCACAATCGAACGCTGGCTGGCGGATATGGCGATGGAGGAGTACATCGACCGAAATATGCCCAAGCAAGGCAACCCTATGCAGCCCAATGCGCAGAATCTGGCGGCAGGCGCCCGGCTCTATGAGCAGAACTGCTCTTACTGCCACGGTGGATTGCTGCAGCGAGTCAGCCCGATGCGCACCAAGTTCAATCCACCAGTTCCGCAAATTATCAATCAAATTCCCGGCGATCCGGATGCCCATCTGTTCTGGGCCATCAAGCACGGCATACGGCTCAGCGGGATGTCGAGTTGGGCGGGGATTCTGAGCGACGATCAGATATGGCAGGTCACCGCTTTCGTCAAACACTCGGCCAATCTTCCGCCTGAAGCGCAGGAGGCTTGGCGGCAAGCGGCTGCCCCGGCAACGGCCAACTCGGCTCCGCCGCCGACAGCGCCACCGGCACCGGCTAGCCAGCCCAAGCCCTGACTTCCTGATGAAAGTGCTCAGCGCGCTGCCGAGCGCCCAATGGCAAAAGGTATAATTCAACGTTTGTTGTGACTCTGTGAAATCCGCAAGTGCACCCATGCGCCTGGGGTCATCCGGTGGGCATCTCCGCTGCGCCGGGTTGGGAGTGGGGTGGATTGCGGAACAATTGCTGAGGAAGGAAATCTATGCCGACCGATGTCATCATGCCCCAGATGGGAGAATCGATCTTCGAAGGCACGATCACCAAGTGGCTCAAGCAGCCCGGTGAGCGAGTGGAGCGAGATCAGCCGCTGTTTGAGATTTCCACCGATAAAGTCGACGCCGAAATTCCTGCCCCCGCTGGCGGCATTCTTAAGGAGATCAAGGCGCAGGCGGGCGCGACCGTGCAAGTGAACGCCGTGGTCGCCGTGATCGATGACTCCGGTGCAGCCGCGAGTGTTGCGCCACCGCCAGCGCAGGCTGTGCCGCTCGCCGCGAACAAACAAGCGTCGCAAGCGCCAGCACAACCTTCTGGCACGGCCACGCCATCATCGCCATCCCCGCCGTTACCAGCCGGACCAGCCACTGACGTTGTCATGCCCCAGATGGGAGAATCTATCTTTGAAGGCACCATCACGCGCTGGCTGAAACACGTCGGTGACAAAGTCACGCGCGATGAGCCGCTGTTTGAGATCTCGACCGACAAGGTCGATGCTGAAATTCCCGCGCCTGCCAGCGGCGTGCTGAGTGAGATTAAGGCTACTGCGGGACAAACGGTCCAGGTCAACCACGTCGTCGCCGTGATTACGGGTGAAGGCGCTGCGGCAGCTGCTAAGCCTTCTGTGGCCCCGGTCGGCGCGCCTGCGGAGCTAGCCGAAAGCTTTGCTGCAAGCCCGAAGGAAGCGGCCGCGGTCGAAGCTCTTAGCGCGGAGGAGGCCGAACGTATTCGTTCCTCGCCTCTGGTGCGACGGCTTGCGCAGGAACATGGCGTAGATCTGCGCCATGTGACCGGCACCGGAAGCGGCGGCCGGATTACCAAGGAAGATATTCTGGCGTTCGTGGAGCGGGCCAAGGAAGCACCGGCTCAGCCATTGGTGCCAACGGTTGCTGCGCCTCCCGCGCCCGCCGCGACTCCGGCGAATAAGTTTGCCGGTGTTCCCGGAACCATCGAGACAATGTCGGTCATGCGCAGGAGAATCGCCGAGCACATGGTGGCGTCCAAGCGCACGAGCGCCCATGTGCATGGTGTCTTCGAAATCGATTTTACCCGGATCGTGAAGTTGCGCGAGACGATGAAGAACCGGTTTCAGGAGGCGACCGGGCTCAAACTCACCTACACGCCTTTCTATGCTCGGGCAGTGGCCCATGCCTTGCGAGTCTGGCCGGTGGTCAATTCATCCATTGAAGGTGAGAACGTTCACTACAAGCGCGAGATCAATATTGGCATCGCTGTTGCGCTCGACTGGGGATTGATTGTCCCCGTCGTCAAGCACGCGGACGAACTAAGCTTTGTCGGGCTGCAGCGGGCCATTACCGATCTCGGCGAGCGAGCGCGCGCCAAGCGGTTGAAACCTGAGGAAGTCCAGGGCGGAACGTTTACCATCACCAATCCCGGCATCTTCGGCGCCAAGTTTGGCATGCCGATCATCAACCAGCCGCAGGTGGCAATCTTGGGGGTGGGGGCTATTTACAAGACGCCGGCGGTCATGACCGACAAGGATGGCAACGACAGCATTGCAATTCGTTCTGTCTGCCATCTTTCCATCGGTTATGACCACCGCATCATCGACGGCGCTGTGGCCGATCAGTTCATGGTGGTATTGAAAAAGTATTTAGAGAACTGGAACGAACCGCTCGTCTAATCGGGCTGCACTCGGCAGGCCTGCCGGCCTGCCGTTCTGTGCATGTCCACATGTTGGGCAACGCGACAGGCCGGTGGGCGCAGTCGCGGACCTACGCCTGTCCTTTGCTGAAGGTAATGTTCATCAAGACGCCACCACCAACGATCAGAGAGTTTCCCGTGTCATGCTGGTTCAGGCAAACCAGGACAGAACCGATCACGATCAGAATTAGCCCGTAAACATTGGAGTGGATTGCGTTGATTCCATCGAGCACCAATAACTCCCTTCGCCTACGATTGGGCTACTGCCGAGGCCGGAGCCGGCGGAGTCGCTTGCACAGCCGTTGAATTTGTCTTGGAAAACTCTCCGAAGGCGTTTTTTAAGGCGACGACGCTGTCGATCAACGGGCTCACCGCAGTGAGCGCCAGCGAAACCGCTTCGGCAGACGCGCCGGTCGTGGCCGCCGCCACGCTCAGGCCGCTGCCGATAATCTGCAAGGCTGCCGCCTTCTTGACTGAACCCGGAGCGCCGCCGAGCAGCGATTCCATCGAGGTCACCGTACTATTCACAAAAGGAAATAGACTCTGAACAACGTTCAATCCTTTGGTCAAACCAGCCAGAAAATTCATACTCCTCCTTCGATCTACACCAATTTTGCCGAAGGCGTATCCCATGTAGATTGCAAACTCCGGGATACGCCTATTCTGGAACTGCTCGAACAGTTGTGCTTCTGATCAATGCAATTTAGTTACGCGGAGTCGGAACCCTGGCCGCGCTCTCGTCCAATGAATGCAACTTGAACCGCGCGTGGATGGCCAGGAGCTTTTCGGCATACGCCGGATCGGTCGCCCAATGCTTGGCAATGGCTCGGGCGAACGCCTCCACGTTTGCCGGGCACGCTCGCGCTTCAGCGAATAAGCTGCTCGTAGCGATCAGGTGGTCCCGTGCCGCGAAGCACTCGTCAATGGATTGAAACCTCGTAAATTCGGCGCTGACCGCCTTGACCGCACCATCTTCAACTTCGTGCGTGAGCATTGCAATCCGCTCGTGCTTGCCGTATGCCTTGATCCCAAAATAGTTGTTCGCTTCGCGCGAAAGCTTTGACTGCCCCCACGAAATCAACAAAGTTCCTCGCGCCGGTGTGCCGTCGGCTCGATACAGAACGTCCACGATCGAGGTCTTGCTCGTCGCCGCCGGTGCTTCCGCGCCCGCAAGAAATGCAACTGCCAGAATGAGCCACCAAAAAAAAATCCGCCTCGTAGGGCGGTCTGCTCTGAATCTCATATTTTTATCCCGCCATTCTGTTCTCGTAAAGCTCGGGGCCCCGGCATACGGCGCAGTCGCGCGTATTGGGGACTCGGCCAGACCTCAGCGCGCTGCTTGGCCCAAAAACTCCTTCATGAACGATTCCACGCTGCGCACGTACACATCCGCAAAATCCACTACGTAGCGCTTGCTCTGAATCAGCCTTTTTGCCTCGTCCAGTTTGTGTCCCAGAGCCCGCATTACCGCCAGCGCCATCATCGGTGCCCGGTGAACTCCAGCCGCGCAATGGATGTACAGCTTCGTTTCACTTTGCTCCAGCGCCCGCAGTGCAAAATCCACCCCCCGCTCAAACACTGGTTTCGGTTTCGGCTGGAAATCGTCGTCCACCGGGTTCCACAGCACTTCGATCCCAAATGGCTCCGCCAGCGGCGTGTCGTCAAACTCGATTTGCATGTCGATGATATGCGTAATCCCGGCGGCAGCCACCTGCGCCATCTTCTCTTCGACCCAGATCCCGCCTCCGACCGCAATCCGATCGGTCACCCATGTCATGTCCATTGCAGTATTCCGCCCCCGGCCCTGATCTCGCTGGCGCGGCCAACCAACCGCGCCAGCACTCTACTTTAACAGCTTGGAACGTCGGTTGAACCCACGCCGCGGGCCGGAGGGCGATCCGCCTCCCACACCAGGCACGCAACCGCCTCGGGCAGCGTGCCTTTTCCAGCCCATCTAATTTAAAGATGAGTCTTAGCTGCTCACGTTTGCCTTGCTCTTGCCCGGTTTGCCGAAAATGCCTGCCCGGAGACTTACACTTCCACCTGCACCGGCGCCGCTGGCTCGGTTGTTTCTGTCGGCTCGGCTGGCACCTTCGGGTTCCCCGGTAAGGGCTGCTTTTGCCGTCGTGGGCGCGGTGAGTCCGCTCTGGCCTTGGCCGAGCGGCCTGCCGGCTTGCGCCTTCCACCGCGTTTTTTTGAAGCCCCCGCGGACTCAGGGACTGTACCTAACTGTCCCAGCAGCAACTCTGCCAGCGAAGCGTCGGCTGCCGCTTGCGCCCCTTTGTTTTCTGTCTTCTTGCCGTTATCTTTGTCGGCAATGGTGAGCAGAAGCTTCGCCTCGTTGTAACTTCCCCGCTTTGCTTTCTCGATCAGACCGGTCACAATCTGACCCATCTCGGCAATAATCTTCTGCTTGCATTCCTGTTTCACGCTGTGGGCCGACTTCGGTCGCGTGCGTCGTTTACCGGCTTTTCCATCCGCAGGCATGACCTCTTCGGTCACCACCGTTGCGTTCTCTTTCTGTGTGGAACGCATTCTACGGCTCTGGCTGCGCTGCGCGGGCTCCCCGCCGCGCGCACTCTTCGCGTGGTGGGGAGCAGATTCGCCGGCACTCTGCTCTGACTTTTGCCTCTTCCCTCTATCGCTCGCCATCCGTGACTCTCGCGTTTCCGCGCAACCATCAAACGCGATCTCCGCGTCTGCCGCGCCTTTCCGTTCCCCATTCCTATTCTTAGGATAGCAACTTCATAGGGGGCATTGAGACACTAAACCAAAAGCTCTATCTCGTGCGCTTCCGCGCACTTGCCTTTTTTCTCGTCCCAGCTTCGCTTGACACTTGGTCGCCGCACGAAAAAAGGGCGCGGCTTTAACCGCGCCCGAGTATACGAAGCCGAATTGGATTAGTAGGTCAGCGAGTTCGGTTTCGCCACGTGGTGCTCTCCATGCGAAACAACCCCGGCCCGCCCCACGGCTCGCCGGCCCGTGTCGAAAACGGCTGTCCTCACCGAAGCAGCCGGCTTCTTCGGAGGCAATTGCAACCGCGCCAAATCCTCGCGCCTGCCCCCTACAGCCTCGGTTTCGGAACCCTCAGCCCGTGCCGAAAATTCAGGATTCCGCAGACACACCACGCAATCCGGTTGCTCCAGCGTCAACGGCAACGGTTGTATCATTTCGGCGATCAGCAACCTGTACGACAACCGGTCCAATGCCGTGCTGTAGCGCCGCTCCACCTGCCGCCGCGAGAGACCCAGCGACTTTCCTGCCTCCTCCTGCGATTGATCCAGAAAAACCAGCGCGGCAATCGTCTCCAGCGATGCCGGGTCCAGTTTTTCCATGCATCGTTCCATGTCGTGAACAAAAATTACGAAGTCTTCGAACGTATGCAACCGGCTTGAGGAAACCATCCCCCGGAAGATCTCTCCTCCCAGGATTGAAGGCAGCCTGCCCAGATCCAACGACAAGCGGAAGTAACGCCGCAGCATTCGTTCCGTTTGCGCCCTGTACAAGGGAAGTGCCTCCTCGCCATCAAGAAACTCACAGCCCGATCGCTTCGGCCCACTGCAGGCCCCGTCCCGCACTGCTATACCGTTCTTAGCAGTCTTCATATCGACAGGCCTCCCAGAATCGTGGTCGGCCCGTTACTCCAACCCGCTAGTCCGGCGCTCCTGTGGGACCGATTGCTCCTTGCCCTCCACAGTTTCGTCAGCTGTTTCTCTTCCGCCATGCACCGTTCGCAACGGTTTTGCAACACTCCGTGCTCCCTGGTCCACAGCCCACCGCAACGCTCGCAGTACTTCAATTCCAGTCTTACAATCCCCGGTTCCAGTCTTAGAATCCCCCCTGTTGCTATGTGGTTCATTTTCCCCCCATTGGTTCGGCCCTGGTTCCTGCAACCGGCCCTGCATTCGGCTCGATCTACCGTTTCGGCTTGGCGATCCAATTTTGAACCGCGAGATCCCTAGACCGAAACGGACATGCCGTGACGCTAGGTAACTGCCAACTGTGTTGATTCCCCCGATGCATGGGCTCGTAGTTGCCGATATCCAGATTGGCGTCTGGTTTTATGTGCTCGTGTATTGCAGGGGTTCCTCGATGCTTTGCATTCCCTCGAGGTGTTCTCCCTCTGCTCTTTCATTTCGGCCGGCGGCCTCGGACGCCCGACACGCGCATAACGCGCGTATTGAGCTGTCGTCGCAGCCGACTGAAATCACTGTCCACCGAACTCCGCACGACAGCCTTTTTCGGCTGCGGTACGGTAACGCTCAGCCGCGCAGACAGCACGCGGCGGAGCTCATCCGGCGAAGTGAAGTTCAACGTTCACACAACTCGATGACGGAAATCCCAAACTGTCCGGCTCACGTAACCGTCAGCGAACGCCGGCAGTGCGGGTCTCCTTCATCATCAGCAACACGTCCTGGGTAAAGAGGTACTAAGGCTATGCAAGACGCGGAATGTCGGTCAACAAAAAAATAGCTTACAGCTTCATTTGCAAACAGTTATATAGCTTAAAGCTATATCAATCGAAATAACCTCATGGATTTCACTGCCTTGCAAGATGCTCTTCGAACCATTGTGGCCGGCAGGATTCGCGCCGGTCGGCTGACCGGCGTCGCCTTAGCGCAGAAAACCGGCTTTCGCCAGGCCCACGTCTCCAACTTTCTCAACCGCCGCCGCGGCCTCAGCGTTGAGGCCATGAATCGCGTCCTCCACGTCCTCGGCCTCACCATCATGGATTTGATCGAGCCCACCGAAATCAACCGGCACGCCACTGTTTCCCCACCCCCGGAAGGGCCTTATACCAGTGTTTTACGGGTCGAACCGTCGTCCGCTATCGGCCAACCGCTCATCACCCGCGCCTCTGTGCTGGAGATCTGGAAATTTAGACAGAGTTTCCTCCGCCGCCTGCGCCCTGATATGGCCAGCGCCCGCCAGAACTGGATGCGCTTTGTCCTCGTCAAGGTCGACGCCGCCAACGGCTTGGCCATGCATTTCGGTCTGAATACCGGAGCCACTTTACTCATTGACCGCCATTACAATTCCCTCCGCCCATACCGGCGCGGCAGTCCCAACATCTACGCCGTCGCCAAGGACAACGAAATGTTGATTCGCTATGTCGAATTACATGGGTCTCATCTGCTGCTGCGGCCAGACAACCGGCAGTGTCCTCTGAACGCCGTCGACCTCAGCGGTGATAGGCATTTCGCCAACTATATTGTTGGCCGGGTTTGCCGTGTCTCGTTTGAAGCCTGAGGAAGCGCTAGCTGCGGCCTTCCAGACCCAAGCGTTCCGTCCCGATAAGGAACTAAGGCCCCGGTGAGTTGCCTTTTGAGCTCGACAGATGCCTTCTGGGTCTAAAATAGATGAGTACAGTCGTGTACGATAATTCTCGCAGTCTGGAGTCCTTGATGGCACTCATGTCAGAAAGCAAAGCTGTTGTCCGTTCGACTTCCTCGGTTCAGCCCCCCAAGAGGCTGTTGTTTGGGCCAGGACCGACCCAGGTAGATGCTCGCGTATACAAGGCCATGGCGAAGCCGGTCGTCGGCCACCTTGACCCATACTTCTTCACCGTCTTTGAAGAAGTTCACCAGATGCTGAAAGTTGTCTTCGGCACCCAGAACCCTGTAACCTTTGCCGTCTCCGGGACCGGTAGCTCCGGAATGGAAACTGCTGTCGCCAACTTCGTTGAGCCTGGAACGAAGGTCGCCGTCTTCGCCAACGGCTATTTCTGCGACCGCATCACCGAGATGGCCCGTCGTCAGGGCGGGGAAGTCGTGCGCTTCGAGAAGCCTTGGGGAGAGGTTTTCGGCGACGACGAGGCTTCCGAGTTCCTTCAGCGTGAACGCCCGCAGGTCGTGGCCTATGTCACTGCGGAAACCTCAACCGGCGCCTTCCAACCGGGCAAGGCCATCTGCGCGGCGGCGCATGCGGTCGATGCCCTGGTCATCGCCGACTGCGTTACTTCGCTTGGCGCCATGCCGGTGAACGTCGACGAGACTGGCATTGACATCGCCTACAGTTGCTCTCAGAAGGGTCTGAGCTGTCCTCCGGGACTGGCGCCGATTACCGTCAGCCCGCGAGCCTGGGAGCGCCTCAAGTCCCGCAAGACCAAGGTTCAGAGCTGGTATCTCGATTTGGCCCTGTTGAACGAGTATTATTTCCAGACGCCGCACAAATATCACCACACCGCCTCGGCTTCGCTGCTCTATGCGATCCACGAAGCGCTTTCGTTGATCATCGAAGAGGGCGTTGAAAAGCGCTACGCGCGGCACTATCAGGCGCACCTCGCGTTTGTAAAGGGCATCCAGGCATTGGGGCTGCGCATGCACGTGCCGGAAGGCAAGCGCATCTGGAATCTGAATACGCCTTGTGTGCCCGAGGGCACCGACGACGCCAAGGTTCGCAAGATGCTTCTGGAGGAGCAGGGCATTGAAATCGCCGGCGGCTTCGGTCCGCTGGCAGGCAAGGTGTTCCGCATCGGCACGATGGGTCCATTGGCTACCGAAACCAACGTGCGCTCATTCCTGCGGCATTTTGCCAACGCCCTCAAGGCAAGCGGCTACCAAAAGGCGAAGAAAGCGGCCGCCAGGTAGTATCGGCTCGATTTCCAACCGCACTCACCCCGGCAGGCGGATGTCTGTCGGGGTTTTATTTTTCGCAGGGTTGATGGTGAGCCACGCCTATTAGCAACAGTTATCTACGGCTCTGAGTGGGGTAGTTCGTCGCCAAGAAAACAACCCCGCTCAAGCCAACAACGGGCTTGAATGGGCCACCCGGTCGCGAACCCATTCCAAACACTCTGGCATCCAGTAATCGCCGCCCGGAACGAAGCTAACTTTCATTTCGCGGATTATTGGTGAGAACGCCTGTGGCTGTTGAAAAACGCGACTTCGCAATTCATGTCTTTGTGGAGTGAGACATCTCTGCCAGCCGGTGTTCTATCTCGGTTTCGCAGCTAGGCGGTTGCCATCGTTGC
>JBEKQP010000081.1:0-17115 GCA_049519595.1 Candidatus Korobacteraceae bacterium | reverse complement strand
GAGTTCATTATCTTTTCGCTAGCGTTACGGCGCACGTGGCTGCAATTTTGCCGGTCATTCTGTTGGCGGGTGCGGCAATTCCGGGCGTCCCCATTAGAACCTTCGCTCTGCTCTTGTGTCTATCCCTCGGGCTCATGGGAATCATTACCCCGTATGCGACAGGGCCGGGTCCTGTCTTCTTCGGCTGCGGCTATATTCCACGCAAAGATTTCTGGGTTTTAGGCCTGGTCTTCGGCGTCATCTTTTTGGCGGTGCTGTTGGTTATAGGGGTTCCGTATAACACAATGTTCCTGAGTCCATTGAAATAGTAAATCGGAAAACCTGGCGGGCCGGCGTCACGAGAGTCGCCGCCACCGCTATGTCCGGCGTGGGGTTTTGCGCGGGCGGCCAAGGTTATGCCACAATATCCGCACCTCCAATGTCTAATCCCAAAAGCATTCCAGACCAGCCCACCGATCCCAACGAATCGTTCGACGATCTACTTTCTCAGTACGAGCAAAGTCACTCACACAAGGCCGAAGAGGGTAAGGGCCGCGAGGGAACGGTGATTGCCGTTTCCAGCGAGTCGGTTTTCCTCGACATCGGCTTCAAGACCGAAGGCATTCTGCCGTTGACGGCAATTGAGGCCGGCGAGTCCGTGAAACCCGGCGATAAGCTGCTGGTTACGGTCAAAGGCCGCGATCCGGAAGGCTACTACGAACTTGCCCGCGGCAAAATCGAACGGCCCAAAGATTGGTCGTCGCTGGAGAAGGCATTTACCGAGCGGACGACGATTGCCGGCACGGTGACGGGCGTGATCAAAGGTGGACTGAGCGTGGACGTGGGCGTGCGGGCATTCATGCCGGCCTCGCGCAGCGGAGCGCATGATGCCGCCGAGATTGAGAAGTTGGTGGGGCAGGATATCCGCTGCCGCATCATCAAACTCGACGTGACGGAAGAAGACGTGGTGGTCGACCGCCGCATCGTTGGTGAAGAGGAAGAGCGCGCCACGAAGCAGCGCCGCTACTCGGAAATTACGGAGGGTGAGACGGTGAGCGGCGTGGTCCGCAGCCTGACCGACTATGGCGCTTTCGTCGATATCGGCGGGGTGGACGCGCTGCTGCATGTCGCTGAAATTTCCTGGGCTCGCGTCAATAAACCGGCCGACGTGCTTTCGCTGGGGCAGCAGATCGAAGCCAAGGTGCTTAAGGTCGATGCGGACAAGCGGCGCATTTCGCTGGGCATGAAGCAACTTCAGCCGTATCCCTGGGATTCGGTGGCTGAAAAGTACAAGGTCGGTGAACGCGTGCGGGGTGCGGTGACGCGCGTCGCCGAGTTCGGAGCGTTTGTCGAACTGGAGCCGGGAATTGAAGGGCTGATCCACGTTTCGGAGATGTCGTGGTCCAAGAAGATGAAGAAGGCCAGCACCATTCTGACACCAGGCGAGAGCGTGGATGCAGTGATTCTGGCGGTGAACGTGGGCGAGCGCCGCATCTCCCTGGGCCTCAAGCAAATGCTCGGCGATCCGTGGGTCGAGGTGACACGGAAGTTTCCGTTGGGCTCAGTGATCGAAGGCCCGGTTACCAGCCTCACCAAGTTCGGCGCCTTTGTGCAACTTACCGAGGGCATCGAGGGCATGATTCACATCAGCGACATGAGCGCCGAGAAGCACATCAATCACCCGCAGGACATGCTGAAGGTTGGGCAGGCAGTTAAAGCCCAGGTGCTTGAAATCGATACCGAACGGCGACGCTTGCGGCTGGGCATGAAGCAACTGGTCCCGACGAGCCTGGAAGAATACATTGCGGAACACAAGAAAGGCGATGTGGTTACGGGCCGCGTGGTAGAAGTTTCAGACGGTGAGGCGCGCGTGGAACTGGCCGAAGGCGTCCAGGGCACATGCCGAATCGCAGCCATGGGTGCGGCAAAGGACGCGGCGCCCGCCGAATCGAAGGCGGATCTGTCGTCACTCAGTTCCATGCTGCAGGCGCGATGGAAGGGCGGAGCGACCAGCAGCGGGTCCAAGCGCGAGGCCGCCCACGCCGGGCAGGTTCGCAGCTTCCGGATTGCGCATCTCGATCCGGCTACGAAGAAGATTGAATTGGAGTTGGCGGAATAAAAATACGCTCCAGGCTAACCCAACAGCGCTCTTACCAACCACGAAGCTGCGCGATGTGCCACTGGTCACCGCGCAGCTTTTTCAGATTCTATTGCCCTGACCAACTGACGACTCGCTGCCGCTGCTCGCCGAGTTTCGTGATCCCGGCGCGGATGGTGTCGCCCGCCTTCAGATAAATCGGCGGCTTGCGGGCGAAGCCCACGCCCGGCGGCGTGCCGGTCGTAATCAGGTCGCCCGGATGAAGGCTCATGAAAAGGCTGACGTAGCTGATCAGCTTCGCCACGCTGAAGATCATGGTCCGCGTGCTCCCCGTCTGCATGCGCGTGCTGTTCACCTCCAGCCACATGTCGAGTGCCTGGGGATCGCCAAGCTCGTCGGCGGTAACCAGGTAAGGTCCAACCGGGCCGAACGTGTCGCATCCCTTGCCTTTATCCACTGTGCCGCCGCGCTCCATTTGGAATCCCCGCTCCGACACATCGTTCACCAGACAGTAGCCTGCGACATGTTTGAGCGCATCCGCCTCGGAGACGTACTCCGCCTTGGTACCGATGACGACGCCGAGTTCGACCTCCCAGTCGGCTTTCGTCGAATCCTTGGGAAGGATCACGTCGTCATACGGTCCGTTCAGGCAGCTCGTCGCCTTCAGGAAGACCATTGGCTCCTGCGGAATCGCCTGGTTCGTCTCTTTCGCATGATCGCTGTAGTTCAGGCCGATTGCGACAAACTTGCCGGTTCCCACATACGGAATCCCGAGCCTTGGTGTCCCTTCCACAATGGGCAGTGCCTGAACCTCAATCCGGTTCAAGATTTTCAGGCTTTCCGGTGAAAGCCGGTCGGCTGTCAGCTCGCCGATCAGGATCGACAGGTCGCGAATCTTTCCTTGTGAGTCAAGCAGGCCCGGCCGTTCGTGGCCGGGTAAGCCATAGCGCAGCAGCTTCATTCCAAGCTCCTTTTGGGTAATGCGATTTGGGACGAGACGGAAACAGGATGATGACAGTCTTGCCGCTCGACGCCTTACAGTTCTACTGCGTGCGGGATCAATTAAACTGGATGGTGCCGTTGCACTTGTGCATGGCCCGAACCAACGCCTTTGCCATCTCGGCCGGCACCCACTGCATGTTAGTGGGCGCGTTTTCTCCGCCGCAGTCCAGCGACTTCTTGTAAATCACGAGATAGCCGTTCCGACCCTTCGGGAATCCGGTCGATTTTTCAAATTCCCTGCAATGAGATTTCGTGCGGATGATGCGCCCAAACACGTCCTTCCCCGTGACATACTCACAGGTGGGATCGGCTTCGTAGGCCTTCAATAGTTGGGGCGGCCCGCCCCGCGACCAAACGGTTGGCGAGTAGCAAATGAGCAGGAGTACCAGAAGAGCTTTACGAAACATAGCCTTCTCGACACAGTCCAATGAATTTTATGACCCAGAGAATAGCACGTTCGCGGGTTTTTGGCCTTGAAAAATCTTTGACTTGGCCAACATCATTCCCGAAGCCGCAGCGCTTCGCCCCGCAGTTGATGCACAGGTCGGTGACGAAGCTCACTGCCCGCCGTTCTCTGCGCCCCTATGCTGAAGATCTGTTCTGCCTTTTCAATGAAGCCGGTCGTGCGGGGACGAAATGAGTTCCGTCGTTAAGAACGTGCCCGATGCTAACGACGCGCAGCAGTTGATGCGCGACCGGGAGCATCTGCGCTTGCTCTTGCAGGTCAACAACGCTTTGGTTTCACACCTGGACCTGCATGAACTTTTGCGCGCCATTTCAGAAGCGCTCGGGCAACTTGTCCAGCATGATTATTCCAGCCTATGTCTCTACGACGAGGGGGCACGCGAATTCCGCGTCCACGCCTTGGAGTTCGCGACTGGCAGTGGACTTATCCGCGAAGAAGTGGTGTTCAAAGCGGAGGGTTCGCCCGCCGGTGAGGCGTTCAGCAAACGCAAGCCCCTGGTGGTCGACAACCTGGATGCGCATCAATTCCCTAACGACGTCACGCGATGGCTGCTGGCCGAGGGCATCAAGTCAGCCTGCTGGCTGCCGCTGGTTCGCGGTCAGCGCTGTTTCGGCGCACTCTGCATCGGCAACCGGCGTCCGTCCACGATTCCCCGAGAGGAACTCCCACTGCTGACCGAGGTCGTCAATCAGGTGGCCATTGCAGTGGAAAACGCGCTGGCTTTCCGGCAGATCAACGAATTCAAAGACCGGCTTGTTAAGGAAAAGGACTATTTAGAAGACGAGATCCGGGCGGAGTATGACTACGAAGAGATGGTGGGACGCAGCCCGGAATGGAGCCGACTGCTGGAGCAGATCGAAATCGTAGCTCCGACCGACGCAACGGTTCTCATCCTGGGCGAAACCGGCACCGGCAAAGAGCTGATCGCGCGCGCCATTCACAACCGCAGCCCCCGCCGCGAGCGCACGATGGTGAAAGTGAATTGCGCCGCAGTCCCGACCGGACTGCTCGAAAGCGAACTCTTCGGACACGAAAAGGGCGCCTTTACCGGCGCGATCTCACAACACATCGGCCGCTTTGAACTAGCGCACAAGGGAACGATCCTGCTGGACGAGATCGGCGACATTCCGCTGGAGTTGCAGCCGAAACTGCTGCGTGCCTTGCAAGAACGGCAATTCGAAAGACTGGGCAGCACCCGCACCATCACGGTGGATACTCGCGTGATCGCATCCACCAATCACAATCTTATGGAACTGGTGCGGCGTCGCGAATTCCGCGACGATCTTTATTACCGCCTGAATGTATTTCCCATGGTCGTGCCACCACTCCGGCAAAGACGTGCCGACATTCCTTTGCTGGTGCGCTACTTCGTGCACAAGTACGGAAAGAGAATGCGCAAGAACATTGACGCCATTCCCGACGCAGCCATGGAGCGGCTGGTCAGTTGCGACTGGCCGGGAAATGTGCGTGAACTGGAAAATGCAATCGAGCGCGCAATTATTTTGTCTCGCAACGGCGATCTGCCTATTGGCGAACTCCAGCAGGGAAGCGGCTCCATTGTTCCCCTCGAAACAGCCGAACGGGAACTCGTGCTGAACGCCCTGCGAGAGTGCCACGGCGTGATCGGAGGCCCCAACGGCGCTTCCACGAAGCTTGGCCTGAAACGCACTACCCTGAACTCCCGCATGCGCAAGCTGGGCATCTCGCGCGAAAACCTGTAGCCGCCTGCACCCAAGCTTCGCGCGGAACACATCGTCACTCTGACGAAATAGCGCCACCAACTGCGGTCAGCACCTTCCCTCGTCAAGGCTGCAACCGGCAACTCCCCAGTGTTTTCGCAGCTTAGCGGCGACCGCATGGTATTCGGCTTCGGCAACACACGTGCATCTTCACGGTTCTACTCTGCGAGCGGAGGCGGACGCTAGCGCGCAGAGCCGGGGAGGCACACAGACTTCGCAAGAGCGGCTGGAATCGACTGCTCTTGCGACCTCCCCGTTAGCTTCCAGTGCACGGCCGAAGCCATTACGCAACTTGGGTTAACCAAGCCAGAGGCTCCGGAATGCATCAGTGACAGAGTTATAGCCCAATTTGTTTGGGGGCAGGCCAGGCCAGGCAGGCCTGTCTTCCAGTAGTCTGCTAAACAACCAGCTCCGGAATCTCCAGGCTGCGCTTGCGGAACGCGCTCAGAAACGCCTTCACGACCTGTGGGTCAAAATCGATTCCCGAGCGTTTCTCGATGATGTCCTTGGCTTCAAAAGGCGCACTTCCCTTGCGGTACGGGCGGTCGCTGACGATCGCGTCATAGGCATCTGCCACGGCGAGGATGCGCGCTTCCAACGGAATATCTTCTCCGACTTTTGCCTCGTAGCCAGTGCCGTCGAAGTGCTCGTGGTGAAAAAGGATGATGGGCAGCACACGGCGCAGCGAACCGCCGACGGGCTCCAGGAAACCGATTCCCTTGCTCACGTGCTGGCGCATCTCGTGGAATTCTTCTTCGGTCAAACGGGCTGCCTTGTAGAGGAGTTCGCGGCTGATGTCCAGTTTGCCGATGTCGTGCAGCAGCGCCGCCGCGCGCACGTCTTCAATGCGTTCCTCGCCGAACCCCATTTCGCCGGCAATCCGTGTGGCGAATATGGAAACCCGGTAGGAATGGTTCTGCGTGTATTGATCTTTGGCGGTAAATTGCCTGAGGATCATCAGTACGCCGTGATAGGTCTCCCGCAATTCACGTAACTTGGTTTTATCTTTTTCGTACAGGGTACCCATCGCCACCGCCGTAAGCACCAGCGAAGCGCCCCAGGCGATCAACGAAAACCAGCGTTCTCCTTCCAGCGTGAAAGCGCTGGCCGCTAAAAGATCGGAGTTCCAACACGCGAGCAGCACGATGAGAAAGACGCTTGCCAGAGCGGTGGAGACCGCATGCCGCCGTCCATAGAAGTAGGCTGAAAAGATAGTGGGCAGCACGTAGAAGTTCAGCATCACCGTGTGTGAGGCGACCAGGAAGTTCATCAGCGCCGCGATTCCGAACAGCGACAACAAGAGCCAAAGCTCTCGATTCACGTCCGCCAGCTTCTTAAGCAACGAATCTTTCACCGTCACCTCCGCCTGCGCCCACGATCGTTCTGACATGAATTATCCCCCCGCGCGCAACCATTCCGTGGAGCCTGCCCCGACCGATATTCAGCCGGAAATTCGTAGTCAATATAACGGGAACTATGGAAGCGGGCAAGGTACGAACGTACCTACTCGGTAACATACCCCACGATTTCTAAGTCTTTTCTACTAGTACGTGCTTCCTGGGTCGCCGATTGGCCTGCAATACCTTTTTCCTCAATCGTAGAGATTTAGGCGTCACCTCGACGAATTCATCTTCAGCAATGAATTCAATGGCCTGCTCCAGATTGAGTGGGCGGAAGGGAACCAGACGAACAGCTTCGTCGGCGGTCGAAGCGCGCATGTTCGTCATTTTCTTTTCGCGCACGCAATTGACATCGAGATCGTTATCGCGCGAGTTTTCCCCAATGACCATGCCCTCGTAAACTTCGACGCCCGGGCCGACGAACAATTCGCCGCGCTCCTGCAGTCCCCAGAGTGCGTACGCCGTAGTGCCTCCCGGACGATCAGCCACAAGCCCACCGGTGGGCCGTTGAGGAATGTCCCCAAGCCACTCGGTATAGCCGTCGAATAGCGAGTTCATCACAATCGTTCCGCGCGTATCGGTCAGCAGTTCGCTGCGCAATCCGATCAAGCCGCGGCTGGGCACCCGGAAGTCGATGCGCACGCGGCCGGTCTTCGGTCCGCCGCTCTCACGGGAAGTTCCCTGGTTGCTCATCTTCAAAATCTGGCCCTTGCGTCCGCCAAGCTTTTCCATGACCACGCCGACAAATCCGTCCGGAACGTCGACGGTAAGGCGCTCCACGGGCTCCATCCTTTTGCCGTCCATCGTGCGGGTCACAATCTCCGGCTTGCCGACCATCAGCTCATAGCCTTCGCGACGCATCATCTCGATCAGAATGGCCAATTGCAACTCTCCGCGGCCCAGCACGTTGAACGTGTCTGGACTGTCGGTCTCTTCCACTCGCAGCGACACATTCGTCAGCAATTCTTTTTGTAATCGTTCGCGCAGATGGCGTGAGGTGACGTACTGTCCCTCGCGTCCGGACAAAGGGGACGTATTGACCGTAAACTGCATCGCGATCGTAGGCTCGTCAATGGCGACCCGCGGTAACGGAGCGGGCGTCTCGATCGAGGTAATCGTGTCTCCAATGTTGATACCCTCGACGCCGGCGACGGCAACGATATCGCCCAGGGTGGTTGCATCGATCTCAATTCGCTTCAACCCGCTGAAGGAAAATAGTTTGGTGATCTTTACCTTGTCCAGCGAGCCGTCGGGTTTGCTAATGCCGGCCTCATCTCCGTTTCGCAGCGTACCGTTGAAGACGCGCGCAATCGCCATGCGACCGAGATAGTCGCTGTAATCGAGGTTCGCCACCAGTATCTGTAGTGCGGCCTCAGGCGAACCCTGCGGCGGCGGGACGGTGGAGAGAATAGCATCGAACAACGGTCGAAGATTCTCTCCTGTGCCCTCCGGAGAAGTTGTTGCGGTGCCTAGCTTGGCGTTGGTGTAGAGGATCGGAAAGTCGAGTTGCTGCTCGTTGGCGTCGAGATCGATGAACAGGTCATAGACCTCGTTCACCACCTCCTGCACGCGGGCGTCGGCGCGATCGATTTTGTTGATTACCAGCACCGGAGGCAGTCCTGCCTCGAGGGCCTTACTCAAAACGTAGCGCGTCTGCGGCAGCGGTCCTTCGCTGGCATCCACCAGCAGCATGACCCCGTCCACCATTTTCAAGGCACGCTCGACCTCGCCTCCAAAGTCGCTGTGGCCTGGCGTGTCGACGATGTTGATCTTGACCCCGTGGTAGTCAACCGCCGTGTTCTTCGCCAGGATGGTGATGCCGCGCTCGCGCTCAAGCGCATTGGAGTCCATGACGCGCTCCGCTACCTGTTCGTTGGCGCGGAACGTGCCGCTCTGCTTCAGCATGGCATCTACCAGTGTAGTTTTTCCGTGATCGACGTGAGCGATGATGGCGATGTTACGAATACCAGTGTTCAAAACGAAATTTTCCTTCGGATTCAATCACAAGAATGGTAACCGATTGTGAATGGAATGATGTTTTCAGTCTACAGCATGCGGCTTTGCGACGCCGAAACGATCTGGGCGCGCTGGCGGATATCAGAAGCTCTGGCCTGCAACCGCTTCGTTTCGCGGCTTGGCAGATGAAAACTGATAGGAAGAATAAACGATGTCCAGCAGCGCTCGTCCAATCAGCCTCGTCTCCGCCGTCGAATGCAGGCGCGTGGGCAGTGTGTACTGCCCGAAGTCGCCGAAATCCTGCACAAACTCCGCACGCTTGATGAAAAATGAGGGTGACTTGACGGGTGTTCCCTCGGCTCGCCGGAGATGGCCGGAGCTGGCGTCCAGGCAAATTCGGCCCTTGAACAATCCCTGATGCCTGTGACGTGGTTTGACATGGAAAACGTGCACCGGACCGCCGTTCAAGGTCTGTACGCCTTTGTACGAAAACTTGTAGTTACGCTCCGAAATCGCTAGTTCCGCGGGATCGTCCTTCTCGATCCGGTCGACCTCCGATTGCAAAACTCGCAGGATCACATTGCTTTTGACAAAGCCGTTACCGGTAAAACGAACCGGGGCATACTTCAAGGAGCGGGGTTGGGCGCTATAAACCCTCACGAGTTCGTAGTCGCCCGTCTGCTCCAGTTCGGGCAACTCCGCATGGACTACGGTCTGGCTGCTGTAGTCCAGATTGTTCGTACTCTGCTTTTGGCCCAAAAATAGCTGCAGCGCGAGCGCGGGAGCCACTCGCGGCAAGGCGGCGTGCCCTTCTGGAATCGGTGACGGCAGATCCAGATAAGCCGTCCAAGCCAAATTCGCACGTTGCTGCGCGCCGGCGAATGTTGCCCCGATCAGTGCCAGGGCTATGATCAAAATGTTCTTCAGACGACCGCTCATAATGGGCAAACCATTAGTGTACTTGATCCGAACCAGTGTGAAAACCCGCACAAAAGACTCATCGGCACCCGAAAAAGAAGCTACAGGCCCCACCTTAGCCCAGAGTTTCACGGTGATAGGCAATTCAGCCGGCCCCGACAGTCTCTTTCGGCATCTACGGTTTGCGCAAGCAAGGGATTTGATGTGGCCTTGCGCTCCGTTTCGACTAACCTTACACTTCCGGCATGGCCCGCTCCCGATCCGAACGTGATTCGACCAAAGTCCAAGACTCTGAAATTTCAGATACACCTGCCGGAACTGCTGTTTTTTGTGTACAGGGTGCCGATCCGGAGGTGCAGGCCTACGCCATGGCCAGGTACTCGCGCTCGGCGCTCTCGATGAAGGAATCGTTGGCAGAGCTTGACGAGCAGAAGGCGGAGCAATTTCTCAACACCTTCTACTTCCAATACGGCCATCGCTCGATTGCGGATCTGGCCCACATCACGACGGCCTTCGAGCGCCTGTCGCTGCTGGCCGCAATCGCCGTAGTTGACGAGCAGCGCTGGGACGGACAGGAGCGCTCAACTCGCTATCAGGACTTCAAGAAGAGCGGCTACTTCATCCCCGATTTCACGCAGGTAGGCGAATCGTCGGACGTCTCCTCGAATGCCGATGCGGAAGCCAGTGCAAGCTCTCGCAATGCCGAGTCATATGGCGAAACTGCGGCTTTCCTGTTTTCTGAATACGAGCAGATCTCCAAAGACGTGTTCAGATACCTGGCCGAAGGCACGCCGCGGCCCGCCGAGATGAAGCCGGAAGCTTACAAGCGTACTTTGCAGGCGCGAGCCTTTGACCTGGCCCGCTACCTGCTGCCGCTGGCAACCAACACCTCCCTGGGACAGATTGTCAACGCCCGTACGCTGGAAACGCAGATAGCGCGCCTGCTGGCGCACACTCACCCCGAGGTGCGCAGCCTCGGCGCGCAACTGAAGGCAGCGGCACGGCGCGGCGCCTACAACGTCAAGCACAAGGCGTGGCGTGAACTAGCTGAGGCCATCGGCGCCAAAGACGAAGTTTTGGGTGCGCTGGCGGCAAAACAGTTGCTCCGCGAAGTTCCTGTTGCGCCCACGCTGATGAAATATGCCGAGGCGAGCAAATACGAAGTGGAAACGCGGCACGAGCTGCGGCAGGCCGCCAGCGAGTTAATGCTTGGAGCCGAGATTCTGCCTGCCGAGGCGGTTACGCTGCTGGAACCGGAATCGGTTGAAACCGAATTGGCCTGCACGCTGCTCTACCAACACTGCCACTACCCCTACACTCAAATTCGCGAACGCGTGGACTCACTCAGCTCCGCCGAACGCGACGAGATCATTTCACTTGGGGCGTGTCATCGTGGCCAACATGATGAACTGCTGCGGGCATTCTGTGCCGGGCAAAGTTTCCGCTTCGATATTCTTATGGATATTGGTGCCTACCGCGACCTTCACCGCCACCGCCGCTGCACCCAGATCGCACAAGAGTTCACCACCGCTCACGGTTTTGAAATGCCCGAGGAAATCACCGCTGCTGATCTTGCGGGACGCTACACGGCTGCCATGGACCGCGCCGAATCGGCGGCCTACACGTTGAACACCGCATTGAGCAGGCAGATCGACTCCGCTGAAGAGCCAAGACCTAACAGCGTGGGAGAACTCGCTCCCGAGGCGCAGTACCTTATCCCTCTGGCTTTCCGCAAGCGGGCGTTATTCAAAATGGATCTGGCGGAGGTGGTTTACATCGCGGAACTGCGCACTTCACCCGCCGGTCACTCGTCGTACCGCAACGTTGCCTGGCAAATGTATCAAGCGGTTGCCAAGCAGCATCCCTCACTCGCCCGCTACTTCCGTGTGCACGATGTGCGGCAGCCCGTGGATTTGCTGAAAAGATGAACTAACGCAGCTCTTCCGTCGGTGTACCCCTGAGTATCACCATCGCCGGAGGTCCATCCGCCAATCCGGTCCAATTGTTGCTTGCGTGGTAATGCCTCCCACCCGTGAATCCAGCCCTCAAAAAGCCTAAGCCGCGGAGGTCATCCGCGGCTTTCGGAACCAACACCATCGCAGCTGCCCGGCTTGAGCAACTTTCGTCAACGGTAATGAATCACGGACGTTGGCCGCGCCCAACCTGCCACTGCGCTGGCGAAGGCAGACACACAGCATGCGTCAGAGACGGCATCCCGGAACCAGCAGCCGTGATTAGCGGCGGCGCCCGCCTTTTTTCGCGGCTTTCTTGGGCGCCTTTTTTACCGCTTTTTTGGCCGGAGCCTTCTTCGCGGCTTTCTTTAGTGGCGCCTTCTTGGCTGCCTTCTTCGGAGCGGTCTTCTTGGCCGCCTTCTTGGCTACCTTCTTTGCTGCCTTCTTGGGGGCTACCTTCTTGGCCGCTGCTTTTTTGGCGGCCTTCTTCGGAGCCGCTACCTTGGCTGCCTTCTTCGGAGCAGCCTTCTTGGCCGCCGGCTTGCGAACTGGGGGTTTGCGCGCGGGCTTTTCCACGACAATCGCCTCGATCACCGTTTCACTCATGCCGCCTGGCACGACCGGTTCGACAGACTCGCGAGGCTCTTTTCCAATTGTGCCCGCATCTTCCTCCTCTTCCTCTTCCTCGTCGTAGTCTTCTTCTTCCTCCGGAGTTTCGTCGTAAGCATTGCCTTCGCCGTAATCGTCCATTTCGTCGTCACGGCCATGAAGAGTCTCGTCGAATAACGCCATGTGTCCTCCTGGTTATCTGCCGACCTCCGCGATGCGGAGCGCCAGAACAACGGATACATCACGACTGCATGAAGTCTCAGGTGCCGCGCGCGCTGACAGTTGTTCGCCGCAAACGCGCAATACAGCCTGCGGAACAAAATACACTTGCTGGCGATGGGATGCAAATATAAGAAAGCGATTCTTGCGTTTTTATGTATCCAGTTTGGAAACGGCACCGAAAACCGGTCGCGGAAGCGGTATCTCAGACCGGCGGCTACTTGATGACCAGCACTTGTCCGGGATGAATACTACCGGTTGCCTTGCCATTGTTCCGCTTCAGAGCCTCGACCGTGGTGTTGTATTGACCAGCTATGCTGTAGAGGGTGTCTCCGGGCCTAACCTTGTGCACCCGCTGTTGGCCGGACTTGCTGGCGCTCACGGACGAGGTTTTGCCCTTGGCGACGGGGGAGTTGCCCTTAGCCGGGGTCTTCGCGGCGGCTGCCGTATGCGAGGTGTGTGCCGCCTGGGCCTTGGCAGAGGTCTTGGGGCCGCTGCCTGCGTGTGTCCCAGCTGCGGTTTTTGGGTTGCCGACCCGGCTTGAGGCCGAAGTTTGCCCATGACCTGCGGGCTGATGCCGGGTACTCGGGGTAGCGGAAGCCTCCCTGGTCGATTGCCTTCCGACCGGCTTGTAGATGCGCAGTGTCTGGCCCACCCGTAGCTGATTTCCGCGGAGGTGGTTCCACTTGCGTACCATCTCGACCGGGACAGCGTAATCATCGGCCACCGAGAGTGCGGTTTCGCCCTTGCGCGCCGTGTGCATCACGGGACGCAGGGAATAGGTAACGAGGTCACTTTCGCCGGGAGCGCGGCGCACGGCGGTGACCGGAATGATCAGCTTGGCGTCCGCTTGCAGGACGGCATCTTCCGCGATGTTGTTCGCCTGGGCAATCGAGCGCGTGGTGGCATGGTAACGCTGTGCCACCTGCGACAGCGTCTCGCCGGGCTGGACCTTGTGATACCGCCATTGTGCGCGCATATCCAGCGGGATAGCCGTAATCGCCGCCTGGAAGCGCTCGGCGGTGCCCGCCGGCAGCGTGAGTTCGAACTCGGCGTCCTTGGGCGTGATCATGCGGAGAAGGCTTGGGTTCAGGTCCTGGAGAGTCGCGACCGAGGCGTCGATGCACTCGGCAACCAGGCGGAGGTCGACGGCGTAATTGACCTTCACCACTTCCACCGCCGGCGGGGTCTCGGGGGTCATCCGATCAAGCCCGTATTGCGCTGGGTTTTTCGCCACAATGGTGACGGCGAGGATAATCGGCACGTAATTTCGGGTCTCGCCTGGCAGTACGTTTCTGCGATAAAGCTCCCAAAAGTCGGCATAACCCGTGCGCTCGACAGCCCTTTGCACGGTGCCCGGGCCGGAGTTGTAGGCCGCCATCGCCAAGTACCAGTCACCAAACTGGTTATAGAGATCCTTCAGATGGCGTGCGGCGGCCCGTGTAGCCTTCTCCGGGTCCTGGCGTTCGTCGACCCACCAACTGCGTTGCAGCCCGTAGCCCGAGGCCCGGGAGGCCATGAACTGCCATATCCCGCGAGCCCCGGCTTGCGATAGCGCCAGGGGATGGAAGCCCGATTCGGCCTGTGCCAGGTAGATCAAATCCTGCGGAACGCCTTCCTCCCGCAAAACCCGCGAAATCATGGCGCGGTAGCGTCCGGCGCGTAGCAAACCGTGCTCCATCGCTCCGCGACCCTTGCCGGCAGAGAAGTAATTGACGAAACTGGCTACCTGATCGTTCATTACCAAAGGCAGATCGGAACGCGTCTGGCGCAGCTCTGCCTCCGCTTTAGCCCTCACCGCCGGGTCGATCGGAAAAGTGACCTCGTTGGCCTCGTCGATCGGTGCCGGCTCGCTGCGCTGTTCGGTAAAACCATCGCCCTCCTTCAGGGCCAGCATCTCCAGCCGGTTTACGCCTTCGACAATCCTGTCGAATTCGCGTTCCAGACGATCATCGGAGTGAACGCTAACCGGCCCGGTTAGCAGGGTGTCGAAAGCGCGGTCGAAATTCTCTCTGGCCGCCTCCAGGTGTCCCGTCCGATAGTTGGCCTCACCCTTGGCATATTCGTCCTCCACCCGTTTGATCAGATCTGGGACTGGGTCCGGCTTAGGCTGAATCGTCTGTTGAATCTTGGGCTGCGGGGCAGGAGCAGCCGGTCCGGAAAGGGTGGGTGCCAGAGCATCCGAGGGAGGCGCGGCACCGCTCTGATTGATTTCTTCAGTTTTGCAGGAGGCGGTAATGATGATGGCTCCCAATAATGGGAGGCAGAAAACCCGGAAAATCTTCATGTCCCTCGATCATGGCCCCGACGGGGCTTTTGAGCGTGCGGCGGTCGGCTGGGGGCACATACACCCAAGTTAATGAAAATACAGTGCCCGGCCGCTTCGGGTCAATCCGCGAAAAGCCTCATGTTCGGGGTCTTGTTTTAGGTATTATCCGCCGTTTCCGGTTGATTGAGTAGCAGGGCAGCCGGCGTCTACCCTGAAGAACGCCCTGCTTCGCGCCCTTTTCTTCGCGTTGCCAGGCTGAGAACCCCATAAATCACCAGACAGATCCAGGCATCCAGCACCAGGCCCAAATCGAAGTGGAGATACCGGTGGCGGGCGCCGCGAGGCAGAACCGGCAGCAGCAGGAAGAAGTAAATTGCGTTTCCGCTGACCACCGCAATCAGAGATTTCAGAAAATTCAGAAACACGCTTATTGGAACCAAATCGAAGGCAAAAAGTTACCCGGCCCAACCGACTCATTTGCTCATGGCCGACGGTCGAAAGGCCCGAGCCATGAACCAGGGTCCCCGGCGGCGGCCGCTTTTGCCATTGCGGGGGTGGAATCTGGCGCATCTTGCCTCCGGATTTGCTCGCCTTGGGTGATGGGGTGTCGTAAATCAGCATAATCTACCAAACGAACCTAACTTTTGATCAAGATAGCTTCCGTTGGGTGACCCGGGTTCTGTACCATCGGCATAATGCTGGAGCTCAGCACCCCGATTCAATTCGTCAAGGGCATCGGTCCCCGGCTTGCCGAGACGCTTGCGGCCAAGGGTATCTCGGTGATTGAGGACCTGCTCTACTATCTGCCGTTCCGTTACGAGGATCGAATCAACCCCCGAACGATTGCCGAACTGTCTCCCGGAGAGATGGCGAGCGTCATCGCCGAAGTGCGTACCTCCGCGCTGTTTCGCGCTCGGAGCATGCCCATCATGGAGATGACGGCGGGCCAGGGCCGTACCACCCTGAAGTGCATGTGGTTCCGCGGAACCTATCTCAAAGATCGCTTCCAACCCGGGCAGATGGTCGCCCTCTACGGCAAAGTGGAGCAGGACTCGCGCGGTCGCGGTGGATTGCAGATGCTTCAGCCCCAGTTCGAGATTCTCGACGAAGCCGAAGCCGAAAACGCTGGCGAGGATGGCAGCTTTCACCCCAACGAGCCGAGCCTCGTCGGGGACCCCGGCGAAGCGCGCTCAAAGTGGCATTCGCTGGAAGTGGGCCGCATCGTCCCCATCTACGAGGGCGCAGGCAGGCTGACGACCCGCTGGTTTCGCAGGATAATCCACTCGGCGCTGGAGGCGCTCGATCCCAATCTCCCCGATGCTATTCCGGCGGCGATTCGTGGCCGCCTCGGGTTGGTCCCGCGTTTCGAGGCGTTCTGGCGCGCTCACTGGCCCGATGCCGGCGAAAGCTTTGCCGCGCTCCAGACGGCGCGAACTCCGGCGCATTACCGTCTCATTTTCGAGGAGTTGTTCTTTCTTGAACTAGGACTGGAGTTGAAGCGCCGCCGACTGCGTGGCTTGCCGGGAATACGCTTCCGCATTGACGCGCGCGTCCGCGAGGCGCTGAAAAGCGTCCTACCGTTTCACCCGACCGCATCCCAGAAACGCGTGCTGAAGGAAATTGCCGATGATATGCGGCAGCCATTGCCAATGAGGCGCTTGCTGCAAGGCGACGTTGGCTCGGGCAAGACGATTGTGGCCTTCGAAGCCGCCATCATCGCGATGGAAAACGGTTACCAGGTGTCGATGATGGCGCCGACGGAGATTCTGGCAACCCAGCACCTGCTGTCCGCGCGGCGGATCCTGGAAAAAGCCGGCTACCGCATCGTGCTGCTGACCGGATCCATGGAGCAGGATCGCAAGCGCGACGCCAGACGCCATATCGCGCAGGGTGACGCCCAACTCGTGATCGGCACCCACGCCCTGCTGGAAGAGAAAGTGGAGTTCCACAAGCTCGGCCTGGTCATTGTCGACGAACAGCACCGCTTTGGCGTGCTGCAACGCATGAAACTGATGAAGAAGGGTGCGGAAAGCAACCCCAACAAGCCAACAGCGGGGACCCCGTCCGCTCCAGACGTGCTGGTAATGACCGCAACCCCCATTCCTCGCACGCTTGCGCTCACTCTTTATGGCGATCTTGATGTCAGCGTCATCGACGAGCTGCCGCCCGGCAGAACCCCTATTGTGACCCGCCGCGTGCCCGGCGAGCGGGCGGCGGAGGTCTGGAGTTTTCTGCGCAAACTCGTCGCTGCCGGGCAGCAGGCGTACGTGGTTTATCCGGTCATTGAGGAGCAGACTGCGGAAGAGGGCGTCGAAAGTGAACTCAAGGCGGCGATTCGCATGTACGAGGAACTGAGGAAGAAGATTTTTCCCGAGCTGCGGATTGGTTTGCTGCATGGCCGGCTCGATACCGAGGAGAAGGAAGCCGTGATGCGCCGCTTCCAGGCCGGCGAGATCGACGTGCTGGTGAGCACCACGGTGATCGAAGTTGGCGTCGACGTGGCGAATG
>JBEKQP010000080.1:0-17160 GCA_049519595.1 Candidatus Korobacteraceae bacterium | reverse complement strand
GGTGCCTTGCTTTTGTTCTTACCCCTCCACGCAACCAAGCTGGCGGCCAGCGTCATGCAGAGCAGCGGCCAGAAAGCGGTCGCGGCGGCTGCCGGAGCGAAAAGCAACAGAATCGCAATATTCCTGACAAACATTGCGATACGCGTGAGAAGGACCAAGCCTATAGCGTGCGCGACTGACTCTCCCTCGGACGGCTTCAGCCATTGCGTGAGCTCGGTGACGGCAGCGGTACTATTGACGAGCCCGCCCAGAACGGCGGCGTAATAGAGTCCGCGCTGGCTGTATAGGCGAAGGAACACGTAGTTCACGAAGCCGATGCCGGCCAGGACAATCACGGTTATCCAGGCTTCACGCGGATTCAATAGTTGCCATTTATCGACGAAGTAGTTGGGCAGTAGCGGATAGATCACCAGGCCTAATAGCCCGAGCAGAACTGCGCTGCGGACTTCCTGGGTAGTGAGGCCGCCGGCAAAGCGGGTCAATTCAGTTTTCCACGCCAGCAGCATGGTGATGATGATGGCCGACGCCACGGGGGTAAATGTGTGCCCCTCACCCGTCAAAACCCCGAGCAGTGCAACGGCGATCAATGCCGCCGAAGTGGTGATCTCCAGCGAACGGTTGACTAATAGCACACGCAGATTGATGAAGATGACCAACAGGAAAACGCCAATAACAACTGCAACAGAAAATTCACGACCCAACAAAGCCGCCAGCATCCCGCCCATCGAGGTTATGGCGAAAGTCCGGACCCCGACATCTTTCTGAGCCCACTCGCGTTCGAGTCCGACAAGGGTGCCAATGCCAAGCGAAATTGCAAG
Source organism: Candidatus Korobacteraceae bacterium (assembly GCA_049519595.1). Lineage (GTDB taxonomy): Bacteria > Acidobacteriota > Terriglobia > Terriglobales > Acidobacteriaceae > CAWBRT01. The sequence continues at coordinate 16,342 of JBEKQP010000080.1, read as the reverse complement.
CTTGGTGGCAACCTCAACCGGTGAAAATAAATGCTGAAACGACATTGCTTGTCCGCACCAGAACGTAATCGAGGCACTCAGGTTAAAAACTCTAGACCCACTGCCGCCCAGCATGCAAGTCGAAACCCTTCGGCTTTCCAGTCGGCGTCACACTCGCCCCTTGGAGGGGTAAGTCCAGCCTCGTGGTCTTGCCCGTGCGCCGTGCGGCGGAGTGAGCATTGGGCCTCGGCGAGGAACCCGCCGTCATGTCAGATAAGAATAATGAGCGACAAACATCTGTTTTTAGCTCAACAAAACTGGATTCGTAAGTTCTTTGAATGCGTGCTCCGTTTACGGCATTGGGGACGAGGGTTTTTCGCTCACCGGTTGCCGGAACCGGGAATGGATTGTCCTGTCCCCCTCGCCGAGATTAAGTTCGCTCCCCACCGGAATTACACTAAAAACGACCGCCGAAATGCCCCGAATCCGCCTCTAAACAGGGTGGTTTTCAAGGCTCCATTTCGCTACCCCTAAATCATTGGCAAATTCAACCTGATTTCAGCGAGTGGTCTCTAGTCAGTATGAGAACCAGCTTTTGGCGTACCGCAATCAAAATCCGCTCCGATGTGCGTGAGCCGAAACGTTGCATCGTCCGTTCCAGAAGAATACAATCCTGCGGTGCTGGGGTGCGCTTCATCGCACAGAAGTTGCCAAAGACCGCTCTGCCAGTTCGAACGGCAGATGCAGGATGTCAGAATTCCTCAACTTGTTTTTGTGAGGCGGCATGTCTATTCGTCCCCTCGGGCATTCTCCATGCCCCACGGTCACTGGTCTCAGTGCCGGATCACGCCTGCTCCGATACGGGGTCGCTGTCAGCGCGGTTGCACTGGCAACCCTGATCGGTCTCTACCTACGGCCATTCAGTTACACAACGCCGTATCTGTTCTTCTATCCCGCCGTCATTATTGCCGTATGGATTGGCGGTCTCAAGCCCGGTCTGCTGGCCACCGTGTTGGCTTCGTTGAGCGCAAACTTCTTCTTTCTCGCACCCTACAATGCTTTCAGCAACGATGTTGCCAATCTACTGCGTACCTTTTTCTTTGGGCTGACCTTTGCGACCATTTGCTGGTTGGCAGACCTTGCCCGTAAAAATCTTCACTCGGAGGCGATTGCCGCAAAGGAACTAGCCGAAAAGACGCTGGCACAATTCCGAGCTAACATCGACAGTATGTCGGAGGGAATGTACGTCATCGGCACCGAGGGGAAGCGGCTGCTGACTAATCCCGCGTACTTCCGTATCCATGGCTTTGATCCCGGAGGTTCGCCAGATGCCATATCACCGCTGCTCGAACGCTACGATCTGAATGGCAGATTGCTTACTCAGGAGGAGTGGAGTACCTCTCGCGCTCTTCGCGGGGAGACTGTTGTGCAATGCCACCAGCGTGTGCGTCGAACCGACACGGGAACAGAGGTAATCGTCAGTGTCAACGCCACTCCCGTACGCGACAGCAGCGGTAATGTGACAATGGCTGTTGTAACTGTTGAGGACATCACCGCCATGCAGCAAGCGGAGGAATCGCTTCGGACAAGCGAGAAACTTGCTGCTGTTGGACGGATGTCTGGAACCTTGGCCCACGAAATCAATAATCCCCTCGACGCCGTCAACAACCTTGTGTATCTACTGTTGCAGGACTCAAAGTTGCACGAGCATGGGCGCGAGTGCGTGCAGCTTCTCCAGAGAGAGCTTGAACGCATACAGCAAATCATCGCAAATACGCTGTCGTTTTACCGCGATTCGAGTTCGCCTGTGCAAGTGAACCTTTCGCAAGTGCTGGATAGCGTGCTGACTCTGGATGCTCGCAAGATCGAGAGGAAGCAGTTGCAAGTCAGCAAACGCAGTGAAGCGAACGCCCCTGTCATGGGTTTTCCCGGTGAGTTGAGGCAGGTGTTTTTGAATCTGGTCTCAAATGCAATTGAAGCAACGCCGGATAGAGGCAAACTGAATATCCACATCTTTCCGTCAAAGCAGTGGCAGAAAGAAGAAGTTCGGGGAGTTCGTGTGGTCATCGCTGATAACGGTCACGGAATTTCACCTGAACAGCGCTCAAAGCTGTTTCAGCCGTTCTTCACAACGAAAGGCGAGCAAGGAACGGGATTGGGACTCTGGGTGAGCCAAGGAATCGTGCGAAAGCACCAAGGCGAGATTCGCATGCACAGCACCACACGCTTTGGCCGCAGCGGTACCTGCTTCTCTGTTTTTCTGCCGATGGAATTGTCTAAAGCAAAACGGGAAGAGACAACTGATACCCAAAAGGCGTCCTGAATCCTGCTCGTCCATGGTTCAATTTCAATTAGCGCGGCGCGAGCCGCGTATCAGATAGGGCACTCCAAGAACAGCACCATTCATTTCCTCTGGATCATCGGCACTCACAATTTGGTCGGCAGAGCAGTTCAAGGGGGCGATAATTCCCGGACTTCGGATGAACACAATTCTTCCACAGGCAAACTTCTGTCGGAATGTCTCGCAAAGCGTATCGCTATTCTCACCCCCGAGTTCGTGGCAGAGAAGCAGTACGTCGAATTTGCCCCTCTGCATCTCATCGATTGCGGACTCTGGCGTACCCGGTGACACCACGTCACACCCACGCAGCACTAGAATGGCACTCCGCAGTCTGCGTAGTTCCTCATCAAGAGCGCAGCTAAGAACCTTGATCATCTTTCCATCGTGCTGTTCACTCAGGCATCGAAACCAACGCCCCCGATTTTCTCTTCAGCTTTTAAGCCTGACGTTGGATTGGTACTACCTTCATCTCCGCAACGTTGGCCGCTTCCGCAGGAAGAAGAACAGAAAACACCGTGCCAGTCCGTTTGCCGCCTCCATTCCGAGAGCGCACTCGGATAGACCCGCCATGCTTCTTCACTATCTCGCTCGTAATCCAAAGCCCCAGCCCGTTGCCCGTGGCCTTGGTGGTAAAGAAGGGCTCGAATAGATGCGGCATGTGGTCTGCGCTGATTCCGCTGCCATTGTCGGCCACGGTCATGCGCACGCCGGGACCGCCGCCATCACGGCGGCTTGGTGAAACACGCAGTCTGATACGACCGCCAGCGGGAACGGCATCCAAGCTGTTGCTAAGGAGATTCCAGAATACCTGTCGAATTTCGTTCTCCACGCCCCAAATCTCGCCCTGCCCGGAAAATTCTTTCTCGCAAATTACTTGTTTGTTTTGCAGCTTGCGTTCCATCATGGCAAGCACACTTTCCAAGACATCGGTCGCCCGGAACCTACTAAAGGCCGAGCCGCCTTTGGAAAAGCTGAGTGTCTGTCTGGCAATGTGGGCGGCTCGTGCGACTTCGGCACCCGCCATTCGCAGGTGCTCTCTTGCGGCTTCATCGAGGGACGGGTTTTGTTCGGCCAAGTACAGAAGATTGGTCACGGCTTCCAGCGGATTGTTAATTTCATGTGCAACTGTCGCTGCCAACCGCCCCACGGTCGCCAGTTTCTCGCTCCGCATCAATGCCGCTTCTGTCTGCTTCCGCTGAGTTAGGTCTCGCAGAATTACCGTGTATAGTTTATCTCCACCGATGATCGCCTGTGAAATAGCGGCTTCCAGCGGGAACTCCTCACCATCGGCTCGCCGTCCGTAGAGAGTTCCGGGAGAATACATTGTTCGGCTGGTTGCTCCGGTGGAACCAAATCGCTGCACATGGCTGTGGTGCGCTTCACGGAATCGCTCTGGGATGAAGCGGTCAAGAGTTTGGCCGATGGCCTCATCTGCTGGGCAACCGAAAACTTTCTCTGCCGCCGCATTGAACACGATAATCCGCTGCTCCTTGTCAACGGTGATAAAGGCATCCATTGCAGAGCCGATAATTGCTGCAAGTCGCTCCTGATTTTGCCGTAGCGTTTCTTCCGCCTGCTTACGCACGCTAACGTCACGGGTGACTTTGCAGAAGCCTCGCAAATTTCCCGAGGCATCACACAACGCAGTCACCACGACCTCTGCCCAGAATCGAGAGCCGTCCTTACGCACACGCCAACCCTCAGACTCCATCAGTCCATGCTCGGCGGCTCCCTTCAGAAGCCTTGCAGGCTCCCCGTGCTCAACGTCCTCGGAGATATAGAAGCAGGATATGTGGTGGCCGATGATTTCTGACGCTGTGTAGCCCTTAGTTGCCTCCGCACCGCTGTTCCAACTCACCACTTTGCCATCGGGGTCGAGCATGAAAATGGCGTGATCTCTGGCTCCGTCCACCAGCAGTCTGAATTTCTCCTCGCTCTCGTGCAGTTGAACGTTGGCCGTTTCCAGTTGACGGGTTCGCTCTCCGACCAAGTCTTTGCGGCGATCCCTGCGTTTTTCCATGGGAAATCGCCTCAGGCTGGTGGCTTCAAGCGTACGGCGACTTTGCGTGCAAACATTGCAAGCTCCTGAGCCGATGTGGGGAACTAAGAGGGGAGAGCTTCAGATGGACTGACTTAGTTCAGAGAACCTGAACGAGGGAAGTACGTTACTCTCTTCTTTGACGCTACGCCGCACAATCTGGGTTGTCAAATACAGGTCATGGCTGCTCGTAGGCGGCGAACTTCGAACCCGAAGCAATCACAAGATCGTGCCGTGCAAACTCACACCCCTGCACGTCAGTCTGGGCCGTTGCCTCTCGCCTTGGACTGCGGGGCTTGGGACCGGCTCTGCTGTAACAAGTCCGAGATTTTCTTCAGCCAAATAGGAGGAGCTTCCCCTTTGCAGATAAACAGATCGGCGTGTTCGATGCCTGCAGGCCGTTCCACCATCCCTGACATGATGACGATTGGGATCATAGGTTTCAGTCGCTTCATTTCGGCAGCGAGTTCTGTTCCGGTTTTGCCTTGCAGTAGGTGGTCGCTTATTACGACGTCTACGGCAGAAGAGGTAAACAGTTGAATTGCGGACTCAACGTCGATGGCTGCCAGTACGGAGTATCCCGCCATTTCCAGAACCATCTTCCGGATATTCAGCGCCGTTTCATCGTCATCAATGCAGAGAATCGTGGCTAGTGTAGGCACAGGCCTGTATGACGTTTCGTCACCTGTCAGGGTTGCTTTATGAAAAACGAGACAACCCCAGAGCCAAACGGTGAATTGGTGGATCGGAGTGTGTCGTGTAGCCGGTGCCCGCCATCCGACAACAGGTGCATTATGCCAGCCATCCGGATTCTCTGTGTCGATGATGACCCCGGAGTCCTAATTACGCTCCCAGCGGTTCTCAGACACCACGGGTATGAAGTGGCCACCGCTGCCTCAGTTCCAGAGGCACTGAACGTCATCGCATCGCAGCAATTCGACGTGCTCATATCTGACCTCAACATGGGCCACATTGCCGATGGATTCACCGTGGTTCACGCCATGCGGCGGGTGAACCCCCAATGCGTCAACTTGATTCTGACGGGCTTCCCGGCATTCGAAACAGCACTACGAGCTTTACGCCAGCAGGTAGATGATTACTTGACCAAGCCTTCCGACATCCCCCTGCTGATAGAGACCATCACTCGCAAATTACAAGAACGAAGAGTCTCTCCTCCACACCCTATTCAGCGACTATCCGTCATTCTGCGAGACAACGTTGGCATAATCCTTGCTCGCACTCTGGTCAACATGAAGGCGAACCCTGAGTTAGCTGCGCTGCCGCTCTCGGATGAGGAACGACTTGACACCCTCGACAGCATGATCAGAGAGCTTGCCGACTACCTTGACTCGGATAGTCCCAATGAGGACAGTGAAGCGTTGCTGCGCTCTGCCCACCTTCGTGGGCAAGTTCGTCTAAAGCAGCAATACTCTCTCCGGCTCATGTTGCGAAAACAACGCATCATTACTGAGGTAATCAATAATCTCGTTTACGAACACTTGCTCGATCTGAACCTGAGCTACATGCTGCTGGATTTGAACAAGTTGAACGATGCGGTGCTGCTACAACTGGAAGAATCAATCGAGTCGTACCTGCAAGCCGAGCGAAAGAAGGATTGAGGCGAAGAGCAGAGTAGGACGACTGTGGGGTGTTGGAATGCGGGAGCAATTCGAGAGAACGATTGGGGATATAGCAAGCTCGCCGCTGCGAATTGCCATTGTCGCCGTTTGCTTTGGACTTTCCGCAGGTCTACTGGGATACATAATCCACATTTTTGTCATGCGAATGAACGTCTCGCCCCAAGCCCAAACAGGTATCGAGTTCTCGCTTCTATGTTGTGCAGCAGCCTTGGCTCCGTTCTTATTACTGACTGCAGCGCGAGAACGGCGGCGGCGGGTAGTGGACGATCTACGCCGAATCGCTCAACTGAATCACGAGGTTCGGAACGCCTTACAGGTGATAGTTTTCGGCGAGTACGAATCCGCAGCAACGCCAGCCGCGCACAGAACTGCGATTCTCGGTAGTGTTGAGCAGATTGATAAGACACTACGCCAGCTGTTTCCTGTCATCGGAGATCGCACTGACGACCAGCGGCGGGTACGCCACATCAAGATAAACAACGTCAGCGCCTTCGTGCCGAATCGTAGGCACCAGACCCGCCTGTTGACCTGTTCCGCCGCCGCGTCCGACCGGCGCGATCCCGCCCAATGGGCAGTGCACACAATACTTCCACAGATGAATGCATATCGAGTTATCCGCCTGCCCATCAGCTACATACCCTTGATCGCGCCCGTTGTTACAATCCATGCAGATCTGGAAGTATTGCTCGCGAAGACCATACCAACGGCCTTCCGGTGCTGAGACGGGTAATGACAGCAATTGAGACCCTGATGGAGATGACGGAGGTTTCGCAACTCGCTTTCGGCGGGCGCCTCGCCAAAGGCGACAGCCTGCTGTTTCTATGAGCTCTCCACCTGGCAAACGGTGAAGCCGGGACGACCCAGGCGGCGATCAGGAAAGAGCTTGGCCTCACTCAGCCCGTCGCCAGCCGATTTGCCGCCAGGCTGAAGAGCATGAAGTGGATTGCCTCGGAGGTTTCGACATCGGATCGCCGCGAGAGTGCGGTCAGAGCCACGAAGAAGGGTAAGGAACTGCTGGCCAAACTGGACGCCGAACTCGTCATCATCCTGCGCCAGCACGCAGCTGGGCAAAGAATTCGCCCATCTCAATGTTAGTACTGCTCAGGTCGCAGACTGATGTCTCAAAATCGTCAGATGCCTTCGATATCACCGTGAACGACGTTACGAATAACAGACCGGTGAATATCACCATTATCTTGAAGCCTCGGCTCATCGACATTACATAGCAAGCACGGAGGGCACATCCGTTTGAACGTGCCCATCCGCTACACGAACAGAAAATGCTTAGTCCCGAAGGACATCGTGTCGCGACTAGTTTGCTCCAGAATCATTCTGGAGTTCCTGCAGACGCTCCGCTTGGGGATCGACAGACCAGTCCCTGTCATTGGCAATGCCGTTATATTGAGCGCCATCCTGATTGGCATGCCCGCTCGGGGTTGAGAGCGAGCTCTGAGCCTGGTGAGGCGATACCCTGCTGTCTGCGATCACAGTCTGGTCGCCAGCCGTCGTCATGTGTTGATCCGAACTGGTCGGATTTTCCGATTGTGCGTACGCAGTTAAGGTTGAGCCAAGTGCTAGGGTTGCAGCTAGCGCGAGAATTCTAACTTCTTTCATCACTGTTCCTTTCCGTCAAAAGTGGTGGTGACGCAGAAAGCCTGTCAGCTTTTTGCGCAATGTGGCTCTTCTGGTACACATCCAATGCTGGCTGTGTGCCATGGCTTTTGGGGGGGCGGGGGCGGGTCCGGATTTGGGACCAAGGTTAATCAGAGGCACCGCGCCCCCGTTGCCCTATTTGTTAAAGCGTGAAGCGTGGCAAAAAACGGTAATGGCAACGGAACAAAATTTGTGCTGGTGCAGCCTTGCTATCTTCTTGGGGCGTCACAACCCATTACAAAGTCTAGTGGCTTATGGAAGAGTTCAAAGGAGGCTAATCAGGCGTCCCAATAGAAAATCGAGGTAATTTGTCCCAGCACGGGTCGGGGCTTTTCGTCTGTGCTCGGCTTTGCTTCGGATGCTTTTCTTGAAAAGTGAAACACTTTGGCTTCGGTCTATTGCTCTCGGTGCTCAATGAGCCGCCACACCTAAGCATTACCCTCATTGACCACCTCAAGCAAGCTCTAGCCATTCCCACCCCTAACCATAAGAAAATACGGGGTATGAAAATGACGAAAATGCAGACAATTTTGTAAGAAAGATTGCCTCCGTCGTACAACCAATGCCAGAGCAGTTGAATCCAACCGTCTCGGTTGCCGTCTGTCCCGTGTTCGGCCCCATTTTGGATCCCTGCCGTTAATGCCACCTGCGCCGTTATTAGACTGCGGTGGCAGAGCCCATTAGGAACGTTAGCCGTCGCTCGAGGACCGCGATGCTGCCGCCGCAAGACAAGCCTCACGACATCACTAGGCTCTTGATGGCCTGGTCTGACGGCGAGGAGAGCGTACTGGAACGGTTGACTCCGTTGGTGTATGACGAACTGCACCGTCTTGCCCGGTTACAGATGAGGCGAGAACGACCTGATCACACCCTGCAACCTACAGCACTGATTAACGAAGCATACTTGCAATTAGTGGATGTTCGGAATATGCAATGGCAGAACCGTGCACATTTCTTCGCCCTGTGTGCGCGGTTAATGCGGCGTATCCTCCTCGATTTGGCGCGTTCGCGCCATTACGCCAAACGGGGAGGGAGGGAGCAACCTATCGCATTGGAGGATGCGCCGGTGGTGTTCCCGGTGCGTTCACCCGACCTGGTGGCCATCGACGATGCGCTTCTGGCTCTCGCCAAAATTGATGCCCGGAAGGCGCACGTTGTAGAGCTACGCTTTTTCGGCGGGTTAACCGTTGAAGAAAGTGCCGAGGTATTGAAGGTTTCTCCGGAGACAATCCGGCGCGACTGGCGACTGGCCAAGACCTGGCTGCTGCGCGAAATCAGCGGGGCCGCGTGATATGCAGCCAGGGCGTTGGAACCAAATCGAAGAGCTCTATCACTCGGCAGCGGCATTGGCACCGGTGGAGCGCGAGACTTTTCTGGAGCAAGCCTGCTGTGGCGACTTTGAGTTGCGCCAGGAAGTGCAGTCCCTGCTTGCCCATGAGCAACAGGCGGAGGACTTCATGGAGGATTCCGCCCTGGAGGTTACGGCCCTCCTGATAGCTCCGAGCGAGCCGCAGGCGATGGTGGGACGAGAGGTCGGCCACTATCGAATCCTGTCGCCATTGGGCGGCGGCGGCATGGGCGTGGTCTACAAGGCGGAGGACAGCAAGCTTGGTCGCGCCGTCGCTCTGAAGTTCCTGCCAGAGGCGCTCTCCAAAGACCGGCAGGCGTTGGAACGGTTCCGGCGTGAAGCGCGTGCGGCTTCGGCCCTAGATCACCCGAATATCTGCACCATCTACAACCTCGACGACCATGACGGCAAGCCCTTCATCGCCATGCAGTATTTGGAAGGGCAAACGCTGAAACACCGGATCGCCGGCAAGCCATTGGCAACTGAAGCTGCACTGGACCTGGGAATTCAAATAGCGGACGCGTTGCAGTCCGCACATGCCAAGGGCATTATTCACCGTGATATTAAGTCCGCCAATATTTTTGTTACTGAAGACGGCCAGGCCGGATTTCGCTGCCTATACGACGGTTCTTTTTTCTGCTTGTCTCTGGTGATTAGCGTCCTAGTGACTCCGAAGAATTTCGCCGTCGGGTTTGTGACGTCGCTATTGCCGTTCGTGATCGCCTGGCGTGTCGGCGCCATGACCAATGTTCCCCCTGGCATGTTCGTCGGCAGTGGCGGCATGGTCGGCTTCGCCGCTCAAATCTTCGACTGCATGAGGAACGACCAGATCAACTACAAAGCCGATGGCTGGCTTGGCGACATGCAGTGGCAGATGACCCTGGTCCGCATCTATTTCGGTTTCAACGAAGTGGGCCACTGTACCGAAAAACTGTTTACCGGCGATGCGTGGTTTCACCGTCTGGTCGAAGTGTTCGCTCGATATGGTCTGACCCACTCGACCAGTTCCTTCGTCATCTTCGCCTGATTGTGCGAACTGGCCTTGGCGATCGGAATAGGATGCGGCCTTCTCACGTGCCTGGCGGGCGTTGGGGCGTAATCTATATCCTGTCCGCCAACCAATACGGCGGGCACTTCTTCAATGGCTACATCTGGAACGCCAGAGCCAGCGGAGGACTAGGGAACGGTGGCTGGGAGTACATCCTGCTGCTGATCATATTCTTTGGCAGCTTCTCTATTTCCGGAGCCGGCAAATTCTCGATCGGCGCGCCGTGGCTCAACTGGCACACGTTGCGCCGCACCCACTGCACGTTGTTTCAGCAGGCGGATCGTTGCGCGGTGCGCAGGCCCAACTCGGACATCCAAGATGTCGACCACGCTGGAGGTCTACCTAATTTTTGCCAACCCTTTCCTGATCTCAGGGCATCAACTCACGGAACGAACGGACTTTTGGTACGTGGGCGACGGCAACATTGTGGTTTCTTCAACCGGGGTTCTACTGGTCGTGCGAGCGTGATCAAAACACGAACGCGAATGGGCCCTGCGACCCGACTCTGAGTCCGACACCGCCAGGGGCAAATGCAGTCCAGATGGAGTTTAGTTTCAATTTCGATGACGGATTCCTGGGGACCGACCAGAACACCTAGCAGTTCTTCGTGACGGTTTACTATCCTGCACCGTGAAAAGATCGCCGTGCCCGGCGACCAACTTGCTGGATTGAACTCAGGAGCCAAAGAATGCTGATCCTCCCCAAAAAAGACGACAAGTACGGTTGTGCAAAGTAAAACACGATTCGCTTGACAGAACTTCACATTTGGCACATGCCCAAGTGTTCACAAAAATAGGACCATTCCCGAAGCTGGGTTCCGCGCACGGTAAGCTGAGGGTGGACGGGCGCTGTCCGCAAGGCCAAGTTCAGATCAGAACCCCGCACTATGGTGTCCACACTCGTACTCACTAGGCCTCTTGTCATGTGAGTACAATTGTGCTAACGTGACCGATATTGGAGATGTTATGAAACTCGCCCACAGCCGCGCGGCGGAACGTAAGAAATCAAACTCGGAGAAGGGCTCCGTGAAACAGGCCGGTGTGTTCCGCGGAAGACAGGCAAAAACCGGCAACTCCCTCGGGTTTCGATTCGATCACTCGTTGTTCAAAAGTCACCCTGAGTTCTCCGGCGAAGTTGAAGCGCACGTGCTGGGCCCTGGGCGGATGTTGGTGGTTGCGACCGAGTCAGGCGTGCGAGCAAAGCAAGAGGAAGATCCTGTCGTTGCTTCCTTCGTCAGCTTCTTGGCTGCTGACATGCAGCGCTTTCCGCATCGCATTCAGCCGCTCGACCCTGGCCTCATCGCTCGAATTGAGAAACTCACACAGAGGGTGACAACCACTGGCGAGGAGCCGCTGGGAGACGAGGTGCTGATCTAAAGTGGAACGGAACGGCTGGAGCCTGTTTCTGCACCTGCTGTTTGGCAAACAGCTCACTGGATTGACGAACGCCGTCGAGCAGCTTGCAGCCTCAGATCCCGCCGGTTATCTGGCGCACCCGAAGACGAAGCTGTTGGCCACCATTCGACGACTCATTCTTGAGACAATTCCCGCCAACCCGAACGCTTCTGAATTCCGACAGGGAAACACACTGGGGCCGGACAACCGGCATTGGTTCCGGGCGAAGTTCCACGAACGATTTCGACTGTTCTTTCGTTTCTCCAGCAAGCAGAAGGTCATCATCTACGTCTGGGTGAATGACGAAAATACGTTGCGAAAGCGCGGGGCTGCTACCGACGTCTACGAGATTTTCAAAGGGATGCTCACTTCGGGGTATCCGCCTACCTCATTCGAGGATCTGCTCAAGCAAGCGAAAGCAACATCACCGTCTGACCAACAACTGGCGGGCACTGGTTCGAAGCCGGCGGCATCGAAAGTCAAACGATCTCGGAAGACGAAGAAGAAGTAACCGGTCGCCGCAAAGCCGCCCAGAGGCGAACCAGGGCGCAATCTCTCTTATGACGCGAATAAGACACAAACAGCAGCTACCCGGATTCCATGGGCGCCGGTTCCGGCTTTCGCCTCGATGTTCGGGCAGCTGCTGAGGTAGCCTTCTTCGCAGGAGCAGCTTTCCTCCGTTTTGCCCCTTCTTCACGGCTGCCGATCTTGCGATCTGAGCCATTCGGCGAAGACCACGGAGAATTTCTGTCCAGACACTCAACCGGAGACTGCGAAGAAGACCTATGCGAGGAAGATCGAAAGGGTATGTCCGGATTCTGGAATTGGGACGGAAGAAGTACCACAGGCAGAAAACAATGTTGAGGAATCAACAGAAGTGAGAATGAGTTCGAAAGCTATCTGGCTCGCCGTGGATGACTTAGCAGCTCTTTCCGATCACTGGGCAATATGGCCCCCGAACTGCATAAAGATGGAACGAACAATAGAGGAAGTGAGTCGTCACTCGTGAGTCGCTACTCTTTGTTCCATCCATGAAGTGGAATTTCTGATGGAGCCCGTAGACGGAAGATAAGCCGCGCGAATACAAGTCGACTCGCCTCTCGCCTTCGCCCTGCTTCAGGTTTGAACCGCGACGCAAAAACAGGCAGTGCTACTTAATGGCGAAGCCCTGCCCATAAACACGACCGTGCGGGATATAAAGTTTGGCGACAAAATCTACTTGTTGTAAGGAGAAACACTAGTGAAAATGAAGATGGTTCTACCTAATCTGCTCTTCGCTTTGGCTGGGCTCGGCTTGCTGCTTATGCCGATGGCTGCACAGGCGGCCCCATCAGGTCCCAGCATGACCGCCAGCATACCGCTGTCGTATAACGGTCCAGAAACACTTAACCTGAGCGCTACGGCGTCCACTGGTACGGTGGCGTTTCCCTTAGGCGGCGGAACGGCCCCCGGCGTAATTTCTGTCACTACGCAATACAACTTGAACCCAGGTCGTGTGGTAACGATCGAGGCTGGCTTTAACGACTTCATGGCCCTTTCTGACGGGACAGGCGATATGATCCCAGCACAGGCTATCAGTGCAACATTCTCTGGTGGTGGCGGCACAGTCACTTCCTGGCCAAATTGTGGTATGTTCCCGTCGAGCGGCCAAACGCAAATTCAATTCATGAGTTCTTGCGGTTGGATCACCTTCCCCGCATTAACGCCGGGGCACACAAGCGGAACACATACCCACACAATTACATTGAGCCTGCAGCCCATGTTTGCTTCGGCGCCTGGTAACTACACGGGCACACTCATGATCGCTGCCCAAGCCAACTAACCAACAACTGAGGATTGGAGCGGCATGTTCGGCGGAAAGCGCCACCGCTCCTTTTTTGCAAAATGACGAGAGATTTCGGAAGGCACATCTATATCTTCCTGCTGCTCTTGGTTGCGCCCATGCTTCATGCCCAGGGGATTGCGCCCATCATCAGTGAGTACGGTCATGGAAAAGTCAACGGGTCCTTCACTGTCGCAAATAGTTTCCTGGAACCAATATCGGTGGTCATCCAGGAGTACAGCTTCAGCGTGAATCCGGACGGTAAGTCCAAAATACGGCCACTCGATCCGGGTATTCACATCCAGCTTGATTCCATGTCTTCCAAGATTGGCGTGAAACAGCAGCACGAATTTAGCTATAAGGTGAAATGCGACACTTTGCCGTGCTGGGGAACCTTCAACGCCTCGATTAGTGGTGCGCACGTCTCCAACGGGCTCGGTTTGGTGATGATCGTCCCGCACACATTCTACATTTGCCGAGATAAACAAGCCGGCTGTCGCGACCGTATTCGCCACGATGTTTTTCACCTTGAGAAATGACCGCGCAGCGCCTCTTTCTTCTCCTCTTGCTGCTCCTCGCATTGCTGGGCGCGAGCCATGCTCAAGTCGTTGAACTCAAGGGCGGCGACAGCACCATGTTCGACGCTGGCGGCGGAAGTGTCGTCCTCCATTTTCCGAACTCTACGGAGACAGTTGGAGTTGGAATCGCAAGTGGTCAACTCCACCTGGGCGTGAGTTCTTCGTTCGACTGGCATCAATGGAATTTGACTGCTGGCGATGACTATCTCGGCCTTACGGCGGGCACCGGTCTAGCGGTTTCGTTGCGCGGGTTGACGGCCAAGCGAAAATGGAAGAAGCAAACGCTGACCCTTTTTGCCGGGGCTGCTGGCCAGTTTTACTCGTTTCCTTATTTCTCGGCCACGAGCGTCAATCAGTTCGGTACGGGAATGTTCTATGAGCGTGAGTTGCCGCACAGGCTGAACTTTTCCACTATGGAGGTCATCGTCGGATCGCAGTACACCGCAATTGAGGCATTGCATTATCTCTGGAAAGGGCTTGACGCATCCGGCGCGGCAGGGCTCCTGCAAAGCCAACCATTCGAGAACGGGCGTATCTCTTACAAGCCCATTAAATCGCTCTCCCTTTTCGCCATGCGGCAAGATTACTTCTTCGATGTGCAACAGACCGCAAAGGCTGGCACCGGCTCTTCTCTTGTCCAAGAGGAATCAACCATCAGCAACGTCGGCGCTTCCGCGAATCTGCGGGGGCTTTCGTTCAACGCCTCGGCCCTCACTGGTACAACGGGTACGAATCAAGTGAGCGGTCAAACTTTTGGCGGCGGTGTCCATCCCGGCCGCCTGGCCATCACGGCAAGCTACTATCGATCAGAGCACGGTAGCTTCATTGCTTCTTCGTTCACTGAGAAGCTTACCCGGCGTTGGTCAGTCAGCGAGTTTCTGACCTACTCTCAGGGACAGTGGTCGCTCAATTATGGCGGCTCGTTTACGTCGAATCGGTTAAAGGCGAGTGTTGGTTATCAAACGTACTTCGTTCCGTACGGCCCTGGGCTCTCACCATTTCAACAGACCATAAACGTCAGCGTGAGTTGGCAACTGCCGCACAGCACAACCGCTACGTTTGCAACCAATACGCTACCCAACGGCGCGGTGCGGTGGAGCACCTACGGCAACAGCTACGTCCAAGGCCCCTTGCAGGTCGGAAATGTCGCAGGCCAAGCCCACACGAATCAGACAGCGTCCACTGCAAAGTTTATCGTTCGTGGCCTCGTGAAAGACCCCTCGGGCATACCAGTCGCAGGCGCCGCCGTTCTCGTCGGACGGGAAACCGCGTTCACGGATTCTGATGGCACGTTTTTCGTCCGGTTCCGGAAAGCGAATGCCGTGTCTCTCAAGGTCGTTCCCGGAGACTTCAGGGCACCGGGAAACTGGCACGTCATCAGCGCACCGGACACGGCCACGCCCGAACCTAAAGACAAGGCAACCGTGATTAACATCGAAGTGAGTAAAGGGGACTAGCTGGGAACCTGTCGGATTCGGCTTTCAAAGCCGTCATTGATCTGCCCTGCCCTGGCGCCACAGTCAAGATCAAGCATGGGCCGTCAGCCTCCGCGAGGCGCTCCAGGCCTTCGCCTCGATGTTCGCCATGTAACCATGTGACGATAGGCTGTGAGCTGTTTTGGTCATAGGTTGCCCCCTTGTGCCGCCAATGGGATGGGTGCGTGACGGGGTGTGCGAAGGCCAGAATGTGGGTCGGACGAATCCAGCGCACCGTATTCAGTGAAATAAGCGCCGTTATACCAATGACTTCTGAATAATTGATCCCCAGTGTTCTCTTTTGACCAGTTTTTGCCATCCCGCAGCTCAGATAATCCCAACGGCTAACAACTGCGAAGGCTCGGCGCAGAACAAAAAGGCACCATCTGAGTGAGATGTGCGGAGTGGAGGAGAACACTTTGAAGATCAGGTCGGACGAACTTCTGAAGTTCTACAAGACGTTCGGTCATCCGCTTGAGATCACCACCGCTTATGAGTTGGGGGAGTTGGAGCGAAAGCAAGCGGCAGAGGTGACGGAAGAGGTGTTCGATAAGTTTGACCCGATCCGCGCACACGCGATGGGAGTTCGTTTGGCATAGCTAATGTAGTTTCGGTGACGTGGGCACGCAAAGTCTCGCCACTGCTAATCAGGTACAACGCATTGGAGCCGTACTAAGACGAGCACACGATACACGTATCTAACGCGGCACACCTCCGAGTAGGAGATTCCTATGACCGTCAAACTCCCCGTTATGAAAAAAAAGAAAGAGCGGAAGGTTCCGGTTAGCCAGCACGCGCCTTTGCGCGTGGCTACAGGTCCTGAAGCTAAGCTCAGTCCGGCAGAGATTGGCGCGCCACCTGAACGGACTGCAGCATTCGATCCCCGCTCTTTTCTAGCAAAACTCGGCGTTGGAAAAAGCAAACAGGAATACCAAGAGAATGAAGCCGTCTTTTCGCAAGGGGACGCAGCGGATGCGGTGTTCTACCTCCAGAGCGGCAAAGTGAAGCTCACGGCTGTATCCGCGC
>JBEKQP010000079.1:0-17177 GCA_049519595.1 Candidatus Korobacteraceae bacterium | reverse complement strand
TTCAGCGGAACAACAATCTGGGGCGACCAAACGCGATCCTCTTCCAGTGGCATGAATTCGATGAACCGCACCACCACATTTTCTTCCCGGGCAAAGCGGCCGAATTCGGGGATCTGGTCCTCGTTAAAACCGCGCAGCAGCACGCAGTTAATCTTTATCGGACATAGATTCGCTTCTTTGGCGGCGCGAATTCCTGCCAAAACGTGTTCAAATCCGTTGGAAACACGCGTAATACGGGCGAATTTTTCCCGATCCACGGCATCCATACTCACCGTCACCCGCTTCAGTCCGGCGCGTGCCAGTGGGCCCGCAAGTTTGTGCAACAAATGGCCGTTAGTGGTAATCGCCAAGTCCAGTTCGTCGCCCTCGACAGTACGCAGCCGCGCCAGTTCGCCGACCAGCTCGACCAACTCGCGACGCAACAGCGGCTCCCCACCCGTCAGCCGGATCTTGTTGATGCCAAGTGAAATAAAGACCCGCGCCATGCGCAGGTAATCCTCGCTCGGCAGTTCAGCAAAGAGCGCGCCCTCATTGCCGGTTCGACAGTAGACGCAACGATAGTTGCAACGGTCCGTGACTGATATCCGCAGGTCCGTAATTCGGCGGCCATGCTTGTCGGTCAGTAGCGTGTTGGTGGAAACCTTATCTGTCATCTCAGCACAGCCATCCGATGAAGCGGTGTTCCCTGCGAGTTCCAAACTATGAACTCGTGAATCGAAATTGCATTTAGCGCTGGGGAACGACGGCGGGCGGGGTTGAAGACTGGATGATGAGCTCCGCTCCATCCCGGACAGCGTTCTCTTTCCAAGCGCGGGAGGCGCAACGGTTTCCCGCGGCACCCTCGGTCCAGCTGAGCTTCACCTTTGCAACAAACAGGTCATCTCTCGCCGGACACCGCCGCCTGCTCCGGGCATTCATTTTTGAACCCTTCGGAAGCTGACGGTCGAAAACACTTACTTACAGAGATGCTTGCAGCCACCACTTAGCGGCAAAAAAAAGAGCCCGAATCGCTCGGGCTTGTTGATTATTCATCAACGGAGAGAACAGGAGGTATGTGCACCATGTAGAACCCGGAGGGGCTTTGAAAGTCGCGCAAGAATCTTTTGCGGCCGGAACAATTCGCGAGCCGCGGAATATTGGAGCCGCCGAATTCAGCTTAGAATTCCTCGCCAGCCTGTTTCTGCCTGGCTTTTTCCAGGCTCAGCTCCCACGCTTTGGTGTGTTTCCGACTTACGCAGGTGGCATGGGTGAGGTGCAGCAGCAAACCCTCCCGGCCATCGAGAAAGCCTCCTCGAAATACGTAGTTGTAGATAAATCTGGCGGGTGGGGCGAGGAGCAGGCGCAACACGCTGAACCCGCAAGGTCCCTCGGCGGCAATTGTCTCCGCGCCCCCTGCTTGGTGCCCTCTCGTATAATCGAGCTATATGGCTTTCCGTCCGGTCGAAGAACAGCTGCAATATCTGCGCAAAGGCGCAGTTGAAATCATCCGCGAAGCCGACTTGCGCGAGCGTCTCGAGGAGTCGTACAAGTCTGGCCGCCCGCTGCGCATCAAGCTCGGTATGGACCCCACTGCGCCCGATCTCCACCTTGGCCACACGGTCATTATGCGCAAGCTCAAGCACTTCCAGGATATGGGCCACACGGCCATCTTCCTGATCGGCGACGGCACCGGACTGATTGGCGACCCCACGGGACGCAACGCCACCCGTCCGCCGCTCACCCGCGAGCAGATCAACGCCAATGCCGAGACCTATAAAGCGCAGGTCTTTAAGATTCTCGATCCGGTAAAGACCGAAATCCGCTTCAACAGCGAGTGGCTGTTTGCACTTGGCTTCGAGGGCTTTATCAGGTTGGCCGCCAAGTTCACCCTTTCGCAGATGCTTGAACGCGAGGACTTCCACAAGCGTTTTCAGGAAGAAAAGCCTATCTCCGTTCACGAACTGCTGTATCCGCTCACCCAGGGTTACGACTCGGTTGCGCTCAACGCTGATCTCGAACTCGGCGGCACCGACCAGAAGTTCAACCTGCTCGTTGGTCGCGAACTCCAACGCCACTATGGACAGCGCGCGCAGATCGTGCTCACCACGCCTCTGCTCGAAGGTCTTGATGGCGTGCAGAAAATGTCCAAGTCTTACGGCAACTACGTCGGCATTACCGAATCACCCGACGTGATGTTCGGCAAATTGATGTCCATCTCCGACGCGTTGATGTGGCGTTATTACGAACTCCTCACTGACCTCACGATTCCCGAGATAGAAACACTTCAAAAGCGTGTGCAGACTGCGGAGTTGCATCCAATGCAGGCGAAGAAGGATCTTGCCAAGCTCATCATCACCGACTTCCACTCGCTCGACAAAGCCGAAGAGGCCGTCGTCAACTGGACGCGCCAGTTTCAACGCGGCGAAGCGCCGGAAAACATCGAGAGCGTGACTCTTCGCGCTAGCGAATGCGGGACAGGCTCTGATGGCGGAGCCTGGTCGATCAAACTCGACAAACTCATGCTCAAGGCCAAACTGGCCGACTCTGCTTCCGATGCGCAGCGAAAAATTAAAGCGGGGTCAGTGCGCATCGATGGCCAACAAATCCGCGATCTACATGTGAATACGACGCTTCCCGCGCAGTTGGTGGTTCGCGTCGGCAGGCTCATGAAAAAAGTCGAGTTGAGCTAGGGCACATCGGCACCATAGCGACGGCAGCAATTCTGGTCAGAGCTGCTGCTTCTACTTAGTACCTTCGTCTTCTTCACTTAGTCCCTTCACGCGTGGGCAACTCCCGAACTGCTCAATCCATCTTCCTCAAACAATGGCGCGGTTCCGCGCGAAGAGATGGAGAATCGATGAAAAGATGTTTTGTCGTGCTGCTGGTCTCGGTTGTGCTGCTCACCCTGTGGGGCTGTGGCTCTGGATCGTCTTCGACTGCTGCTGCAAATCCCACTCCGACTCCAACTCCAACGCCAACTCCAACACCAACTCCAACACCAACTCCAACGCCAACGCCAACGCCAACGCCGGTGGGCAATGGCAGTGTTACTCAGATCAATCACGTGATCTTCGAGTTGCAGGAGAATCGCAC
Source organism: Candidatus Korobacteraceae bacterium (assembly GCA_049519595.1). Classification (GTDB taxonomy): domain Bacteria; phylum Acidobacteriota; class Terriglobia; order Terriglobales; family Acidobacteriaceae; genus CAWBRT01. The sequence goes on along the minus strand of JBEKQP010000079.1, from coordinate 14,105 downwards.
CTTCGATGCGTATTTCGGCATGCTAAACCCGTATAAAATCGCCAATAATTTCAGCGTGGGCGACGACGGGGTAACATATTTGGTCGACGGCATCGACGACAAGTTGACGACGTTCGTCAATCAGTACAACGGAAAAACATTTCTGCCGTTCAAACTCACCACTTCTTGCGTCGACGACATGAGCTCCGATTGGCTTGCCAGCCCCAAGGATGTGAGCAACAGCTCCAACTACACGGCCTCGCGCAAAATCAACATGGAAGGATTCGTTGGGCAAGCGGCAGGTTACGCGCAGGGCTGCGCCGCCGCAGGCTGCGGCAGCGGCACGCTCACGGATAATTTCCCCAACGATCCGGGTACGCGCGCCATGGGTTACTACGATCAGGATTTTCTCAACTATTACTACTACGTGGCCTCGCAGTTCGCGATCTCGGACCGTTGGTTTTCGCCCGTCGCCAGCAAGAGTACCCCGAACCGTGTCGCCACTCTGAGCGGCGGCACCACACAAGGGCTAACGAGAGACCCATTTGTGAATGATGATATTAAGGAGGCGCTGCCCATCCCCAGTATTTTCGAGGAACTGGATCAGAATAAGGTCTCTTGGAAGTATTACTACAGCATCACCGAGACCGGTTGCGTGCTGCCAAACAGCGGAACTCCGACTTGCGCCGGCTTTCCCGACATCATGTTCAATTATTTGGCTTACGATTACAAGTACCTCAACGCGGCCACGCCCTGCGTCGCGCCGACCGTCCCCTCCAGCATCGTCGGCGATCCCGCGAACAGCTTCTGCATCGACCCGACCCACGTCGCGCCCATTACCCAGTACTTCGTCGACGTGGCCGCCGGCACGCTGCCGAACTTTGTCGTCATTGATCCGGCCTATGGTCGCAACGACGAACACCCTGGGTCGGGACAATCGATTCTCGAGGGCCAGATGCAGGTTGCAGCCGAAATCAATGCTCTAATGAACAGTCCCTCCTGGAAGGACTCGGTCTTCTTCATGTCCTTTGACGAGGGCGGCGGTCCGCTTGATCACGTGCCTCCGGTTCCCGGCCACAGCAATGATTTCACCGATAAAACGTTGGGAACTATCCCCGATATCTCGACCATCGCGGTGAACCCGGATCTTTATTTCCCCTGTCTGCCTCCCGCCGGCGAGACGACTCCTTCGCTGCACTGCGATTTGGAGGCCGGTTGGCCCGGGACCGGTTCCAGCGATGTCGAACAGACGCAGGGCTTCGCCGCACAACTCGGATTCCGTTTGCCGAACCTGATCGTTTCGCCCTTCGTCCGCAAACACTACGTGGGGCACAACCCGATGGACCACACAGCCATCCTCAAGTTCGTCGAGAGCCGCTTCATCAGTCCGACGGCGCAACTCACCCCGCGCGATGGCGCGCAGCCTAACTTGTTGGACTTTTTCGACTTTACAAATGTGCCGTGGGCTACGCCGCCTGCGCCGGCTACGCTGCCAATCCCGACTCCTGTTGGCACGACCTGTCATCCCGGAACGCTGGGTACATCGCAGTAACCGTCTGCTCGAAAATGGGGGCGCTAACCCCGCCCCCCACGATTCGACCGGCATCGTTCGCAAGTCTCAACGTTGTGTCCGCTTAGTAGCTCGGGCGGAACCCTGATCTGCGCCCTCAAAAATGGCCTGCTGTGCCAGTTTTGAATCGTCGGCGGCCGGTGGAGTTATTTGTCCGGCGGTCATCGATTCGCTTTCCATGTGCATGGTGGTGGCGTTAGCGGGAGTCCCGGAGACACGATCGCCCGCATCCGGGGCCCCACCGCTGAAGCCGGGCGCCGGCGGAAAGGGATGTGCCGTTAGGCCAGTTAGCGTCTGGTTTTGATTGGTGCTGGCGCTCATGCTGTTCATGGCTCCGGACTGCGCCATCGCTGCGCCCGCAAGCAGTAAAACTGACGCCGCATGCAATAGGTTCTTCATGAAGTCTCCTGGTTCTCCACGCTCTCCGAGACTGCGCCCTCGAAGTTCAGCCCGAGCTTTACGCCTAGCTCAGCTGAAGAAAGTGGCTGTCCCATTCGAAGCTGAGGCGTCGCTCCGGGTTTCCACCGCCTGACGCTCTCCTCATCCGTCGTCGGGGCCACGCTCCTGCCACCTTAGGCCATGCTCCGAATAGCCCAATCGTGCTGCGACGCCCCGAGCGGGGTCCTTCGCCGATGCCTTATAATGAGCAGGTTCGCTGCTGTTGGTACTCGGCAAGCGATACTGGAGCTTGCTTGAGAATTTCAATTGGTCTACCCAGATGCAATTAAGTAATAACGCAGCGGAGGAGCTGGCAGGCGTCGGTCCCACTCAGTCGGCTGGGTCAGTTTCCCGAAATAATAAGCTTTTCATCCTTCTCATCATTGCCCTCTGGGCGGTTCTGTACGTCCCTGGTATTTTTTCACCGCCGCTGCTCGATGACGCTGACTCAATACATGCCGAAGCCGCCCGTGAAATGCTGGTGCGGCATGATTGGGTTACTCTCTACATCAACGGTCTCCGATACCTTGAGAAAGCCCCGCTCATGTACTGGGGCATGGATATCAGCTATAAGCTCTTTGGCGTCTCCGACTGGTCGGCCCGCCTGCCGCTGACTGTGGGAATGCTGGCGGTGCTTTTGGCCACCTATGCCTTGGGCAAGCGGGACATCGATGAACGTGCCGGGCTTTACGCAGCCGTGGCGCTGGGGCTCTCCATCGGGCCTTACATTTTTACCAGGATTCTCATTCCCGATATCCTGGTCGGACTTTGGCTTGCCTTGGGCTTCTATTTCTTCCTGCAGGGAATCCACGAAAAGCAGCCGTCAAGGTTGTCGTGCTGGGGTCTGGCCGTCACCGCAGCCCTGAACGTGCTCACCAAGGGACTGATCGGCATCGTCTTTCCTGCCTGCATCATTCTGGTCTATCTCTGGATGACCAGCAACTTGCGCCAATTGTTGAAGATGCGTTTGGCGTCCAGCTTTCTCTGGTTCATGGCGGTGGCCGCTCCCTGGCACATCCTTGCGGGTCTGGAAAACCCGGCGGCGGGGCAGTCGCGCGGCTTTTTCTGGTTCTACTTCGTGAACGAGCAGTTCCTGCGCTACCTCAAGAAGCGATTCCCGCTCGACTACGATACGGTTCCCTTCTGGCTGTTCTGGGCGATGATTGTGCTTTGGCTGGTGCCATGGAGTGGATTCCTGTTTAAGGGCCTGGGATTGGTGGTTCGTCCGCTGCGGCAAAAGATGCATGACTTGGAGTGGAACGGCAAACTTGCGCTCGTCCTGGTTTGGCTGGCTCCTCCGCTGGGCAAACTGACTGCTTTCCAGCAAGCCGGTGCCCGGGTCCGTGCCATTCAGATGTCGATGACCCGGCGCGACCATCTGTTGCTGCTGGCGATTATCTGGGCGCTGGTAATCCTGATTTTCTTCAGCTTCTCGAGCCGTCAGGAATATTACACAATCCCCGCGCTACCGGGGCTGGCTCTGGTTATCGGGGCTTGGCTCTCGGACGAAACTGCCACCAGCGACAACAACTTGCGTCGCGCGGGCCGGCGCGTCTCAGCGGTGCTGTTCAGCATTGCCGTCCCAGCTTTTCTGGCCGGGCTGGTGATCCTCTGCTACTCGCAGTCGGTGCCGCCGGGAACGGATCTGGCCTCGGCGCTAACTAAGCATCCGGACGAATACGCGCTCTCGTTTGGCCACATTTTTGACCTGACGCCGCGAGCCATGGGACTTTTTCGGGTTCCGCTGGTGTTGTTTGCCGGTTCTCTGCTACTCGGAACGGCCGCGAACTGGTTCTTACGACGCCGTGGCCGCCCAGTCGCAGGAAATGTTGCCCTTGCCCTAATGGCCCTCACACTATTGCACTCTGCCCATCGCGGACTGGAAATCTTCAGCCCCATTTTGTCATCCAAGCATCTTTCCGACGAGTTGGCCCGTGTCTATCACCCGGGAGAGATCATTGTCGTGAATGGCGCCTACGAAGATGCTTCGACGCTTAACTTTTATGGGCACTTCCAGCTACACGTGTTAAACACGCGCACGGAAGGAAACCTTTACTACGGCTCACTTTTTCCCGATTCCCCGCCAGACTTCGAAGACGACAACTCCTTCGCGAAACTTTGGCAGGGCAAGCGGCGCGTTTTTCTCTGGACTGAAGAGGACAAACTGCCTGCGGTCGTAAAGAGCGGGCCATACTTCGTAACCGCGCAGAGCGGCGGGAAGTATATTCTGAGCAACAAGGGCGGGAACACCGAAAACTAACTCTCGCCATTACAGCTCACATGGTTCTATTCTGACGTTAGCTGGTTCTATGCTGATCGACCTGATCTCGATTCCGCCTGCCGTACGTCATGAGCTGCTCGCCCTGGCACTCATCGGAACGATCTCCTCGACCGTTTTCCTCGGTCTGGTATTTGTTGCGGCGCAGCGGTTTCGACAACTCGCTCACAGGTGCCGGAGCGCGGCCGGTAGAATTCCGTCTGAGCAGTTACCCCCGGTTACGATTCTCAAACCCATTTGCGGGCTTGAGCCGCAGCTCGAACAGAATCTCAAAAGCTTTTTTGAACTCGACTATCCGGATTACGAAATTGTCTTTGGCTGCCGAACGCCTGACGATCCCGCACTGACCGTGGTTGCCGCCCTACGTGCGCGCTATCCGCATATCCGTGTCCGGATCGTCTGTTCCGGATCTCCGGCTTGGCCAAACGCAAAGGTTTTTTCACTCGACCGGATGATCGCGTCCTGCAGCAACGATCACTTCGTAATCAGCGACAGCGACATTCTGGTTACCCCTGATTTCCTTCGTAACGTCATTTCTCCGCTGCTTGATCCACAAGTCGGTCTCGTCACTTGCCTCTATTCCGGCACGCCGACCAAAGATTTCTGGTCGCGCGTGGAAGCATTGGGCATGTCCATCGAAATGCCGTCGGGCGTCCTCGTAGCGAAGTTGATGGAGGGAATGAAATTTGCTCTCGGGGCCGGCATAGCCGTTCGTCGCGATGCCCTCGACCGCATTGGCGGCATAGCCTCGATATCAGACTACTGCGCCGACGATTTCATCCTGGGTAAGCGGATTGCCGAATCCGGTTATTCGGTGGTGCTCTCGCATCAGATCGTCAGCCACGTCCTCATGGGACAGGGATTCGCCCAAACTTTCCGTACGCAGCTCCGCTGGATGCAGAGCACACGCTCTTCGCGCCCCAAAGGTCACCTCGGAACGGGACTTACTTTTTCGATGCCTTTCGGGCTGCTGGGTCTGTTTGCGGCCATCTCGCTAGGGCACTGGCGGCTGGGCGTTGCCCTTATGGCGTGGGCGTATCTGAATCGCGTCGCGCAGGCCATTGCCATAGGCTGGGGCATTATTCACGATCGGCGGGCACTAGCCCTTTGCTGGCTTTATCCGTTGCGCGATCTGCTCGGTTTTTTCGTGTGGATAACCAGCTACCTCTGTGGCAGCGAATTCAGTTGGCGTGGTGAAGAATACCGCTTCATCACGGAGGGCCGCTTCGTTCCTCTCAGCCGCGGCTGCATCGTTCCTGCGACCACCTCGGCCGAACCGCCATCACCGCTGGTGGAAAAAACCAGCATCTGAAGCAGTGGTCACAGCTTTTGCAGCTTTCCCGCGTGCAGTCGGAATCGTTCGCCTCGCCACTCGACCGTATTTCCCGCGAAGCTGGCAATCCAGACCAGCAATGCGACCACGTCTCTCAGCGGCAGTAGCCACAAGTCAAGATCCGCCGCCTCGTCGCGCAGCACGCTCGTGCACAGCACAGCGGCAACCGCGAAGCGCAGCAAGCCGGTTACCGCCAGCAGCCCCAGGCTCCAGCCTGCCAGTCCCGAAAAAAGGCAGGCCAATAGCGCCCACGGTACCACATACGTAACCCCAAGCCCGATATACCCTCCGAGGCGCCGGTCGCGGATCGTCCTGGCCCAGCGCAGCTGGTGTTGGAACATCTCCCTGAAGGTCGCGTTGGGCAACTGAGTCTCCACTACGAGCGGTGCAAGCACCACTTCGAAACCGGCGCGCGCGATGCGATTTCCCAGCTCGTAATCATCTGCCAGGTAGTCCAGCAGCGCACGCAGCCCGCCGATTGCTTCCAACGCTTCGCGCCGTACCGCTAAGGTCGAGCCCAGACCGAAGGTCAGCCGGCCTTCCAGGGCGTACGCGCTTAGCACGCCTCCGGCGAAATCGGTTGCGACCGTAAGCGCCTCTAGCCTGGAAGCCAGGGTCGAGCCGGCCGCCGAGGTCCCCGACAAGCCTGTGGTTGGCTTGCTGGGGTTAGCAGCCGCGCGATACAAAGCCGTCACCATCCCCGTGCGAATTGCAGCGCCTCTCGAGGCAAAGCCAGCCGCGATTTGCCGCAGATAGTCCGGAGGCACCCGTATATCGCTGTCATTGATGAGCAGCAAATCGTAACGCGCCAGCGGCAGCAGTTGCACCAGCGTGCTTACCTTGCGATTGGTTCCGAGCAACTCCGGACACACCATCAAATGAATGCTCTGCGACGGAAATTCCTGCCGCAGCCGCTCGACCTCCGCCACCGCCGGATCGCTCGCGTCCGCCACGCCGAAGATGATTTCAAACACGGGATAATCCTGGAGGCAATGGCTGCGAAACGCTTCATACATTCGCGGATCAGCCCCGCGCAGGGGCTTGAGGATGGAAATCGGCGGCGTCTCAGGGCCGTCCTGCCCAGGCTGGAGCCGCTGCAAACGGCAAAACTTTACGATTCCGGCAATCACCAGGAACTGGTAGGCAAGTCCACAGGTCGCCAGAACGGCAAAAAAGCATGCCGGATGTAGCCAAGGAAAATGCATCTGCGCTATGCAAACAGCTTAGCAGATCGGGAGTTGAAGGCGATTACTCGTAGCGCAGAGACTCTATGGGATCGAGGTTGGCGGCTTTCCAAGCAGGATAGATCCCGAATACCAGCCCAATGAATGTCGAAGCGGCAAAAGCGAATATCGACCACGGCAACGACATGGTCGCCGGCAGAGCAGGGAAAATAAAGGGCACAAGGCTGCTGATCAATCCCCCTACCAGAATTCCAAGCACCCCTCCAATTGCCGTCAGTGCCACCGCCTCCAACGTGAACTGCACCAGGATGTCGTGTTTGCGCGCTCCTATCGCCTTGCGGACGCCGATTTCGCGCGTGCGCTCCGTGACCGAAACCAACATGATGTTCATCACGCCGACGCCGCCGACCACCAATCCAACGCTCGAAACGGCGAACATGAACACAAACACGCCACCGGTGATCTTGTCCCACACTTCCACCAGCGAATCCTGGCTGAAGACCGCGAAGTTGTCCGGTTTGTCGAGCGCTACCCGCCGCCTGCGCCGCAACAGTTCACGCACCTCGTCGACGGCTTTCGGCATATCCGCCTGCGAAGTGGCCTTGATGCTGATCCAATTGTCCTTCAGCTCCGGATGCAGCTTATGGAAGGTGGTGTAGGGGAAGAAGACAATGTTGTCTTCGGGATTGGCGCCGCCGCTGAAAGCTGCGCGTTTTTTCTCCGCCACGCCGACCACGGTGAATAGTTGGCCTTCGATGTTGAGCTCCTTGCCCACCGGATCGGCGTTATCGAACAGGGTCTGTGCGGTGTCGTATCCGAGAACGATCACCGGGCTGTGCTGTTCCTGCTCCGCTGGAATGAACCAGCGCCCACGCTCCGGCTTGTATTCGAAGACATCGGAGGCCGACACCGTGTCACCTTCCAGAATTGTGTTCTTCGCCCGCCGGCCTTCGTATTTCACCACGTAGGTTCCGGTCCCAAATTCTCTCAGGAACATGCGAACTCCTGCGGAGACCGCCTTCACGTGCGGCAAAGTTCGCATGGCCATGGCATCGTCATACGTCAGCTCTTTGCGGTTCAGTATCTCCGCTGTCGGCCGGCCAAGCTGGAAGGGTTGCAGATGGTAGGCAAAGATGATGTTGGAGCCCATCTGCTGCACCAGACCCTGCACATTCGAGTTGAGGCCACGCACGACGGAGGAGATCGCGATCACGGTCATCACGCCAATCACGATGCCAAGAATGGTCAGCGCGGAACGCATCTTGTTGGTCACCAGCGTGGCCAATGCCATGCGGAAATCTTCGGCAAGAATGTTTTTGCGAACATCGCTTCGCATGGCTATAACTCGAATCGCAGCGCCACAATCGGGTCCAGACTGGCAGCCTTGCGCGCGGGATAAACTCCAAAAAAGATTCCCACGCTCGCTGAAACCAGCAACCCGGCTAGCACCGCCCATAGTTCAATCGCCGAAGGCATTCCGATCAGCAGCGTAACGCTTTTTGCCACCACAATCCCCAGCACGACGCCCAGAATGCCGCCCACCAAAGCCATCGTGCCCGACTCGATCAGGAACTGCCGCATCACGTCGCTGCTCCGTGCGCCCATGGCCTTGCGAATGCCAATCTCGCGCGTGCGCTCGGTGACCGAAACCAGCATGATGTTCATGATCACGATGCCGCCCACTAGCAGCGCAATCGAGGCTATGGCAATCGTGACCACAAAAAACGTGCTGCTCAAATCGGCCCAGAGGGAAAGAAAGTTCTGATTGGTCTCCGCCGCGAAACTGTCAGCCTTGCCCGCCGCGTCGTGGCGCCGCGCGCGCAGGATAACCCTTGACTGATCGATCGCCGCATCCAACTCCGGCCCCATGCCGTAAGCCTTCGCCCACACCCGCAGGCTTACCCGGCGGCTGCCATACTGCTTCAGCCAGGTTGTAATCGGCATGACCACCCAGTTGTCCATGCTCATACCGAGCGTCTTGCCCTTCGGCGCAGCGACACCGACCACCTGGTAGAGGTGGCCGTCCACTCGAATCTCTTTTCCCAGCGGATCAACCCCACCCATCAGGTTTTCCTTGATATCGTTGCCGATCACGACAACATTGGCGGCGGTGTTCATGTCTGATTCAGTAATCGAGCGGCCGCTGGCAAGGTCAAGATCGTAGATCGGCCCTATCGAAGGGGTCCAGCCGCGCGCCCAGCTATCCGCGCTGTTCTGTTCGTTGTACTTGACGCTGGCATTGGGCGTCGCTGTCATGGCACCCACGTACTTGCACGCCGAGCAGCCCGCAGCCACCGCCTCGTAGTCCTCAAGAGTGAGGTCCTTGCGCCGCTGACTTTCCAGGTACTGATCGGCGTTGGTGATCACGTTCGGCGCCTTCGAGAGAATAAAGACGTCAGCGCCCAGGTTGAAGATCTTCTCGGAAACGTATCCATTGATGCCGTTGACGAAGGTGACCACGGCAATCACTGCAGCCACGCCAATCACCACTCCAAGCAGCGTCAGCACGGAGCGGAGCTTGTTTGCCCAAAGCGAAAGCAGAGCAATGCGAATGGCCTCAACCGTATTCATGCCAGTGACCAGTAACTCCAAGTGTAACAGCGCCCGATAAAGGTCGACGCAGCCGCGGCCTCTCGGAACGTCTTGCGCAATTGGCTGAGGAATCCAGCTTCTGGCAGGCTGCTGAAAAACTCTTTTTCGAGGATGTCATCCTGAGCGCAGGCGGGGTCCCCGACAAGCCCTCGGTTGGCTTGTTGGCGTGAGGAGCGAAAGATCTGCTGTTTGCGCAGGTTGAAAGTGCAGCAGATCCTTCGGTCGCGAAACCGGCGCGGCCTCAGGATGACACTGTTATGAGTTTTTCAGCCGCCCGTTAGTCGGTCGGCACTTCGCTCGCGTATCTACGCGTACAGACGGATATAATCAATCCATAGCGGTCGAATCGGGCGGTCGCTTCCGAGCCGTGATTCTGAATCACGGACCCCGGGGGTTAAACTCCGGTCAGGGAGAGGAAAGTCCGAACTCCGCAGAGCAGTGTGCCGGATAACGTCCGGGCACCTGGGGCCAGGAGTTCCGATCTGCGCCGTGAGGCGCGGGCCGATGCTCTCGAACTCCGGGTGACGGAAAGTGCCACAGAAAACATACCGCCGACCGGGTTCCGCAAGGAGCGCGAGGTAAGGGTGAAAAGGTGCGGTAAGAGCGCACCGCCTGGGCAGTAATGTCCAGGGCACGGAAAACCCCACACGGAGCAAGACCAAATAGGGGGGGAGTCTTGCCAGTCTGGCAAGCACGTGCCGGCTCGGCGCGTCACAACCTCCGGGTAGGTCGCTGGAGCCGGGCAGTAATGTCCGGCCAAGAGGAATGATCGCCCTGCCGCTTGCCGGGGTCTCCGGCCGGCTGGCAGACAAAATTCGGCTTACAGATTCGACCGCTACTATGTTTCTTTAGTTCAGTAAGTTAGTTCTAGCTAAGAGTCCACAAACCCGGGAATTAGCGGCGCGAAATCACGGACGACGAGTGTGACTTTTTGCCGCAAAGCTCTACGAGGATGAACAGGATTCCGGTGATTTCCAGCAGAGTCTCAAAGAATGACCCCAACATGCCTTTTTGCGAACACCGGACAACTTGGGGCGTTCTAACCCGGCATTTTTTCTCCCCATCCGACGCCATGTGCTGGTTCCTCCAAACGTACTTCTGGATTCAGCCTCACAGCGCTGAGAGTTGAAAGTGCGGTGATCAATATGTCTGATGCCAGACATAAGCGCGCAGGTTGTCTCAAAACGGATCGGAGTTGATGACTCCGCAGCTCTCTATGCGATTTTCGCCGGGGTGCCGAACTGGCTTTGCCGGCGGTTTGCGTGGCCTGGTCCCCTTGAGGACATGGAATCGGTGAACTCTTTTCGGCTCACCCGGCGCAGGCCTCCGATGCTAGGCGGAGAAGAGATCATGCTGCTCCGGCTTTTAATTTGGTCGTGCTTCGCACCAACTGAAGTTGCCCGGCCACTCGCTGTACCTCGCGATCGATGCGGTCGTGAGCCGTCCTCAAGGTCTGGAGTTTGCCTCGCAGAACCTCGACCTCCCGCTCCAACCCTTCCAGGGATGGCTGCTGCTGTTTTCTCTCTACCGCCATTCCCCCATAGAACGTCGCGGAAGGTTGCTCTCTGTTTAGTGTCGCAGTGCGTGGCATATTGCTTTTCCTCACGGGTTGCCTTTTCACTTACTGTAGAAAAAATGCCACTCTGGTTCTGTAACTACTTTCCAATTGTGGTGTGATACTGGTCACACCAACTACTCAGCCGGCGTGTATTATGATCGCTCTTGACAGGCACACCCGGCAGCGGCCTCGATGGCCGCGCCGCAGACCAGAGAATCGCATGAGTGATGAACCGAATATTACGGTCGATGAGGCCAGTGTGCTGGACAGTGGCCGGCTCGACATTCAACAGATCCAAGAGATTCTTCCCCATCGCTATCCCTTCCTGCTGATAGACCGCGTGCTGGAAGTGGATCGCAAGAAGCGCATCGTTGCGCTCAAGAACGTAACTGCCAACGAGCCGTTTTTCACCGGCCACTTTCCCGGGCGGCCGATCATGCCAGGCGTGCTGATCATCGAGGCGATGGCGCAGGCTGGCGCCACGCTGCTGTTGACGGAGGTCCCGGACCGGCACGGCAAGCTGATGGTCTTCACCGGCATCGAGCGCGCCAAGTTCCGCCGTCCGGTAGTTCCCGGCGACCAGTTGCGGCTCGAGGTCGAAGTGGTAGTGTGGCGAACCCACGCGGTGAAAATGTTCGGCAGGGCAAAGGTGGAGGGCAAACTTGCCTGCGAGGCGATGATCAGTTGCCGCCTGGTCGACATGCCTAGCTCCAAAAATGGGGAGCAGCCAGCCGAATGAGAATTCACCCCAGCGCAGTCGTCGATCCTGCGGCAAGAATTCCAGAATCGTGCAACATCGGCCCATTTTGTTACGTGGGTGCCGAGGTCGAGCTGGGCGAGCAGTGCGAGCTCATCTCCCATGTCGTGTTGCAAGGGCCGACTCGAATCGGCGCCCGCAATCGGATTTTTCCCTTTGCCAGCATCGGCATGGGTCCGCAGGATCTGAGTTACCAGGGCGAGCCTACACGCCTCGAGATGGGTGATGACAACCAGGTCCGGGAGTTCGCGACGATTCACCGGGGCACCGTCAAAGGCGGAGGCCTGACCAGCATCGGCAGCCACACGCTGATCATGGCCTACGCCCACATCGCGCACGATTGCCATATCGGCGACTGGGTCATCATGGCCAACGCCGCAACCCTGGCAGGACACGTGACAGTGGAAGATTACGCCGTGGTCGGGGCGCTGTGCCCGGTGCATCAATTCGTCAGAATCGGCAAACACGCTTACATCGGCGGGGGCACGACGATTACACAGGACGTGCTTCCATTTTCCAAGACCAGCGCGGTGCGCGATGTCCACGCCTATGGAGCAAATTCTGTGGGCTTGCAGCGACGAGGGTTTTCACCTGAGCGTGTACGCAAGATCCAACGCGCATTTCGCGTGCTGCTGGCCTCCAGGCTGAACACCTCGCAGGCCATCGATCGGCTGTGCAGCGACGGCGATGTGGGCGAAGACGTCGAAGGCTTGATCCAGTTCATTCGGGAATCAGAGCGCGGCGTGCTGAAATAGTTCGCTCCTCCGGTCGAGCGAGCGCGATCAGGGCCAAGGCAAAGTCGAGCGAGCCGAGGAAAAGCCGGAGCGCACGTTCACAGTCGCTGGCAAACCGGACTCCCGCCGTAGGAGCCTTTCAGAGAGAAGATGACCATGACGATCCGTGTCTGTGTCGCCGGAGCAACCGGCTGGGCCGGCGGCGCGGTGGTGAAAGCAATTCTGCAATCGCCGGACTTCGAGCTGAGCGGAGCGATTGCACGCCGCACCGCGGGCGAGGACATCGGCACCGCACTGGGGCTTTCACCGACCGGAATCGGCATCGCCGCCACGCTGGATGGCGCGCTCGGTCGTCCGACTGATGTGCTGCTCGATTACACGAAACCGGATTCAGTGAAGGCGCGGACGGTCGAGGCGTTACGGAGAGGGCTGCGCGTGGTCATCGGCACCTCGGGATTAGCCGCAGGCGACTACGAAGAAATCGGAAGAGAAGCTGCAGCGCGCAAGCTGGGCGTGGTTGCCGTGGGCAACTTCTCCATTACCGCTGCCCTGGCCAAGCATTTCGCGCTGTTCGCCGCTCGCCATCTGCCCTCGTGGGAGATATTGGATTATGCCCACGCCGACAAGCCGGATGCGCCCAGCGGCACGGTTCGCGAGTTGGCGGAGGAGTTGGCAACGGTTGGCAGGAATCAACTGGGCCTCGCCATCGAACAAGTGCACGGCGAAAAGCGGGCTCGCGGCGCGACCATTGCGGGCACCCAGGTTCACTCCATTCGCCTACCTGGTTACGTGATTTCCTTCGAGACAATTTTTGGTCTTCCAGATGAGCGCCTGACCATTCGGCATGATGCCGGTAGCGGCGCTGGCCCTTATGTTTCCGGTACTTTGCTGGCCATCCGGGAGGTTATGCGCATCTCTGGCCTGGTGCGAGGACTCGACCGCCTGTTATTCCGGGAGAAACCGTGAAGGTGAGATTCCGCCCGCTGATCGCCGTGTTCCTGCTCGCCGGTTGCCTGGCCTGGGCCGAAGGCATGCGCCCGGTACATGCCTCGAAGGTGATGGTGGCCAGCGTGCATGAGCTGGCATCGCAGACCGGGGTAGACATAATGCGGAGCGGAGGAAACGCGGTGGATGCTGCCGTGGCTACCGGCTTCGCGTTGGCGGTCGTGCATCCAGCGGCGGGAAACCTGGGTGGCGGCGGGTTTCTGCTGCTGCGGTTGGCCAATGGCGAGGTCCACTTCCTCGATTTTCGGGAGAAAGCGCCAGCCAAGGCTTCGGCCAGCATGTATCTGGATGCCAAAGGAAATGTAATTCCGCAGGCGAGCCAAGTCGGCTACCGGGCGGTCGCAGTTCCTGGTTCCGTGGCCGGACTGGTGGAGGCGCAACGGCGCTGGGGCAAGCTTCCACTGAAGCAGGTGATGGAACCGGCGATCCGGCTGGCGCGCGATGGTTTTGCCTTGCGCTACGCCGATGCGCGCTCGCTGCATGATGAGCTGCTTGCACAGTTCGCTGAGTCGAAGCGCATCTTTCAGCGCAACGGCAACTATTATGAGCAGGGCGAGATCTTTCGTCAGCCCGAGCTGGCGCGCACTCTCGAACGCATCGCCGAGAACCCGGATGACTTCTACCACGGCGCGATGGCCCGCGAACTGGCCGCGGCCGTTCAACAGGGTGGAGGCCTG
>JBEKQP010000078.1:0-25628 GCA_049519595.1 Candidatus Korobacteraceae bacterium | reverse complement strand
GTGCACTTGAAATAACGGGCACCATCGAAACCGGAAGCTGGCCGCGCGGCAACGCGCGGCTTTTTGTTGCGCTCGCTCCGGGTTTCCATTTTGGGCGAGACTGGTGATAACGCCTGTTTACGTCAACAAGACCGGCTGTCATTATAACTGCTGCGAAAGTGCGAGAAAATTGGCGCTCAGACGAGGAACATTGTGCTCGCCCTAAAGAGTCTGGTGACGGCGATTGTGTGGCTGATGGCGTGGATTATCGGGGGCTTATTAGCCAATATTGTAAACGTCCTTACCATTGAATTTCTTGTTCGACCACCGCTTGCCGGCAAGTCGCACTTCTACGCGAGCAGTGTATTGTTGGGATATGCGATTTCCATCGCTGGTGCTGTTTGGTGTTCTGTGACTATTTGGAAGTCGGACGAGTGGTAAAAGGCGTTTGTTGATGATTGACTAGCCTTGGTTTTCCGCGTATCAAACCGTCGTAATTGTTGAGAAATCGCCTTCTCGACAGTTACCCCACCTGGCAATCTTCAGTGCATGTCGGCGAAGTCCATGCCGTCGGCGTACTGCAAACCGGCGATCTGCGAGGCTCTGTACTGCACTTCGAGATAGGCGCGCATGAGTTCGATGTGCATCAGCTCTCTCTGCTGCGGCGTCATGCAATCCACGCGTGCATTGTCCAGTGACAGGTACCGGTCATGTGCCTCAACGAATTTGTTCATGTGCTTCAGCATTGCGCCATTCTCTACGCGGGCTGCACCTGGAGAATAGGCATAACTACTTAAACACTTAGACAATATTCCTGAGTTTCTGGTTACGATGGTGGAGGGCCATTGGCTAGCGGAGCACTCGCATGCCATTTGATGGAATGACTATTCTCATGGCACGGTCACTTCACCGGAAGGCTGGCCGAGGGAGGATCGCAAGCGAACTTATCGAAAGAGGCAATTGAAACTTAGGCCGCGCGATTCTTTACGCGGCCGTCAGGTGCGGCTTGGCATCAGCCTTTGCCAACAGCTCATCTTCCACCGCCGAATTGCCCTCCAGAAACTTTCTTAGTGCGGGGAGAGCCGCGCGCATTGCTCTTTCGCCGCTGGCAATCAACTCAGCGGAGCGGTCAAATCCATCGTAAGAGAAACCGTCGACGTTCGGCTCCAGCACGAGATCGGCGTCTTTTCTCCACTGCGCGCTCATCCGCGCCTGCGCAATTGAGAAACACTGTCCTATGACGTCGAACAGATGGCGAGGTCCCCGCAACTGAACCCAGTGCGCGTTCAGGTAAACGCCGATCACATAGTCGGCGCCCATCTCGCGCAGGGGGGTACTTGGCACGGCGTGTCCGAGCATTCCATCCACCAGCCATTGCCCGGCTACCTGCACGGGCGCGAACATCCCCGGATAAGCGCAACTGGCACGCACCGGATCGCAGATGGGGCCGCTTTGGAAAACCACCGGCTCTCCGGTTACGAAGTCGGTTGCCGCCACCGCCAGTGGAATCTTCAGCTCCTCGAAGGTCTTCACCTTCACTACCCGAGGCAGGAACTCCTGCATACGGTCGTTGTTGCAGATGCCATAGCGCGACACCGTCCAGCGCGCGAAGTCGCGGAAGCGAACCATCTTGGCAATCTCTTCCAACTCCTTGGCCGAGACTCCGCTGCAAAATGCCGCCGCGATCACCGAGCCCACACTGGTTCCCGCCATGTAGTCGATGGCGATTTTCTCTTCTTCCAAAACCTTCAGAACGCCTACGTGAGACAAGCCTCGGGCAAAGCCGCCGCCGAGCGCGAGGCCAAGCTTCGGTTTTGGGGCAAGTTTCGGTTTCGGAGGGGGAGTCGAACCAAGGCTGGAAACCCTCGTCAGCGCGTGAGAAAATGCCTTTGCCGATCGGACAAGCCGTTGCAGATGAGTCACTATTGTACCCCGTAGGCACTGCTCGATTGGTTAAGATGCACAGCTACTCACCAACGGATGCACAAGTGCTCGAAAACCTGGAACGTACCTCTTGCCTCTGAGCGCACAAACTGCGAAGATTCCACCAGAGTGCCCGTGAACGAAAATTCGCCGACGTCCAGAAAATCTGTGCGCGAGTTTTCCGCCGGTGGCGTTGTGCTGCGCCGCATGCGCGGGCAATGGCACGTGGCTGCAATCGAGCCCAACATCGTGAATGCCGACAGCATCACGCGCAACGCCATTAAGCTGCGCCGCCGCCCGGCTATTCTTGCTCTACCCAAGGGAGCCATCGACAAGGGCGAAGTCGCGGAGCAGAGCGCCATTCGCGAAGTGCTGGAAGAAACCGGCGTAATGGTGCAGTTGATCACTAAGCTGACAGATATCAAGTACTTCTACGTGCGCTCTTGGGGAGGGCGTGAACGCGTCTTCAAGGTTGTGACTTTCTTCCTCTTCCGCTACGCCTCGGGCCGCCTGGGAGATATCCAGCCCGCCATGCGCAAGGAGGTACGGCGCGCAGTCTGGCTGCCGTTGGAAGAGGCCAACCAGAAACTCACCTATCCGGGTGAACGGCAAGTGGCCCTGATGGCACGAAAGTACGTCCGGGCGCACCCGGAACTCTAATCCCAGAACACTTTAGCGCCCGCCCAAATCCAGCCAAAGAGCACCTCTGGACTTACCTTAAGATCCGGGCCGAAACTGACTTCTCGGGCCATGCGGTTATGCGTCACGCTTGGGCGTGATTTACAGCACGCAAATCGTCGTTTCCCGCTACTGGAGCCACTTTAAGCAAATGTTATGACGCTATGAATTTACTTGACTGAATCGGAGTACTTCTCTAAAGTAAGTTCAATTAAATAAAGGCGCGCGTCGTTGCCATCCTCACCCCACATTTTCGGCGCGCGCCTGCTCTATTTTTAGGGCTGTTTTTCAATCGTCCATCCTCTCGCACCCTTTAAATTCAATTGAATACGGCGGCGCTGCAGCTTGCGCGCGCAGGTGGCGTAGTCCCCCGGCTCGCAGTGAGCGGCACCCTTAACTCACTAGTAAATCTCCCTTTCCCGCCTTTTCGACATCAAATTCTGGTTAGCTGCTGCCCCGGCAGAGTGCGGATGTGCGGGACAAACTGCGCATCTACGGCTCACACGTTCCGGAGTCTGCCAGGCGGGAGAGAATACTGCCCAATGCACAAAACCATTGAAAAGGTAGCCGTACTCGGCGCCGGGACCATGGGTTCCCGGATCGCAGCTCACTTGGCCAATGCCGGCATCCGTTCCGTGCTCCTGGACATGGCGCCTTGCACTTGCTCGTCAGCAGGGAAGACCAGCAGCGCTTCTGGGTCGTCTGGTGCTGCCCGCAGTCTGGCCGCCGCCGGGTTGGAAAATGCCCGTCGCGCGAAACCTGCCGCGTTCTTTGAAACCTCGCTAACGCGCCTAGTCACCGTCGGGAACTTCGATGACAACCTCGGTTGGCTCGCCGACTGTGACTGGATTATCGAAGCCGTCGTCGAAGACCTGGACATTAAGCGCGCCTTACTGGGCAAGGTTGCTCAGCTTCGCCGGCCCGGAACGATTGTCACAACCAATACCAGCGGCCTGCCCGTGGCGAAGATTTGCGAAGGCTTTCCCGAAGAATTCCAACGGCACTGGTTTGGCACGCACTTCTTTAACCCGCCGCGCTACATGCGCCTGCTGGAGTTGATTGCCACACCGGCGGCCGATCCCGAAGTCATGCGCTCGCTGGCCGACTTCTGCGATGTGCGTCTGGGCAAGGGCATTGTCTATGCCAATGACACGCCCAATTTCATCGCTAACCGCATCGGCATTTTCGGCGTGCTCAACGCCATGCGACTGATGCAGCAGATGGACTTAAGTATTGAAGAGGTAGACGCGCTCACCGGCACTGCCGTCGGCTGGCCCCGGTCTGCCACGTTCCGCACCGTCGACATGGTCGGGCTCGATATCGTCGGACACGTTGCCGGCAACCAGGCCCGTGTCCAGGATGAGCGCGCGGAACTTGCGATCCCCGATTTCTTCCGCCAGATGATTGAGCGCAAGTGGCTTGGCGACAAAACCAACGGCGGATTCTACCGCAAACAGCGCGGCCCCGCGGGCGAAGAGCGGCAGGCACTCGACTGGAAGACCGTCGAATACCGTCCGCATCGCAAGCCCAGCTTTGCCGCGCTGGAAATGGCCAAAGGCATCGACGACCTTGGTGCCCGCCTGCGAACTTTGATCGGCGATGGCCGTCAAAAGCCGGACAAAGCCGGTCAGTTTCTCTGGACCGCGCTGAGCGAACTGTGGCTCTACTCAGCTAATCGAATTCCTGAAATCGCCTCCAGCGTCGCCGATATCGATCGCGCCATGCGCCTCGGCTTCAACTGGGAGCTAGGCCCATTCGAGCTATGGGATGCGGCCGGCATCGAAGGCACCGTCGCTCGTATGCGCTCCGAGGGCCGGGTGATTCCGTGCAATGTCGAGCGAGTGCTGGGTAGCGAACGGCGCGCCTGGTATGAGAACTCGCCAGGCACACGCGCGGGACGCCGCTACTTCGATCTGGCAAGCGGCGAGTGCGAATACAAGGACGAAGAAGTTCCCCCTGGCGTCGGTTCCGTGACTGTGATGAAGAAGTGCAACGGCGAAGTGAAGCACAATGCCGGAGCCTCGCTCATCGATCTCGGCGACGGCGTGGGCTGCATTGAGTTCCACTCCAAGATGAACGCCATCGGTCCCGACATCGGCCAACTGATCTCGCAGACGCTTGGTTTCGCTCCTGGATTCGATCTCTCGCTGGGAGCAGCCGCCGCGAAGCCTGACGGTCCCGGCGGCGACTTCGAAGCCTTTGTGATCACCAACGACGGCTCGAATTTCTCGGTCGGGGCCAATCTCATGCTGCTGCTGATGTCCATGCAGGAGCAGGAGTGGGATGAAATTGATCAGATGGTCCGCGTCTTCCAGAGCATGACGCAGGCAATCAAGTTTTCGCCCAAGCCCGTGGTGATTGCGCCGTTCAACCTCACGCTCGGCGGCGGCTGCGAAATCGCCCTGCATGCTCCGGTTCGCCAAGCCCACGCCGAACTCTACATGGGACTGGTGGAAAGCGGGGTTGGTCTGCTGCCCGCCGGTGGCGGTTGCAAGGAAATGCTGCTGCGGGCGCTCGACGCCTCAGCAGCCGTTCGCCCCGAAGGGCGCGGAGACTCAGTCGAGGTCGTGGAGAGCATCAGGCGCACCTTCGAAACCATAGCCATGGCGAAGGTCTCCACCTCGGCGGCGGAAGCGCGTTCCCTCGGCTTTCTCGTGCCCTGCGATGCTATCTCGATGAACCGCGACCGCATTCTCTGCGACGCCAAAACACGTGCGCTGCAGATGGTGAGAGCGGGCTACAAGCCGCCGATTCCTCGTACAGACCTGGCGGCGCCGGGCGAGAACCTGCTTGCGACTTTGAAGCTGGGCGCGCATCTGATGCGCCAGGGAGATTACATCAGCGATCACGAAGTGAAGATTGCCAACAGGATCGCGGAAGTGCTCTGTGGCGGCGCCGTCTCTCCAGGAACGCCGGTCAGCGAGCAGTACCTGCTGGACCTGGAGCGCGAGCACTTCAAAGGGCTCTGCGGAGAGAAGAAGACGATGGAGCGCATTGCTTACACGCTGAAGACCGGCAAGGTAATGCGGAACTGAAGACCGGGAAAGTGATGCGGAACTGAAGACCGGAAAAGTGATGCGGAACTGAAGACCGGAAAAGTGATGCGGAACTGGAGTACAAGCCTGTTTTAATAACTCGGCTTGAAGGGGCGCGGCTTTGGCCGCGCCGTCCAGGACGAATAATAGCGCGGGCTTTAGCCCCCGAGGGATTTGCTGCTTCTTCCAAAAGCGCATTTATGCAACCGTTTCTGGACAAAATAAAGATGTTGGTCGTGTCGAGGGCATGGTTTTACAAATCGAATTGTGGAAACTAAAACATGCGTGAAGTGGTAATTGCATCTTGTGTCCGCACCGCTGTTGGCCGAGCCTACAAAGGTACGCTGCGTGCCACCCGTCCAGACGATCTTGCCGCCATCGCCATCAAGGGTGCACTCGCAAGAGTGCCGCAGATGGAGACGCGCGAGATCGAAGACGTGATTCTCGGCTGCGCCATGCCGGAAGCCGAGCAGGGACTAAACGTTGCCCGCATCGCCTCGCTTCGTGCCGGGCTTCCGGTCGAAACCTCGGCAATGACCATCAACCGCTTCTGCTCCTCCGGCTTGCAGGCCATTGCCATGGCCGCCGAACGCATTATGGCGGGCGGGGCTGAGGCCATCATTGCCGGTGGCACGGAGTCCATGTCGATGATTCCCATGGGCGGCCACAAGGTCTCGGCCAATCCATGGCTGGTGGCGAACTACCCGGACGCCTATCTCTCGATGGGCCTCACCGCCGAACGGGTCGCCAACCGCTACGGCATTACGCGCGAGCAGGCTGACGAATTCAGCTACCAAAGCCATCAGAAGGCTCTGCGAGCGATTGCCGCAGGCAACTTCAACGACGAGATTGTGCCGGTACCCGTTACGTTCGCCACTCCGGCTTTCGGCGGCGGTGGACGCGGTGCCACGGCTCTGAAGTTGGCGACCGAGCAGATTGTCTTCCAAGTCGACGAAGGCCCGCGTGCTGACACCACGCTGCAAGCTCTGGCCGCGCTGAGGCCCGCCTTCCACGCCAAGGGAACGGTCACGGCCGGCAACTCCTCGCAAATGTCCGATGGAGCGGCAATCGCCCTCGTAATGTCGGCGGAAAAAGCTCGTCAACTCGGCATCAAGCCGCTGGCCCGCTTCGTGGCCTTCGCCACGGCGGGGTGCAAGCCGGAAGAAATGGGTCTTGGGCCTGTGTATGCCATCCCCAAGGCGCTCAAGATGGCCGGACTGTCGCTTTCCGATATAGCTTGCATCGAGCTGAACGAGGCATTCGCTGCGCAGTCGTTGGCTGTGATCAAGGAGGCGGAACTCGATTCCGCCAAGGTCAACGTCAACGGCGGAGCCATCGCGCTCGGACACCCTTTGGGCTGCACCGGCGCCAAGCTCACGGCCACCATTCTGCGCCAACTTGAACGGCAAAAATCCGCCGGCGTTGCGGGTCGCTACGGTCTGGTAACCATGTGCGTGGGCGGCGGCATGGGTGCGGCAGGCGTGTTCGAGAGCATCGCCTAGCACTGGTTGCATAAGTTTTTTGATGGGCTCGGCTAAGGCTGCGGAAAAAATACTCTCCGAGGTGTCATCCTGAGCGCAGCGAAGGATCTGCTTTTTGCTCAGACGATTGTGATGAATTTCAACATCGCACCTCTGGAAAATAGAATCTAACAATTTGTGAATGGCGGGCGCTCGTGCGTGCCCTTCGCGGTTGAGATTAATGGAAGGTGCCCCACATCGGCCCTAGTGAGCAGATGTGGAACTGAAACACATCGCGGTTTGCGCGTTTTCTGAAAGGGATATGCATGGCTACTACAGTTTCCCCAACCACTCCAGCCAGAATTTCCGGCGGAATTTTTCTGATCTCTGAACCTCGTCCGGACGAGGTCTTCACCCCTGAAGACTTTGACGACCAGCACCGGCTCATCGCGCAGACCGCGGAAGAGTTCGCGGACAACGAGATCATGCCCGTGGCCGGCAAGATCGAAAAGAAGGACTACGCGCTTTGCCGCGAGCTGTTGAAGAAGGCCAGCGACCTTGGCCTCACTTCGGTTGATGTGCCCGAGGAGTACGGTGGCTCGGACATGGACAAAGTTTCGTCGGCCATTATTGCCGACCGCACTTCCAAGTCGGCCAGCTTCAGCGTTACCTGGGGCGCGCACGCCGGCATCGGCACTCTGCCCATCGTCTATTTCGGCACCGACGAGCAGAAGCGGAAGTATCTGCCCAAGTTGGCCAGCGGCGAATGGATCGGCGCCTATGCGCTGTCCGAGAGCTCCAGCGGCTCCGATGCCCTGAATTCCCGCACCCGCGCCGTGCTCTCGCCCGATGGAAGCCATTACCTGCTGAATGGCGAGAAGATGTGGATCACCAACGCCGGCTTCGCCGACCTGTTCATCGTGTTTGCCAAAGTCGACGGCGAGAAATTCACCGCGTTCATTATCGAGCGCACATTCCCGGGGATCACGCCGGGCGCGGAAGAGCACAAGCTTGGCATTCGTGGCTCCAGCACTTGCCCGCTCATCCTCAACGACTGCCAGGTTCCGGTGGAGAACGTTCTGGGCGAAGTGGGCCGCGGACACATCATCGCCTTCAACATCCTCAACGTCGGACGCTTCAAACTGGGCGCCGCCTGTGTGGGAGGCGCGCGCGCCAGCCTGCAAAACGCCGTCGGATGGGCCAAAGAGCGCAAGGCTTTCCAGAAGACCATCGCCGACTTCGGATTGGTGCGCGAAAAGGTAGCGCAGATGGCCACTCAGATCTACGTTGGTGAGTCGATGATTTACCGCACCGTCGGCATGATGGATGGCGCTCTCGGCCAGATCGACAAGCACTCCGCCAACGGCGCAGCGGAGATTCGCCGCGCCATCGAGGAGTACGCTGTCGAGTGCTCCGTCATCAAGGTTTGGTGCTCGGAGATGCTCGATTTCATCGTCGACGAGACCATGCAGATCTATGGCGGCTACGGTTTTGTCGAGGAGTATCCCGCCGAACGCGCCTATCGCGACTCGCGTGTCAACCGCATCTTCGAAGGCACCAACGAAATCAATCGCCTCATCATCACCGGCTGGCTGCTCAAGCGTGCCATGAGCGGACAGCTTCCTCTGCTTCCTGCCATCAAGAAGCTGATGGACGACGTGATGAGCGGCTCAAATGCAGACTACGCCGAAGGTCCGCTGGCAGCCGAGCGCGCATTGCTGGCCAACGCCAAGAGGATGTGCCTGTTCGTAGCCGGCGCAGCCTCGCAGAAGTACATGGACAAGATGGCCGACCATCAGGAAGTGATGGCTGCCATCGCCGACATGGTTATCGAATGTTACGCCATGGACAGCGCCCTGGTGCGCGCCCTGAAGATTGCCGCCCCCGAACCCTCAGCGTCGGCGGCTATGACGCAGATTTACTTTTCCGGAGCCATGCCGCGCATCGAGGCCGCGGCCCGAAAGGTTCTGGCCGACGTGGCTGAAGGCGACATGCTGCGCACGCAAATGGCGATCCTGCGGCGGCTCGCAAAGCATGAGCCTGCCAACGTTATCGCCCTGCAGGAACAGGTTGCGTCCAGAACTCTTGAGGCGGGCAAATACGCGTTGTAGCAATGCCTTTGGCTAAACTCTGATAGAGGAGTTCCCCGGAAGTTCGTGCAAGAAGCGTTTAGGGTGTCATGCTGGGCGAGCTTCGCTACGCTCAGCATGACTCCTAAGGGCACTGGCTTCGGCCACTGGGCATACCGGCTTTGGATTGCCCGGAACCTTTTCTGTCATCCGATGCGGCGGGATTGTTTCTTCAGCCGGCGGCTCTCGTTGTAGAATTTCGCAAGAGCTTCCGGCGCGCGCTGCAGTTGCGCGGGTTGGGGCAGAAGAGCCTGTTTAGTGGAGAGCATGTGAAGAAATTTACAGCTTGTATTCTCTTGATCCTTTTCAGTCTGGCGCTTTCCGTTCCTCCCGCCGCCCATGCTGACTCGCCCGCGCACCACAAGGCGCAGAATAAATCGCAAAAGTCATACAAGAAGACCTTGAAGCGACAGAAGAAGGCGAACAAAAAGGGGCAAAAATCGCAAAAGAAGGCGATGAAGAACTGGAAGAAGAATCACGGCGCCTAGAGTAGCTTCATGCCGGCCTGAGCGCCACTTGCCGGGAGGCCGCAGCCGGGCTGATCGATGACGATTTCCCTGAGACAAGCCGTTCTGGAAGACGTCCCGGCGTTGGAGCGTCTCATCCCCGAATCGGTGCGGGTGTTGCAGCATGGCGACTACACGCACGAGCAGATGGAGGGTGCTCTGGGAACGGTGTTCGGCGTCGACCGGCAGCTGATCCGCGATGGAACCTACTTCGTTATAGAAGAACACTCGACAATCGTTGCCTGCGGAGGCTGGAGCAAGCGGCGCACTCCGTTCGGCAGCGACCACACCCCCGCCAAAGACGATACTGAGCTTGACCCACTGCGCGAACCGGCAAAGATACGCGCATTCTTCGTTCATCCCTCACACGCACGGCGCGGCCTCGGCGCCAGGCTGCTGGATGCGTGTGAAGCGGCTTCGAAGGCGCGCGGCTTCACTCGCCTTGAGCTGACGGCCACCCTGACGGGCGAGCGTCTCTATGCGCGCTACGGCTTCCAGGCGGGCGAGCGCTTTGAAGTGCCGCTTCCGAACGGAGTCGGATTGCCGGTGGTCAAGATGTTCAAGACCCTCCCTGAATCGTTGTAACCTGTCTCTGCCGGTGCCCCTTATCTGCCGTGGTTCGCAGATGTGGGACATAGATCCGCTTTGACCACAACACCTTTCGTTAAATTGCTCTAGCCGAGGAAACTATCCCAGGTTAGTGCCGAGCAGCCAAGAGAGCTTACTGCCAGATGCGGCACAGCCAACCGGGCTGCGCGGACTGTCTCAAAGGAGTTTCTTGGCTACGCGGAACCCGTGGCATCCGAGTCAGAAGGCGAGCCCCGTAGTGTATGCTGGAAGTCTCTGGAACAGATAGCGTCACCAGTTAAATTACCTCTTCCAGGAGGTCGTCATGGAGTTTTCCAGCCTTTCCCGGCTTGTGCGGAGGCTGCCAATTGTTTCTTACCTCAACCTTGGCGTTGCTCTGGTTGCTGGTTTGCTGTTGCTGGGCTGCGGATCGTCAGGCGGCATCCACTCGATAACCGCCACAGTGGGTAATTTGAGCAACCCGCGAGGGCTCGCCGTTGATTCCTCGCGGAATCTCTACATCGCCGACTCCGGGGATCATGTCATCCGCGAAGTGGCCACCTCCACGGGTTTGCTCACCTCAGTGGTCGGCACCCTCAATTCAAACGGATTTAGCGGAGATGGCAGCGCAGCCACAAGCGCCCAACTGAATTTTCCGCAGGGTATAGCTCTCGATTCCGCCGGAAACCTCTACATCGCCGACACGGGAAATAACTGCATTCGTAAGGTTACGCCCGGTTCAAACGGGATCTCTAACGGCACGATCTCTACGATTGCAGGCACAGCGGTGCCGTCGGTCGGTTGCACGCCCGGGTATACAGGTGATGGCCTCGCCGCCACAAGCGCACAACTAAAAGGTCCTCTGGCCGTGGCGCTCGATTCTTCCGGAAACCTTTACATCGCCGACACCGGAAACAACGTTATCCGCAAACTCGTGCTCTCGACTGGCGTGATTACTACCGTGGCGGGAACCGGAGTCCAGTGCCAAATCTCTAATACTCCTACCGCTACCACCTGTGGCGATGGCGGACCAGCCACCAGTGCCACGTTCAATTCGCCTGCGGGTATCGCGCTGGACTCCTCCGGGAACCTCTACATTGCTGACCAGGCCGACTTTGTGGTCCGCGAGGTTTCGGGCGGCAACATTACCACCGTGGCCGGAAGCTACGTGGCCGGAGGCGGGTGCCAAACCCGGATCACCACCTGCACCAATGGCGGCGCAGCCACAAGCGCGCTGCTGAATAATCCGCAGGCCGTGGCGGTCGACTCCTCTGGAAACTTCTACATCGCCGATACGGGCAACAACGTCATTCGCAAAGTCTCCGGCGGCACGATCTCGACCGTGGTCGGCAATGGCACGGCAGGCTTCAGCGGCGACGGCGGTTCGGCCACCGGCGCTGAACTCAACGTTCCTAATGGCCTGACCTTCGATGCTTCAGGAACCTTATATATCGATGACGCGGGCAATAAGGCCGTGCGAAGGGTCAGCTTCTAGAGCGGAAACAAGAAATATCTCGGAGTGTCATCCTGAGCGCGGCGAAGGATCTACTGTTTGTGCATGCTGAAAGCAAAGCAGATCCCAAGCGCAAAATCGGCGCGACCTCAGGATGACACTGATGTGAGTTTTTCAGCAGCCGGTTGGTGCAATTCCCTGGCTGTCTATCTAAATTTCCAATGTTATGTCATGGCGACCGGAGCGCCGAGCGCTGGTCGCCGGAGCAGCCAAGCTGCGTGCCCGACAGTACACTCGATAAGCAAGAAGCTGTTCGGGCGCGGAGTGGAGCCACCCTTTGTCTTCGTTTTTTGAAACAAAAGGTGGCACGACTTCGCTTGCCATTATATTGGGGAACCGCCCTAGTGCGGAGTTATCGCCTCAGCCCAGCCCCGTGCCTACGCTTGCATTTGCGATCTATTCCGCCGCCGTTTTTGCCTGACGTGGTTTCCAGCGCAGCACTGGCTTGCGGGCCGCCGTCACCTCGTCGAAGCGCGAGACGCGCGTATTGTGCGGCGCATCCAGCACCGTCTGTGGTTCTTTCTCGCATTCCTCCGCGATCGCCTTCATGGCGTCGATGAAAGAGTCGAGTTCCTCTTTCGATTCGCTTTCGGTCGGCTCGATCATCAGCGCGCCGTGCACTACCATCGGGAACGACACCGTATATGGATGGAAGCCGTAGTCGATGAGGCGCTTGGCAATGTCTCCGGTCTTGACGCCGTACTGCTGTTGCAGCTTATCGCTGAACACCACTTCGTGCATGCTCGGCGTTTTGTAAGGCAGATCGTAGCTGGATTCCAGCTGCTTGCGGATGTAGTTCGCGTTGAGCACGGCGTCTTCGGTGGTCTGCCGCAGGCCGTCGGGACCGTTGGCCATGATGTAGGCCAGCGCTCGCACCAGCATGCCGAAGTTGCCGTAGAACATGCGCACCCGTCCGATGGATTGCGGGCGGTTGTACTCGAAGCCAAGCGTGCCATCCGCGCGCTCGACGACCACCGGAACCGGCAGAAAGGGTTCCATAAACTTCTTGCAGGCCACTGGCCCGGAACCCGGGCCGCCTCCGCCGTGTGGGGTCGAGAAAGTCTTGTGCAGGTTCAGGTGCATCACGTCGACGCCGAAGTCGCCGGGGCGCGTCTTGCCGACCAAGGCGTTCATGTTGGCGCCGTCCATGTAAAGCAAGCCGCCTTTGGCGTGCACGATCTCCGCGATCTTGCCGATCTGCCGATCGAAGACGCCGAGCGTGTTCGGATTCGTCAGCATCAGCCCGGCTACATCCTGGTTCATCTGCGCCTCAAGCGCCGAAAGCTCAACTTCGCCCTGCGGGTTCGACCGTAAGTTTTCCACCTGGTAACCCACCATGGCTGCAGTCGCGGGGTTGGTGCCGTGCGCCGAATCGGGGATAAGGATCTTCTTGCGCGCGTCTCCCCTCGACTCCAGACAGGCGCGCACCAGTAGAATGCCGGTAAGCTCGCCATGCGCCCCTGCCGCGGGCTGCAGCGTGATGGCGTCCATGCCGGTGATCTCGATGAGTTGCTCGGAGAGCGCCTTCAGAATTCGCAACGCGCCTTGCGAGGCCTTCTCCGGTTGATAGGGATGCGCGTTGGCCAGTCCGTCAAGCCGCGAGACGAACTCATTCACTCGCGGGTTATATTTCATGGTGCAGGAGCCCAGCGGATACATACCGTGGTCGACCGCGTAATTCCAGGTGGACATGCGGGTGAAGTGGCGAATCACTTCCACTTCGCTCACCTCCGGCAGATTGCCGAGATCCTGGCGCGCGGCCTTACCGAGCAACTGCTTTTCATCGACTTCAGGAACGTCGAGTGGCGCCAGGCGATAGGCTTTTTTCCCCGGCGACGACTTCTCGAAGATCAGTCCTTCATTCTGGCTGATGTGCGTAGTAGCTTTGGTGATCTTGTCGTTTCCCATTAGCGCACCTCCCCGCTGGCGAGATCGATTTGCGCTCGCGTATTCAGCTCCGTGCAGCACCAGACGGCGGCATTGCCCAGCTCGGGGTAAAACTTGATGAGCGGAAAACCGGCAATGATTTTCTTATCGGCCAACCGGTGGGAAATAACGTAGGGATCCTCTTTGGTCTGTACGACGAATTCATTGAAACGCGGCGCGCCCTCGAAAAGAATCTTGCCGCTCTTGGCAAACTGCTGACGGGCATAGGCGGCCTTGGCAAGGTTTTGTTTGGCCAGCTCCTTAATCCCCTCGCGGCCATAAATGCTCATGAAAATGTTCGCCATCAGCGCGACCAGCGCCTGGTTGGTGCAGATGTTGGAGGTCGCTTTTTCACGCCGGATGTGCTGCTCGCGGGTGGAAAGCGTCAGCACGAATCCGCGTTTGCCGTTCTTGTCGCGGGTTTCGCCGACGAGGCGGCCAGGAATCTGACGCACAAAGCGCTCCTTGGTGCCGATGACGCCGGCATAGGGGCCGCCGAAGCCCAGCGGAATGCCGAACGATTGCGCCTCCATGGCGACGATGTCGGCCTCTACCGGCGGCTTTACCACGCCCAGCGAAAGCGCCTCGGCGATCGAGACCACCAGCAGCGATCCGTTCTTATGGACTATCTCAGCCAACTCGGCGACATCTTCGATGGTGCCGAAAAAATTAGGCGACTGAATCAGGAGGCACGCTGTCTCCGGCGTGAGCGCCTTCTTCAGAGCGGCCAAATCGACGCGCCCGTTGTCGCCGAAGCCGACCTCTTGGACCGGCAGGCCCTGGTACCGGGCATAGGTGCGGATCACCTCGCGGTATTCCGGATGCACGCTGCGCGCCACCAGCGACGAGCCGCGGCCGGTCACTCGCAACGCCATCATCAGCGCCTCGGCCGAGGCGGTCGACCCGTCGTACATGGAGGCGTTGGCGACTTCCATGCCGGTCAGTTCGCAGATCATGGTCTGGAACTCGAAGATCGCCTGCAGCGTTCCCTGCGCGATTTCCGGCTGATACGGTGTGTAAGCCGTGAAGAACTCGCCGCGTGAAATCAGCGCGTCGATTACGACCGGCCGGTAGTGGTTATAGGCGCCGGCCCCGAGGAACATGGCGTAGCCATGACCGGTCTCCGCTGCCCGGGCGCGGAACCACTCGACGATTTCCGATTCCGACATCTGCGGCGGAATCTTCAGGTCGCGCTTGAGGCGGAATTCCTCTGGTATTGGCGCGAACAGCTCATCGATCGAGCGCGCGCCGACCGCGCGCAGCATCAGTTCGCGATCATCTTTGGAGTTTGGAAGATAGCGCATTGAAATCTGCCATCCATCTCGGCGCCTGAGCACGGCCGCCACCGCTGCTCCGACCAGCCCAACCAGCGCGCTTGCCGAAGCCCGATGGCGAGATCCGTTCGCCGCCGGAAAAGAATTGGCTGTACACGACCTGCACGCCAATTCCGATTGTTTTTTGCGTCCTTCACCCGACCGCGCCGCGGAAAAATCCGAATTCGGCTTTCTCGTCCGGCTTCAGGACAACTGCCTCACCGGATGCGCTTGCGGCATCCGGCCGGAGAATCCCGACACGAATCAGTGCTCTTCGGCGACGAACTTCTCGTAATCGGCGCTCGACAGCAATGCACGCAACTCGGCGGGGTCTTTGATCGCGATCTTAATCATCCAAGCCGTATGCGCGTCCTGGTTGACCTTTTCCGGCGCGGTGGCGAGTTCGTCGTTGATCGCCGTCACGGCGCCGCTGACGGGAGCGTAAAGATCAGAGACGGCCTTCACCGACTCGACCGTGCCAAACGTCTTGCCTTGCTCAATCTCTGTTCCCACCTTGGGAAGTTCGACGAACACGATGTCGCCCAGCGAATTCTGGGCATGATCGGTAATGCCAACCGTGGCTGCACTGCCGTCGACCTTGATCCACTCGTGCTCTTTTGTGTACTTGAAATCGGCTGGGTAAGCCATGCCTGGTTTCTCCCTCAAAATGGCGTGTACAACAGGGCGCAAGCCCTCAATGCATCTATCCCGATCAAGCGCCGGATTGCGCTCCGCTTCTTGCTTCGGCGCGTTTTCCCGCAGCTTGCTATCTCCTGGAACTTCCCACAATAACTTTTGCAGTGTCATTCTGAGCGAGCGTCGCGAGCGAAGAATCTATGTATTTGATTCATAATTCATAGATCCTTGGCTTCGCTCAGGATGACATCCTGAAACTTAAAACTCGTGCCGCGAACGAACAAGACCACGCGCTAAGTCTTTTTGCTCTCCGCCTTCGGGCGCTTATAAAACGGGGTTGGAATGACCTTGCACTTCACCTTTTGCCCGCGGATCTCCACCGCTACCTCGCTACCGGGGGCCGACATCGCGACCGGAACATAGGCGAGCGCCACGTTCTTCTTGAGAAACGGCGCGGGCGAACCGCTGGTGACAAAACCGATCTCGCCGCCCGCCAGATCGAATACCTTGTAGCCGTCGCGCGGAATGCCGCGCTCGACCGGTTCCAACCCGACCAGCATGCGTTTGAGACCTTCCCCGCGCTGCTTTTCAAGTGCTGTGCGTCCGGTGAATTCGCCTTTTTCCATCTTCAGGAAGCGATCCAGCCGAGCCTCCCAGGCGGTAATGCTATCGGAGATTTCGTGCCCGTAGAGCGAAAGCGCGCCTTCCAACCGCAGCGTGTTGCGCGCCCCGAGTCCGCAGGCCAGCAGGTTGAATTCCTTGCCCGCCTCAAGAATTTCGTTCCACACCCGGGTGCTGGTCGCGGCGTCGGAAGGAATGTAAATCTCGAAGCCGTCTTCAGCGGTGTAGCCGGTGCGTGCAATCAGCACGTTCGGAAGGCCGCACACCGTCCCGTAGGTGAACCAGTAAAACTTTACCTTGGAAAGATCCGCGTTGGTCAGCTTCTGCAAAACCTTGACGGCGTTCGGGCCCTGGATGGCGATCTGCGTGAAGTTGTCGCTCAGGTTATCGACGGCGCAGTTGAACCCTTTTGCCTGCCGCCGCACCCACTCGTAATCCTTGGCATTGTTGCCGGCGTTGATGACCAGCAGAAAGTCGTTTTCGCCCATGCGGTGGACGATCACGTCGTCGACGAACGTCCCCTCCGGATACAACAAGGCCGAGTACTGCGCCTGTCCATCCACCAGCCGGGAGGCGTCGTTCATGGTCATCTTCTGAATTGCCGGCAACGCGTCGGGACCGGCAACCCGGATGTCGCCCATGTGACTGACGTCAAAGATGCCTACGCTGCTGCGAACCGCCAGGTGCTCGGCCACGAGTCCGCCGGCTTTGGGATACTCGACCGGCATGTCCCAACCGTTAAACTCGACCATCTTCGCGCCCATCTGCCGATGCACGGCCGTTTTGCGGACGGATGCGACCTCAGAGCTGAGAGCCATGGAAAACCTTCATACGTAAAATTTCTTGAGCTGTAGAACTTTGTACCTTAACACGCGCTAGAGGACGGGTCAACGTAGCGCCGGACAAGGCAACGGTCATCCCGCGGTGACCTGCGCCCAATTTTGAAACCCGGCGTTGGGCTGGCAGCAACCCTGTCTGACAATCCTTCATCGAATTCTCTGGAGGTAGAACCAGTACGATGAAAGCCATTCGTATTTTTGCGTTGGGGACGATCTTCGTCCTTGGCATGGGCTTAGGGTTGCAGGCTCAAACGACATCCAACACCAACCCGCAAGGGTCTGATACACAGACTTCCGTTACACAATCGGAAGCCAACGTGCCCCCAGCCACGGAACAGCAGACGACCCCGGCCCCGGCGACTGCCACCCCGGAAAAAACCGATCAGAAAACTCCCTCTAGTATGGACACATTAGGCTACGACGAAAACTCCTGCGGCGCAGCCTGCTCGTAAGAGTTAAGCTCCGGGTGCGGTTTTTGCCCGGAGCTCCTTGATTCATTGGAAATGGCACCAGTTACTCGACGGCAAACCTCGCCGACGGGGTTATAGACTGTTTGTTGACGTTGTCGTCAATCTTGACCTGGAAGCGATAGAGGCCGGGGTCAAGTTTGTTGAGTGCCATCGACTTCTGAAGGGTTAGCTGCTCGCCCACGTTGTTGCCCATATCTTCCGTCTTTTCCTCGGTGTGCAACACGGACTGGTTGGTCTGCGCATTGATGATGTCGTAGGCAATGGTGGCCGAGGGCTTCTTGGTTTTCTCATCGATCGCCAGGTTATAGACCTGCATCCAGAGATTCAGCCGCTGGTCGCGCTTGAAGCTGGCCGGTTTGCCGTCGGAGGTATCGACGCTGGGACGAACCTTCGTATTCCCGATGACGAAACGTCCGCTGCCGGCGCTCTTGGTATCCGCTTTCTCCATCAAATCAGCCAATATCAGCGAAGAGGACGCCAGCTTGTCCTCGGCATACTCCGGCACCAGCAGCCCTTTGCTCCAGCTCCCTTTGCGGTCGCCATTCACGTCTTTCACAATCACGTCGAGCCGGTAGCGCCCCGGACGCAACGTCGGAGCCTGCCAGTAGACGGACACATGTTCGAGCGTATTCGCCAGCAGTTCAGTTGGCACATCTAACGCAACTGTGTCTTCAAAGGTCTTGGTGACCCGTCCGGTCAGGGTGCTGAGCCTGCCGAAAATGTTTACCGAGCCCCGCTGGATGCCTTGCTTGCCGACAAACGTAATGTCCTTGTTCCTGATCTGGATAGTGATCGGCGTCAGCACCGCGTCGCTTGTGATGCGAGCGTAATCGACTCGCACGTTAAACGGCACGAGGTTGTAGGCAATGCGGTGAGTAACGTCTTCCTGCAAATCCTTGAACTTGACCGGAGGAGGCGCCGTCAGCTTGGCCAAACGCTCAAGCTTGTCAAACTGACTGCCCGTCCCATTCGCGCCCATCGGATTCGACGGATTCAGCGGGTTGGTAGAGGTCAGGCGGTCGACCTTGCTGGCCATACCCATTTGTTCGTACATGGTGAGTCCGGCGCCCGGCGTGTGCAGCAGGGCATCCTTCTCATTGGGGTCCACCGAGATGTGGTAATCGTTACACATGCAACTGTCCACAAACTCGATCGTGACTTCCTGCCCGACGCCTTCCAGGTAACGATAGCGCCAGCGCTCGAAGGGATACGTCGAAGTGGAACCGCCGCCTTCCGAGATGTCGCGCTGATAATTGCCCCCGGCGGGGTGAGAATCAATCTCGTCCGCAGGCCCCCAGACGATGTAGATGCGGCCGCGGTCAGTCCGCCAACCCGGCATTCCGGCGGCGAAGTGCTCGTTGGCATAGGCGATGCGGCGGTAGTGCTCGTCCTTGAACTCGTTTTCTTCCGAATCAGGATTAGGCTTGCGGCGCTGCCAGAATTGCTCGATGAACTGGTCGCGCTCTTCGTCGGTTGCAAGCTGCTTAAAGGCCGACTCTTCCTCCGGACTGATGATCCAGCGGACATCTTCGTTGAGCCATTTCTTGTACGGCCCCTGCAATTCCTTCAGTCGTTGCCGTTGCGCTTCTTTGGCCTTCTTGGCGGCGTCCTTATCGCTCGGCTTGGAACTCGCCGCGCCTGAAGCCGCGGTGTCGGGCGAGGTTGTGGCGGGCCCGGGTTTCGTCTCCTGCGCCAAGGCGGAAGCAATCAGCAGGCAAGACAAAAGCACCGGAAACAGCCATCGCGAACTAAGACACCGTGTAAACACACCAACTCCTGAGAATCGGAACTAATGCGATTCTAAGGATTTGGCATAGGCGGCGCAAGCAGGCGGAGAGCCGATCCAGCTATTCAGGGGGCAGATCCAGCGGCGGTCACAGGTATAATAAGCATACGGAGAAAATTGTCTGCAGCGGGCTGGATAGAGGCTTAACAAATAGGTTGTTTTTTGCCAGGTTCGCGGAAGGTATATCGAGTGAAGGTTGAAGCTCCGGGATGCGCATCTTCTGAAAACGCCCTCGAGGATGAATGAAGACTCGGACCAAAGTGCTTGTGGCGATAGCTGGCCTTGCCGCAGTCGTGATGATCGTAGTTTTCAGCGTCGTCCAGAGTCGCAAGGGCGTAGTCAAGGTACAGACGGGACGAGTACAGCGCGCCGCGATTTCCGCAGCAGTCACTGCCTCCGGTGAGATCAGGCCCAAGAACTACGTCAATATCGACGCCAACGCATTCGGCAAGATCATCAAGCTTTTCGTCAAGGAAGGCGATCGCGTGCACAAGGGTCAGATGCTGGCCCAGATTGAAAACGTGCAACCTGACTCCGACGTGCAAGCAAGCCAAGCCGCGCTGGCCGCATCCAAAACCGATTACGAAGCCGCGTTGGCCAACCTCAACGCCTCCCAAGCCGATTTCGAACGGGCCAAGTCGGATCAGGAACACGGCCGGTTGGACTGGGAACGGGCGCAAGAGCTTTACCGGGAACAGCTGATTGCCAAGCAAGACTACGACACCAAGAAGGCCGCCTACGACTCCGCCAACGCAAGCCTGGTGTCGGCCCAGACGAAGGTGCGGCAGGCAAAGGCTCAAGCCGAATCTGCCGCTAAGCACGTGACTCAAAACATCGCCACCCTGCGCCATGCAGCCGACGTGCTCGACAAAACCGAGTACCGCGCGCCCTTCAGCGGGGTGATTACCAACCTGCCGGTACGCGAAGGCGAGACGGTGGTCATTGGAATCCAGAACACACCGGGCAGCACGCTGATGACGCTGGCTGATAATTCCGTGATCACAGCCGAAGTCAAAGTAGACGAAACCGACATTGTGAACGTCAAACTTGGACAGCCGTCCGAAATAACCATCGACGCGTTCCCGAGAAAAAAGTTCAGAGGCGTGGTCACGGAGATCGGTGAAAACGCGATTCTCCGCACCAGCGGCCTCTCCACCGCGCAGTCGACCACCGGTTCCCAGGAAGCCAGGGACTTCAAGGTCACGGTGACGCTGGAGAATCCGCCGGAGAATCTGCGCCCGGGTTTGTCGGCTACGGCAAAAATCACCACCGCAACGCGAGAGGCTGCGCTGGTCGTTCCCATTCAGGCACTCACCATCCGGCAGCGGAGTGAGCTTGAAATTCGGCGCGGCGGCAAGTCATCCGTGGAAGCAGCCAGTACGGCCCAGGACCAGAGCAAGGCAAAAGAAGAAGTCCAGGGAATGTTCGTCATTCGCCAGAAGAAAGCGGTTTTCATCCCCATCAACACTGGAATTACGGGCACGACCGACATCGAAATTCTGGACGGTTTGAAAGAAGGCGACGAGATCGTAACCGGCAGCTACAAGGTGCTGCGTACGCTGCGCAACGGCGCCAGCGTGAAGATCGATAACAGCACCCCGAAGCACGCGGGCGACAACTCGTAAGGCCACGGTGCGATGTTCCCGGCGCAGGCAATTCCCTGCATCGCCGGGATGGAGGAGAAACTTAAGATGGCGACTGAAGTTGCCGGCATGATGGAGTCGCACAATAGCTCTCCCAATTCGTCCATGATTTGTACCCAGGATCTGTGGAAGACCTACGATATGGGTTCGGAGCAGCAGGTTCAGGCACTGCGCGGCGTCAATCTCGCCATCCACCGAAATGAGTATGTTGCCATCATGGGCCCTTCCGGATCCGGCAAGTCCACGCTCATGAATCTGGTCGGATGTCTTGATACGCCCACGCAAGGCCGGTACTGGCTGAATGGAAAACTGGTCAGTGAACTGAATGACGATGAGCTGGCCCGCATCCGCAATAAAGAAATCGGATTTGTCTTCCAGACCTTCAACCTGCTGGCGCGAGCTACGGCCCTGCACAACGTGGAACTGCCCTTGATTTATGCCGGCGTCTCCGCCGCGCAGCGCGTCGAGCGCGCTCGCGAAGCGCTGACCCAGGTCGGCATGGGACATCGCACGCATCACAAGCCAAGCGAACTCTCCGGCGGCCAGCGGCAACGCGTTGCCATCGCACGGGCACTGGTGAACTCTCCCTCGATCCTGCTTGCCGACGAACCCACGGGAAACCTGGATTCGCAGACCGGAAACGAAATCATGGCCTTGTTCGACGACCTCCATCAGCGCGGCAACACGATTGTCCTGGTCACGCACGAACACGACATCGCCGAGTACGCGCACCGCGCCATCCACCTCAAGGACGGTCTCATCGCCGGCGATACGCCTACTGCCCGTGGACGCGGCTCATGGAACCAGCTTGCCCATTGAGCTGAGGGGCTTCGCCTTTAAGCGAAAAGAATCATGCCCATTCTGTTGGGCGTGGCCTATGGCGTTGGCCGAATCGAGAGAAACGCGGGCGGCTGTTGGGGTGCAGGTTGCGGTTCACTTGCGTCTGGTTTCGGTGTACTCTTTTGCCGGGAGTCTGCCATGCGTCGCGTCTTAGTGTGTTGTCTTGTTTTGGCCGTTTCGCTGCCGCTGCTGGCGCTGAAGATCCGTAACTTTGAACAGTTGGCGATCGAGCAACGGCGGGTGGTATCCGCCTACTGCCGGCTCGACTTTCAGGGTGCTCGCCTCAGTCCCGAGGGCTGGGACCACATGCGAAATCTTACGATATTCCGCGAGAACCCGGATTTCGTCTCCTTCTTCGTTGTCTTGCGATATCAGCTCATCGAGACTCATGTCCCAACCGCCCAGTTAAGTGTGGCCTATACCGTCATCGGTCGATACGAGGACGGAGCCGGGTACACGCCGATGCCGCCGGTGGTGAGAAATGTCGCTTTCGAACTGCACGACCAGAATGGCGAATTGCGAATCAGCGGCATCGACCCCGACACGCCGTTCGTCTCCCGCAATGCGACCATCGACTGGCTCAAGGCTAAGTTAGTCACCCAGAATGATATGCGTCACCGGGTACCGATCGAGGCCGCAATCAAGGCGCTCGAGGCTCAGACCCCCGGTGCCCCGGCGTCCAAGTAAGACCCATCCTTCCGTTCTGGCAGGCTGCTGAAAAACTGTTTTCTGAAGGTGCATCCTTGAGCGAAGCCGGGGTCCCCGACAAGCCCTCTGTTGGCTTGTTGGGACGGAGGAGCGAAGGAATCGGCTGTCTGCTCGTGCTGAAAGCAAAGCAGATCCCAGGCGCAAATCAGCGCGACCTCAGCACGAACACTGATGTGAGTTTTTCAGCAGCCTGCTCTACTGCGTGTGGTCGACCGCGTAGCTGTTGCGCGCCGTCACGTTGTCGGCGAAGTAGTTGTGGTCATAAAGATTGCGGTAGAACTTGCCGGCAAGTTCGGCGGCCTTGGGGCCAAAAGTTGAGCGTCCGCCTTCGAGGAAGAACACCACCACGATGCGTCCATATTGCGTGTTCGCATAGGAGGCGAACCAGCCGAATCGGGTGCCATCCTTGGAGCAGGTTCCGGTCTTGCCCAGGACCTCAGCCTCGGTAAAGTTTTGGTGCACGCTCTTGGCGGTGCCGTACTGCACGGCCCCGGCCATCCCCGGGCTCACCTCGGGAATCAACGTGGCAATATTCAGGTAGCGTTTTACCCTTGGCTGGAAGTTGGCAACATCCTCCGGCGTGACCGGATGCTGCAAGTAATAGAGCGTTCCGCCGTTTGCGATGGACGAAATCAAAGCACCAAGCTGAAGTGGCGTCAGGGAGATACTTTCGCCGAAAGAACACATCTTTCCTACGCCGCCCAGCTTCGCCGAAAGTTCTTCCCTGGGGAAGGTTCCCAGATGCTCGCCCGGAATATTCCATCCTGCCAGTTCGCCAAGTCCAAACTGGTGTGCGTAGTGGCTTACCTTTTCAAACCCCAGCCGCCGGCCCACCGCCTCGAAGTAAGCGTTGTTCGAGTGCGCCAGGGCTTTGGTCATGTTAATCTCCCAGCCGCCGCCTAGCGCCACCGGGGTCTCTTTTTTGACGATGTTCTCGTTGAGCGCCGCCAGAGCGACGGCGACTTTGAAGGTCGAGCACGGCTGCGCGCCTTGCGAGAGCGCCAGCTTCTGATTGACCATCGCCAGCACCCGGCCGCTTCCCGGATCAATGGCGACTACCGTGCCGTTCATGTTCCCCAGGGCATCGACGGCGGCGGCACGCACAATCAGATCTTCTCCGCCCGTCGCATCGCCCAGTCCCTGGCCTTCAGCGAAAGAACTGGTATAAAAGCGTTCAACGTAACGCCGCTGTGATGTGCTTGCCACCGTTCGTGGCGTCACCGCAGTGCGTTGCCCGGCTGCGGGCCGCGCCGCGCTGCTTTGGCGCGCATGACTGATGTGCTTTTGTGTGCCGGCGTTTTCGGCGATCTTCTGCTTTTGCGTGCGTGAATATTTGCGGGAAGAAACGGTCGCAGCAAAAGAACTGGCGCAGAAAAGAAGCGCCAACGTCGACACACCCACGGCCTTCACAACACGGCGAAACCCAGTCATTGATAAAGACCTGTCCGAGGAATAGAAGTGCACCGCCAACCAGAGCACCTCTTGCAAGCACAAACTAGAACACAGTGTCAGCGTCGGTAAATCAGCTACTCACCTTAAACTTGGATGCGAGTACCTGTCCACTAGCGCGGCTTTCTCGAGCTATCACCACCGGGACACCAGTCACCCCATCACCGGGGTAACCCCGTGCGGCTGCGCGGGAGACGCCGCCTGCGACACTGCCCTAGCAGCTACTTTGCATTGGTAGCATGGAATGGAAATGGAACGGTTAACAAAGTTGAGTCGTGGCGAAACGAAAGGTCAATTACTGGAAGTTTTTACCAGTTCCAAAACGGTAACGACGTCCAGGCGGGCATGCTCGCGCCTTCGGCGGGCTGCTGCGAAGCATGCTCTAGGTTTTGGCCGGCCGCGAACTCCTGGCCTTGCTCGGCTTCGAACTCTTAGCTTTAGCCGGCCGCGATCTCTTAGCCTTCGCAACCTTCGATCTCTTAGCCTTCACAACCTTCGAGCCTTTAGCCGCAGCGGCTTTCTTTTTGAGCGCCGGCTGCTCTCCCGCCGCCCGCCACAAATACCAGCTCGCAATGCTTCGCCACGGCTTCCACTTCTCGCCCTTCTTCAGCATTTGCTGCTTGGTGGGCATATCCGGCAGGCGGTAGGTTCGCTGGAAACCTTTGCGCACCCCAAAGTCGTCCAGTGGCAGCACATCCGTGCGCCCCAGGCGGAAGATGAGCAACATCTCAACCGTCCAGCGGCCTATGCCGCGCACCTGGCTGACGCGCTCGATGATCTCTTCGTCGCTCATTTCGTCGATGGCGCCACCCTGCGGCACCGTGCCATCAAGCGTCTTTGCCGCAAGGTCCTTGAGCGCCAGCATTTTGTTCCGCGACAAACCCGCCGAACGCAGCTCCTCCTCGGTCGCCGCCACAATTTGTTCAGGAGTGGCCAGCGCCCCCGGAAACAACGCATCCACGCGGCCCAGGATCGCCGCCGCTGCCTTGCCCGCGAGTTGCTGGTAGACGATCGAGCGTAGCAATGAATAGAAGATGGAGTGCTCATGCCGCAGCTTCAGCGTGCAGGGACCAACGCGCTCGATCAGTTGCGCCATCCGGCGGTCGGTTCGCTTGAGGTGCTCCGTGGCTTCATCTAATAACTTGGGCTGCATAACTGGTTTCGTTGTCCCTTTCGAGCGTACGGTAGCTTTAGGATGTCATCCTTAACGAACCGGGGTCCCCGAGATGCCCGCTGTTGGCTTGTTGGGATGGAGCAGCGAAGGATCCCATGGACCTGTCCCAATCCGCACCGCGTCGGGGCTTTCGATCCTAACGCGAACCCGAACCCGTTGGCATCGACGCCCTACAGAAGTGTCATTCTGAGCGCAACGAAGAATCTCCGCAACGCCGATTTGATATCGCCGCGTCAGGCTTTTCGACCAGAGTCATCGCCCCGCTGATTCGGCGTTGGCAGTTGGCGTCCCCAGGTTCCAGCCAAATCATCCCAACGCGGGTTCAATCGCTCGATCAAGATATCTTGCGAACTCGCGTCCACGACAATCACGCGGAACAGTGTAGGTTTGGGTGCCCCATTCAAGCCTTCTGTTGGCTTGAGTGGGGTAGTTA
>JBEKQP010000077.1:0-17321 GCA_049519595.1 Candidatus Korobacteraceae bacterium | reverse complement strand
ACATCAGCGAAAAGAAAAAGGCTGAGAGGGTTCTCCGTAACAGCGAACGATTGGCTGCGACAGGACGGATGGCCTCGCCTCTCGCCCATGAGATTCACAACCCGCTGGATACCGTCGGCAATCTGCTATTTCTGATCGGTGCCAATCCCGATGCGCCAGAGGCAGTGCGACAACAGGCTGCAATGGCGGGTGAAGAAGTTACTCGTGTTACGCAGATGACCCGGCATATGCCGTCCTTCCAGCGTGAGTCAAGCAAACCAGTACCGGTCAAGATCGGGGATATTCTGGACAACGTGATTGCCGCAACCCTGACAGCGATCCGCCTTCCCGACTTTCATGGGCGGAACGGAAGAAATTTCGTCCGGTAATCGCGCTAAAACCGCGCTAAATGAAAATCTCCCGCGCAAGTTACTCATTGCACGAGAGATAAAACTCATGGTGCCGAAGAAGGGACTCGAACCCCCACACCCTTGCGAGTACATGGACCTGAACCATGCGCGTCTGCCAATTCCGCCACTTCGGCATTTCAAAAACCCCGGGCAGCCATTCTGCTTCCGCTGGGGTTCTACATCGGGCGCGGCCCCGGAACAATTTAGGAACTGGTGTAAACCGTGTGCATCGCGGTTCGTTACACCCTTCGCTAAATTGTTTCAGCGGGCCAGCCGATCACTCAGGCATGCAACAAGATTGTAACGGCATCGGCGCGCAACGGTCAATCTGTGCTGCACATCGATGCCGCCCGTGCGAGTCTTCATCGCGCACGGTTCGGCCCGCGTTTGCGGACGCGGCACAGCCAATTCTGGCTGGTCGCGCTGGAATCGCGGCCAAGAAAACGGCGGGACCTTTCGATCCCGCCCAATGGTTCAATCTTGTCGCGGAGTTTGAAGCTTTACTTCACCGTGATGGTGAAGGAGTTTTTGTAAACCGCACCCGTCGAATCCCAAGCCTGTATGGTGACGTGGCGCGAACCACTGCTGAGCGTCAGAGTCGTGCTAATGCTGGCGGCGTTCACCGAGTACTTCGACACGCTGTCAATGTAAATCTTCATCGCCGTAATCTTGGCGGTTGATGAAGTCGGTTTCGCCGAGCCCACGAACTTGACCGGATTGCTGACAGTCGAGTTGGGCAACGGCGCGGTGACAGTCACCCCGGAACTTTGAACGGGAGCCGGAGGGGCTGGCGCGGCGGCGGCCGCGATGCTAACCGCGGTTTGTGCGGTTCCCGTCGCGCCCACGTTATCAGTCACCGTGGCCTTCACCGTGAAGCTTCCAGCGGTGGAGTAGACATGCGTTGCGCTCGCCGCGTTCACCACCGTTCCATCGCCAAAGTCGATGGAGGTGGAGGCGATCGAGCCATTCGGCGCGGTCGACCCGGCGGTGGAAGCCGTCACCGAAAGTGGCGCGGTTCCGCTTGCAGGTGATACCGACAGTGTCACCACCGGAGGCTTGTTCGCCGTCACGGTCACTTTCTGCTGTGCCGTGCCGGTCATGCCATTGCTGCCAGTTGCAGTGGCGGTCACAGTGTAGGTTCCCGCGCTGCTGTAAACGTGAGAAGCACTGGCGGCTGTCACCACGGTTCCATCACCGAAATTGATTTGGGTGGATTGGATGCTGCCGCCCGAGCAAGCCGAACCGGCGGTCGAGGCGCTTACGCTTACCGGTGCAATGCCGCTGGCCGGAGTCACCGCCAGTTTCGCCGTCGGAGGCTGGCTCACGGTGCCTGCCACCGTGTAGCTGACCGCGCCTGACATTTGGTTCAGCAGCGTCGGTTTGGCAACAGCCTTCACCAGGAACGAATACTGCCCTGCGGGCAATCCCAGCGTGCTCAGGTCGGCCGCATGTGTACCGGCTGCCACCTGTTCGACGGCCATGAGATTCACGCCATCCTGGGACGCGAAAACCGTGTAGTGATCGATTGTGCTTTCCTGCCCGGTGATCGTCCAGCCGAGCGTGCTGCCGCTCAGCGCGGCAGAGATGGTGACGCAATTGTCGATACCGCTCTCAACCTCTGTGCCTTCCTCGTAGTCGTTCCAGGTCGCAATCTGCAAAAACGGCAGCTGATTCGAGGCCGAATAATACTTCCCAACTTCGGCCCAGATCGCCAGCCACGTTTGTCCGCACTGCTGGTTCTTGATGCGGTTTGATCCCCAACTCGCCAGAGAGTCATTGAACCCCTTGTAGGACGAACCGATCGTCAGCAGCGACGGGTGCGCCAGTCCAGCTTTGTAGAAACTGTCCTCTGAGCTCAACCCCATGTCGTTGACGTTGCTGGAAACATTCGTCCAACTGAAGCTGCCATCGGAGTCCGTATCGGTAAAGCCGCTGGAGTTGCGAAAGATGAATACGGGGTTTCCCGCTGCCTGGGCGCGAACCGTGGCCCAGTCGATTGCCAATGTCGTGTTCAGAAAGAACGACACGACCGGACGTCCGTTCCAGCGCAAATAACGTGGCGAGCTGAAGTAGTTGTCGGCCATGTACTGAATGTCGCTCAGTAGCTTTGTGGTCACATCGGAGGCGCCTGTCAACGAGCCGGAGTCCTCGCAGATCGCAAACTCGAAGCTCGTGCTTGCTTCCGCCGCCGCTTTGACGTTCAGCGTCGCCGTGTTGTGGTGGGTGTTTTGGGGGCCGTACCAATCAACGATGAAACCGTCAATGCTGCGGCTGATGGCATCGGCTACTTGGGCGTTCACCACGGCCGGATTGGCTTCATCGCCAAGTCCGATTTTGGCGTGGCCCGAGCCGCCCCACCACGGCATGTAGTGGGCAAATACTTTCGTAGTTCTACCGGCATAAAGCAGCGTGTGGATATCCACTTTGCTGATGTTTCCTGGCTGGACATCGCCATTGGTAGTGCCGGTGAAGCTGCTGGTGAGATTGGTGTTGTTTCCAGTTTCCTGGGCAAGTGTGGTGGTGGGTTGAAATGCAGTGGAGCTGAATGCCGCAACTGAAATAAGCAAAACTCCGGTGAAAGCAAGGACCTTGCGCACGCTACCCTCCCGCGCCTGACGGTTGCGGCGACGATTCAAATCCGCCACCGCTAACGGGAGAATAGGATCTACTTACTTCAAATGAACTACGGGAAAGGTATTAAGGTCATAACCTTTGTACCCTTAGCAGCAAACACGATAGCCCATGGCCGCCCGGTCCAGCCCAGCGGTTCTCGTTGGCGGCAAGGCAAGGGCCTTGCCACTCCGTGTCCATCTTTAAGTGACTGAAAATAAAGCGCCGAATTCCTGATGAGGAAGTTTCGGGGCAGAACCTATTCGGCAAAAGGACTTTGGGAGTTGGCTTGAACCAATCGAGGGTCAGGCTGCCAGAATCCGGCCGCGGAGCTTCTGGGCACGCAGGTAGTCCTGTGCCGCGTGATAGCCTTCCAGAGTTCCCACGTCCATGTAGTGTTCGCCTGCGAAACTAGCGCGCACCACATTTCCGGCTGCCATGTACGCGTTCAACAAATGTCCCAGGAATTCGTCTTCGCGATGGCGCGCATCCCACAACCGCTTGAGTGCCCTGAATGCGCTTCCGCGGGCCGTGACGGCTCCCCATATCCAGTGCGAGTGTGCATCCGGACGCTTCACTTCCACGCGCTCCACGTAGCCAAGTTCATCGCAAACAACCGCATCAAATGCCGCCGGGTTCAGCACCGGGAACAACACCAGGTTGACGTCGGCATTTTGGTTGATTGCCGGAGTATAAGCATTCTCTGGAAACCAGATGGTGTCGGGCAATCCGATGAGCACCGCCTGATCGTCGCGCACGAAAGGCTCGGCGCGGAATAGCGCGTCACACAGGCCGCGCGGCTGCTGCTGCACAACGTAAAAAATCTCTGCCGCGTAGTCGCGTTCGGCGAAGTACCTCACGATGTCGCTTTTCTCGGCCGAAATCACCACGCAAATCTGCGTGGCTCCGGCGGCAATCATGCGTTCGACAAGGTACTCGGAAACGGCTTTGGGCCGCTCGACGCCATCGACCAGGCGCGAGCCGACCGGCAGCAGTTCCTTCGAGCAACCAAGCGGCTGAATGCGCTGTCCGGCACCAGCCGCCGGAATGATTCCAATCATGATGTAGCCTCCTCCACCCCACTACGCGTAAATGCCCGTGTAGCAGAGGCCCGCAAGCGCTCCTGTTGATACGGCTTCTGCAACGAAGAATGTGGTTGCCGCAACAGTGCGGCAGGCTTCCTGTGCCGCGCCGTGAAAGCCTCTTCAAAGTAATCCAACATCTGGCGTGCGCGATGCTCTCCCGTGTGCTCGTCGAGCGTGCGCTGACGTGCGCGTGCGCTGATTCGCGCTAAATCGCCGTCGCCGAGGTCGAGAGCCTGCAGCGCATCTTCGGCGCTGGCGGCAATCAAAACTTCTTCTCCAGGCCGGAAAAAAGTGTCCAGTCCCTCGAACCAGTCGCTCAGGATGGGGGTGCCACAGGCAGCCGCTTCAAAAAACCGTCCCGACGGACAGTAGCCGCACGCCGCCATTTCCGCACGAGTCAGGTTCAGCGTGAGCCGCG
The DNA here is from genome assembly GCA_049519595.1 of Candidatus Korobacteraceae bacterium. GTDB lineage: Bacteria > Acidobacteriota > Terriglobia > Terriglobales > Acidobacteriaceae > CAWBRT01. The sequence continues at coordinate 12,819 of JBEKQP010000077.1, read as the reverse complement.
AGGAGGAATACAGCGCAGGGTGCTCGGAGGGCGAGACGTGATCGAAGCGTTTGACGTTAGCCGGCCACTCCCAGTGCCACGGGTAGAGCGTCCCAGCCAGCAGAAATGCCAAGTCAGGCCGACGCCGCGCGCATTCCAGAAACAACCGATCAAGCTTGTCCTGGCGATCGGCTGCGTAGGTTCCCATGTAACTAAGGACGCTTTCAAATCGCGCCTCACGGGGCGCACCCGCGTAGATGTCAGGATCGACACAGCCGAACAGCGGCCTCGCCAGCGCGGCCTTCCATACCGTTTCCAGTTCCACCAGTGAGCGGCCACCGCTCCAGGAGAGCACCAAATCAAATTCTGGAATCTGCCGGGCTCGCAGGTAATCCAAATCGCCACTGCGCAGCTTGGCGAGCGTCACCGGCGTATCGAGGTCATAAAAAACACGCAACGGCCGCTCCAGCGCGAGCACGGCATCGTTGATCCGTGCGCCTTCAGGACAAAAACTGGCCGTCACGACTACGTCCGAGTCGGCCGCTTCCTGCGTGGCCCGGCGGCGGATGTCCTCCCACTCGCCATAGATAACGAGATCGCAGTAGCCACACGAGTTGAAGTCGCGCCGCAGGGCGTAGTATTCAGTATCTTTCTCGAAAAATGTGACTCTGTGACCGTGCCTCGCCAGCGCCCGCAAGACTGCGCGGTAAGGCGTTGCGTGTCCGTTTCCCCACGAGGAAGAGAGCGTCAGCCCGAAAATCGTGATCTTCACAACCCACCGTCCATCCACTTCCTCGGTCGAGCACGGCACAGAGAAGCCGCAAATCCGCCAGCCGCTCCGGAGCTGGCCGGAACTGACGTACTTACCTGTGATGTATGACAGCGAGTTACGTTTGCCATAAATCTTGATTGAGTTATCCAGAATGCGGTGCGTCGTAACCATTTACCGGGAGTACTGGTCGATTGTGGGGAGCTGCTGAAACGAAAAGGCCATCCCAAAGGATGGCCTTTCCTGTGCCCGGCGGGCGTCTACGATTCCAGACGCATGGTCAGCGTGATCTTGGCGTTGTTGGCAAACAGCTTCGAAACCGGGCAGCCCGCTTTTGCGTTGTTGGCTGCCTGCTCGAATTTTTCCCGCATAGCGTTGGGAATCTTCGCTGTCAGGTCAAGTTGAACTGCGGTGATGGCGAAGCCGTCCCCAACTTTTTCCAGCGAAACGGTCGCCCGGGTATCGATGCTCTGGGCTTTCATTCCAGCCGCGTCAAGCTGCGCCGAGAGCGCCATGGAAAAACAACCCGCATGCGCCGCAGCCAGCAACTCCTCAGGGTTGGTGCCTATGCCGTTTTCAAAACGTGTGGCGAATGAGTACTGCGTCTCTTTCAGAACTCCGCTGGCGGTTGAAACCGTGCCTTTGCCGTCTTTCAGTCCGCCCTGCCAGTGTGCGCTGCCAATTCGCTGCATACGATCCTTTCTTCTGACACTTGGCCCGAGTCCGCGCATCCCGTACAGCCAGAGATCACCCCAGACGCCCGACCTTCGGGTCCATCAAGCATCATACGCCGCACATGCGTTCTCGGTCACGAGCGCCTGCGCGTATGCTCGGCCGGTTTCTGGGGACGATACGGGCTGGGTGGGGCTGGGTGGTCGAGATCGAGTCCGCACGGATTGCCCGTCGGGGCGCGAACTCGTGGCACGCCGCTGCGAGTAAGCGCTACGAGACAGCAATCCCCGCTCTAGCATCGCTAAAGCGGGGCGCCCGACTTCGTAAGCATCAGCTCGTGCGAAGCTACTCTAGTTCTGCTTGTCGCGATGGATTTCCCTGCTGGTATGGTTCAGGTCCTTATTCAGCTTCACCTGCTCGCCCTTAGTCAGATGGCCGTTGTGCTTGGCCATGTCTTTCTTTTCCTGTTTGGCGATGTGGTTTTCCTGTTTCTCCAGTTTCGCCGTCTGGCCGGGTGAAAGCTTATCGCTCTTGATGCCGTTGGCAATGCGATCCTGCTGATTTTGCTCACGGCTATTGACTTGGTTCACGCGGGGATGATTGGGATCATACACGCCCGGACCAGCGCCGGAGGTTGTGCTGGAAGATGTAGTCTGCGCCACTGCGGAGCCCACCAGCAAGCCGCCGAGTGCGAGTGTAAGGAGCGTGTTCTTGATCGTCTTCATGCTGCTTTAAACCCCCACTTCCGGCGCGAGTTGCTGAACGCAAACGAGAGTTCGCAAACGGAGGTTCTACACCAAATGTGGTCTCTCGAAGAGCGTCTTGAAGAAGCGCATCCGGCGCGTCATTCACGGAAAATACTTTTGATCGGACACACGCACGACTCGACGATTAGCCACGGTCGTTTCAAAACAAAATAACCTCACGATTCGAAACGGAAACTGGAAGTGAGGGTCCGACTTCCGGGCCATACACGGCTTTCACGAAAAAAAGCCCCGTCCGGCGTAAATCGCCAGACGAGGCTGCCAGGGAGGGAGTAAAGGAGATTGAACCGCACCGCCGCCAAGCGAAAATCCTGATCCTCAAGGTGGGACTGATCTGGATCCTGCCGACGCCAACAAGCGCGTTCGGGTATATCCAGAGCATTTCTCTATCCAAAGTGATCAATATGCGTGTAACCCGCGACTGGATGAGCGTTCTTAGCAGAAAGGAGCAGAAGTAATCTGCCTCACAAGGCATTATGGATGCTCACAATGAGTACTCGGATACACAATTTCGGCATCCAGCAGGTACTCACCTTGGCCCATAGACAACCCACATTTTGCATTTCGGGAGAGGATTGCATCCAAATGGAAGAAGTGAACCGCATGTACCATCCGGTGGTTCGCTGGCCAATCATTGCGCGCTTTTGTGAGCTGAATTAGTTAAATTGTGGCAATCAGCCTCCGGAGAACGAATTTGAGAACCCAACCTTGGCTGCTTTTGGCGTTCATCTTCCTAGTGAGCTATGCCCTCGTGGCGCAAGTGGCTTCCGCCGGCAGCACTTCGCAGGCCGGGTCGGTCGCCCTCACAGCCCCCATCGATCCGGAGCTGAACGCCATGTTGCGGCAGATTGAACAATTGGCTTCGAGCATCAATCTGGAGATCGGCAAGCTGAGGGTAGACAAATGGAAAGCCGATTCGGCAAGCAAGCGACAGGCGGAGAGCAACATCGATTCCGTGCAGAAGAATCTGACGGCCGCGCTTCCGGAGTTCATCGCGGCGGTGAGGAATGCGCCGCGGAACGTAGCTCCTGAGTTTCGCCTCTATCGCAACTTGACCGCACTTTCCGACGTGTTCAACTCGATAGCGGAGTCGGCGGGGGCCTTCGGACCCAAAGACCAGTTCGAACAGATGGCTGCCGACATCAACGGCTTGGAGGCGACGCGCATCGCGCTCGGAAAGCGCGTTGAATCCTTGGCCGAAGCGCAGGCGCTAGAGCTCGCACAGCTCAGACAACAACTTGTCAAAGCCAGAGCGCAGGCTGCCCCAGCCAAGATCGTCGTGGACGACAATGCGGCGGCGACCAAGCCGAAACCCGCTCCGCGCAAAAAGCCGAAACCGTCTCCTCCGCCGCCGAAATCGCCACCGCGGGAATAGAAGTCAGTGGCGGCCCGTGTTGCCACCGTTTGCAACCGCCGCTTCTGGCCGCGGAGAACCTTCCTCGTTGCACGGTGTTTCTGTGAAAGAATAGTTCTTATACCGGTTTTCATGACGCTCCAGGCAGAAGCATCCAAATGGCAGGAGCCGTGAACCAGGCTTTCTATATTGCCAATGAAACACGCGGACCCGGCCGATCTTGAACGCACGATCGGCTACACTTTCAAGAAACGCGAATTGCTTGAACAGGCGCTCACGCATAGCTCTCACGCCGGCGAGCACAGCTCATCTCATGGGCGCGAGGACCCGCCGGCAAACCTGCCGACGGCCAGTCCTTTGACGACGTGCGGAACAGCGGTTGCCGCACAAGACCAGGACAATGAGCAGCTCGAATTCCTGGGGGACGCCGTACTTGGATTCGTAACCAGCCAGGAGTTGTTCCAGCGCTTCCCGGACTACACGGAAGGGGAACTCTCGAAGTTGCGGGCTCAGCTGGTCAGTGCCCGTCATCTGGTCCACACCGCCAGGGCGCTCCAACTCGGCGAATATCTGAGGCTTGGACGGGGCGAGGAAAAAAGCGGCGGGCGTGGCAAGGCTGCTCTGCTGGTGGATGCTCTGGAAGCGGTTGTCGCCGCTCTGTTTCTTGACGCGGGGCTGGAGGCAGCGCGGGATTTCGTGCTGGCTTGGGTGTTGAGTCCAGAATTGGAGCGCCGGCAAGATGGAGCGGAGTCGCTGGTATCGCCGGACTACAAGTCGGAGTTGCAGGAGCGGCTGCATGCCTTGGGACGCCCTGAACCGCAGTACCTGCTGATTTCCGAAGCCGGCCCCGACCATAAGAAGCTCTTTACACTGGAGGCCGTTATTACCGACCGATCGGGCCATGCGGAGTTTTCCGTGCGCGGTCAGGGTATGACAAAGAAACGGGCTGGACAGGATGCTGCACGCGAGGCTTTGGAGATGCTGAACTCGAGGTTGGAGGCGAAGTGAGCGACGTGAATCAGTCTTCCCTTCCCGAACCCACGAGTTCCAGCTCAGAGGCAGGAGCCGCCGACGGCTATGGCCGTCCGGTGCCTAATGATTCCACTGCATTGCCGGATTGCCCTTCAGCTAGCCAAGCTAGCGAGACCTCTGAGACCATTCCACTGGCCGATTTGGCGGCCTTCCCGGTTACCGAACAAACGGTGGGTACAAGTGACGCGCAGCTTCAACTAGGGCAGGCGAAGCCGGTCTCCGCGCCTGGTAGTAAAGCTCCAGCCGTGTGGACTAGTTCGGCACAGTCGCTGCTGATGACGATCGTGATCGCCGTATTTGTGATCACCTTCGCCGTGCAAGCCTTCCAGATTCCCTCCGAGTCGATGGAGCGCACCTTGCTGGTCGGCGATTACCTGCTGGTCGATAAATCACACTACGGCCCCTCTGGGACGTTGGGTTTTCTCATGCCATACAGACCCATACGGCGGGGCGACATTGTCGTGTTTCACTATCCGGTGAAGCCATCCGAGCACTTTGTAAAGCGGGTGATCGGTCTGCCGGGCGATCACGTTCACCTGGAGAGGAAACGGGTCTACGTAAACGGCAAGCCTTTGGCCGAGCCTTACGTGCGTCTCCGCCGTGGCTCGTTCGATGGCTACCGCGACAACTTTCCGGCCACTCCGGGGCCCTACGATGACGTCACCCCCAAGTGGTTCCTGCAGATGCGCATGCTGGTACACGACGGAGAGTTGGTGGTTCCCGCCGATAGCTACTTCGTCCTCGGAGACAATCGCGACAATAGCCTCGACAGCCGCTACTGGGGTTTGGTTCCCAGGGAGAACGTGATTGGGCGTCCTCTCCTGATTTATTGGTCTGCCGAGGCGGCGGGCGGAGCCGACTCCGCCGAAGCGGCCCCGCAGGATGGTAAACTTTCTTCTTTGCGCCCTGTATTCGCGCGCTGGCTGGGCATACGCTGGCGGCGAATACTGCACTTAGTGGAATAATGCCGGTCCACCGCGAGAGCGCCGGTGGAATTCCAGGAAGACGAATTGGCTGACGAAAAATTGAAAGTCGCAAAACGCACCGTAGACTCGACCACGGAAAAGCTGGCGTCGAAGCCGGCGAAATCCGGGGAAAAGCATGAGGAAACCACGTCGGAGTTCATCGCGTCGCTGGCTTCCGTGCTGGTCGTCGGTCTGTTCATCATTACCTTTTGCTTGCAGGCGTTCGAGATTCCGTCCAGCTCGATGGAGAACACTCTGCTCATTGGCGACCACGTCTTTGTCGATCGCGTGCTGCTGGCGCCCAAGACAAGCTGGTTCCCGATCATTCCCTACCGACAGGTGCAGCACGGCGACATCGTTGTCTTTCTTTCGCCGGCCGAGGCTGGCCTTTACGTGGTGAAGCGGATCATAGGGACGCCCGGAGACCATATTCACCTGCGCGACGGAGTGGTTTACCGCAACGGGCAACCTCTGCAAGAACCTTATGTCGTTCACAACGGCAGCGTAGACCCATACCGCGATAATTTCCCGGACATCCCGACGATGGAAGGCGCTGGCGTCACGCCGGAGTGGCAGCTCACCATCCGGCAGCACCTGAAAGACGGGGACTTGGTGGTTCCAGACGGCTCGTATTTCGCCATGGGCGACAATCGCGACGTGAGTTACGACAGCCGGTACTGGGGATTTATCCCCCGGGAAAACGTGATCGGCCGTCCCATGTTCATCTACTGGTCTTTCCAGACTCCCGCCAACCAATACAAGAAAGACAGTATTGCCGATCGGGTCGGATTTTTGGTGCATATCGTGTTCCACTTCTTCGACCAGACCCGCTGGTCTCGCATGTTGAAAGTGGTGCATTGATGAGTGTCATGCCAGCAGGGGATCCTCAGCCAGTGCTGGCTTCGCGCCGATTAGGAAAAAAGAGCATTCCCGCGATCGTGGTGGTGCTGATCCTGATTGCGATATCAGTGCCGCCCTTCTTTCACGTCAGCCGCTATCGCGCTCGCATCGCGGACGCGATCAGCCGCGCGCTGGGCAGACCGGTAACGATCGGAGGCATCAGCCTGAGACTGCTGCCCCAGCCAGGTTTTGATTTGGCGAACCTGGTGGTGGGAGATGACCCCGATTTCAGTTACGAGCCGATTCTGCGCGCCGATGAGGTCACCGCTTACCTCCGCTTGAGTTCATTGTGGCGCGGGCAGTTGGAGATAGCACGACTGCGTTTGAAGTATCCGAGCCTGAATCTGGTACGCAGTTCGGACGGCAAATGGAATCTCGAATCGCTGTTATGGCAGGCATCGCGGACCGAGACGGCGCCTACCATGGCTCGTCCGCAGCGGCGCCCACGCTTCCCTTATATCGAGGCAGAGTCAGGGCGCATCAACTTCAAATTCGGTCAGGAAAAAAGCGCGTTCGCGTTGACCGAAGCGGATTTTAAGCTGTGGAGTCCCGCGGAAAATGAATGGCGCACGCACCTGGAAGCCAAGCCGATGCGCACCGATCTTCCGATCAATGACACCGGAGTTTTGCGTGCCGACGGCAGCTTCCAAAGAGCGGAGTTGCTGCGCGACGTTCCCATGCAGATGCGGTTGAACTGGTCAAACGGGCAACTAGGGCAGATCACCAGACTCATCTACGGACGTGACCGCGGCTGGCGCGGCGGCGTCCAGCTCAACGTCTTGCTCGAGGGAACAGCAACCGCGCTCCAGATTACCGGCGCCGCCAGTGTGCGCGATTTCCAGCGCTACGACATTTCCGGCAGCGAGCCTCTGCGTTTGGACGCGAAGTGCTCGGGGACATTCCGCTCGGAGGACAAGGGCATCCATGGTCTGAACTGCCAGATCCCGTTCGAGCGTGGCGTCGTCAAGGTGGAAGGTGACGTAACAGGCGCCAAGCTGCGCGCCTATAAGCTGGCGCTGGCGGTTCAGGACGTTCCTGCCAATGCGGTCACCACGATCTTGCGGCACGCTAAAGCTGATCTGCCGAACGACCTCTCCGCCGCCGGTGTTCTCAATGCCAAATTCAACGGCGAGCGGTCCGAAAGCGATCCCGAAGACAAGTGGAGCGGCACGGGCGAGGGAGTCGGGATCGTCTTGCGCTCGGCGACGCTAGGGAAGAATCTTGAGTTGGGTACTCTGCACTTTTCCGCCGGATTCTGCCCCAACCTGCGCAACTGCGGTATGGGCCGGGTAGCCCAGCCCGAACGTCCCGCGCAGCCGCATGCCGGGGCACCAGTTGTCCAGGGGCAAAGCCGAATCAACTTCGACTCGTTCCCGATTCCCCTGGGAGCGGCCACTGCCGCCAGTGGGTCAGGATGGCTTTCGACCACGGGCTACAACCTGCGGTTACAGGGAGACGCCGAGCTGAGCCGACTGTTGCAGGTGGCGCGGGCAACCGGCATTGCCGGACCCCGTTTTGGCTTGTTCGGCGCCGCCAAGCTGGATGTCGCGCTGAGCGGTGAATGGGTCGGATTCGTCGGGGTCCGGACCTTCGGCAAAGCGCAAATCCATTCGGCCAGGGCCGAGGTGCCGGGCATTGCCAGCCCGGTACATCTCCAGTCCGCACAGGTTGAACTGGCAGACAATAAGGTGCTTTTCCACAACCTCACGGCGCAGATCGGCAAGAGCGTTTTCACCGGTGAGGCTCAGTTTCCGCGCAGATGCAATGACGTCGCGTCCTGCGCCTCCGGCTTCAATGTGCAGGCAGACACCATCAATGTGGAAGAGCTGAACACACTGTTCAACCCGCGCATGAAGCGGCAGCCCTGGTACAAGTTTTTCGGCTCGGGCGGCGAGGCTAGTGCCTTGGCGAAGATGCGTGCTTCGGGCCAGATTGCGGCGAAGCGATTGCTGTTAGGCCAGCTCACCGCGTCCAAGGTGAGTGCAGAGTTTACGCTGGACTCCGGACATTTAGCCTTGACCAGAACCAGCGCGGAGTTGCTGGGCGGGAGCCAGAAGGGGCAGTGGCAAGCCGACTTTACAGGCGATAGGCCGGTCTATTCCGGCAGTGGGACGGTCGCGAATCTCGCCGCCACCCAGCTTGCGGGAATCGTTCGCGCGGCGCTTGGATCAGGCACCGTGAATGGGACTTACCAGATCAAGATGAGCGGATGGACGTCGCGTGAACTGTGGAGTTCCGCCAGCGCCGCCTCTGACTTCGACTGGCGTAACGGATTGTGGCGCAACGTTCAGCTTGGCCGGATGCCTTTGCAGTTCTCCGACTTTGCAGGACACATCGCACTGCAAGAGGGTAGTTTTCAAATCTCCGCCGGCAAAATGCGGAGCGGCGTCGGCACCTACGCCTTAGACGGCTCCATCAAAGGCGGTGAGCTTGCCTTGCAATTCGAGCGTGACAAAACTGCGGCGTATCGTCTCCGGGGCACTCTGCAAAAACCACTGGTGGAGCTGCCGCCCGCGACAGAGGCATCGCTGAAACCATGAAACGAATCATTGCGATTGCGTTTTTTTTGACTCTTTTGCCAGCGGCTCATAGCCAAGGCGCGCGCCCGGCCCTACCCCTACCCGCGCAACTAGGACGCGTGCTGGCGATCCCGCCCCAACCCGCGGTTTCGCATAGCGCGAGCTACCAGAGCGCCCAGCGGAAACTGCAAGCCATAGCCGAGAACGGCCGCCTCACACGGCCACAGCCGCAAACCACTGTGCTGACCACCGACGAAATCAACGCCTATCTGGCAGAGGGAGGCGTGGCTCTGCCCGATGGAGTGCAACGGGTGCGCTTCAGTAGCGTCCCAAGGGTCGTGACCGCTGCGGCGCGTATCGACTTCGACCGGTTGACGGCCTCGCGAAAGATAAACAATCCATGGATGGCTATGCTGTTTACTGGGGTGCATGACGTTTCGGTCGAGGCGCAAGCGAGCGGCAGCAATGGCGTGGGCTCGGTCCGCGTCAACTCGGTGGCGATCGACGGGCTGAAGGTGCCGCAGATGGCTTTGCAGTTTCTGGTTGATTATTGCTTGAAGCCGAAATACGGACCTAATGTCGGACTCGACAGCCATTTTTCGCTGCCGGCGCATATTGATATTGCCGTGGTCGGCAACGACCAAGTGGCGTTTACCCAAAAGTAAACGCATTTGTCTATCAATCTATATTTCCTGTAAGCTGCCGATTAGATGCTACGAACGATTTTGGGAGGCACTTATGCATGGTAGTGTGAAAGTAATCAAAGAGCTCAACGACGCGCTTAGTTCCGAATTGACCGCCATCGTGCAGTATATGGTCCAGTCGGAAATGTGCGATAACTGGGGTTATAAAAGGCTGGCGGGAATCACCAAGAACCGTGCGATCGAGGAGATGAAGCACGCAGAGGTTCTGATCGAACGCATTCTGTTCCTCGATGGCATGCCAGTGGTAAGCGTGCCGCTGAAGCCCCAGCCCGGAACCGGCGTCAAGTCGCAGTTTGAAATCGCCTTGAAAGACGAGTTGGGCGCGATCAAAGAGTACAACAACGCAAGCCGCGTCTGCCGGGAAGAAGGCGACAACGGCACCAAAGACCTTTTTGAAAAGCTGCTGCACGATGAAGAAGCGCACGCCGATTTTCTGGAGACGCAACTGTTCACGATCGAGGAAATCAGCATCGCCAATTATCTCGCGGAACAAATGAAACCTTAGAGCTGTGTCCCGGAAATGGAATAAGTGGGTGTCATCCTGAGCGCGGCGAAGGATCTGCTTTTTCTTGCGCCTGAAAACGAAAGCAGATTCTTCGCTTCCTTTGGTCGCTCAGAATGACTCTCCTTGAACACACCCCACTGTGGAAGCGCTCTAGAGGCAAGATATCGCTTCACCCTGCCCACCAGCCAATGGCTGGCCTCCCGGCGTGATACTATCGAATTCCCGGCATGGAACTGCGCTACGTATACATATTCTTTCAACTGATTGCCTTTCTTTTCGCGATCAGCATTCACGAGTCGGCGCACGCGTGGATGGCATCCCGCTGTGGTGATCCGACTGCGCGTATGTTGGGACGGATTACGCTGAATCCGCTGCGGCATATCGATCCGGTGGGCACCATCCTGCTGCCTGCGATTGCACTTTTTACCGGCTTCCCGATGATCGGCTGGGCTAAGCCCACGCCGGTCGATCCGCGCAATTTCAAGAACCCGGTGCGGGATGACATTCTGACATCGGTCGCCGGCCCGGCAAGCAATTTTCTGGTGGTGATTGTCACAGTCGTCCTGCTTGGATTGCTGGCTCTCACCTCGACCTCGGCGCACTATGTGGTCCACGGCATGGCCAGGAGCATGATTCTCGACGTGAACGGGATCACACCCCTGGCGCTCATACTTCATCAATTGATGGTCATCAATATTCTGCTGGGGATTTTCAATCTGATCCCAGTGCCACCGCTCGACGGCAGCCACGTTCTGCGCCACTTCCTTTCCGGAGGAGTGCTTCGTCTGTACGACCAGATGGGAATCATCGGACTGATGCTGCTGTTGTTCTTCGGAGGGCGGTTCCTGGGGGCGCTGATGTTCCCGGTAGTAGGTTTTTTTAACGATATCCTGGCGAGAATCTGATGTCGGACACTGTAAATAACAAAGCAGAAAATGTTCCCGCGGCTTCGGCGAAGCGACGCGTGTTGAGCGGAATGCGGCCCACGGGCAAACTGCACCTGGGAAATTATGTTGGGGCTTTGCAGAATTGGGTGGGCCTGCAGAATGAGTACGAGTGCTTCTTCTTCGTCGCCGACTGGCATGCGCTGACCACCGATTATGCCGATCCCTCGGCGGTGAAGACGAACTCCATCGAGGTCGCCAGCGACTGGCTGGCCGCAGGCCTCGATCCGGAGCGTAGCGTGCTGTTCATACAGTCGCACGTTCCGCAACACGCCGAACTGCACCTGCTGTTCTCGATGATTACCCCGCTCGGCTGGCTGGAACGCGTGCCGAGCTACAAGGAACAGCAAACGCAACTTGCCGAAAAGAATCTTGGCACCTACGGGTTTCTTGGATATCCCCTGTTGCAGGCGGCCGACATCCTGATGTACCTGGCGGACTTCGTTCCCGTCGGCCAGGACCAAGTGGCGCACGTGGAACTGACGCGCGAGGTGGCACGCAGGTTCAACCAGTTCTATTGGGGTCCGAGCAAAACCCGCAGCGGACGCCTGCTGCGCGGCGCCGATGTGCCAGAGGCCAAGCGCGCCTATGTCTTCCCCGAACCGCAGCCGCTGCTGACGCCCGCAGCAAAGCTTCCCGGCACTGACGGCCGCAAGATGTCGAAGTCGTATGGCAATTTCATCAACCTGAGCGATCCCGAGCCCGTGGTGCGACAGAAACTGAAGACCATGGTCACCGACCCGGCTCGCGTGCGGCGCACCGACCCGGGCAATCCGGATGTCTGTCCGGTCGGCGACCTGCACAAGATTTTCAGCAATCAACAAACGCTGGCCAACGTCTACGAGGGCTGCCGGACGGCTGGCATTGGTTGTATCGAGTGCAAAGGCTGGGTGGCCGACAACATCATGGCTGTCCTCGCACCTATCCAGGAGCGGCGACGTCCCTTCGAGCAGAACCCGAAGCTCGCTTGGGACGTGCTGGAGGCTGGATCCGCCCGGGCGCGGGTGGTGGCGCAACAAACGATTGAAAGAACTCGTGAGGCGATGAGCATCTCGCACATCTACGAAGCGCCAAGGGGGAGCAAGTAGCTGATGCCGGACGAGCGCAACAGTCCAGTGCCTCTGCCCCAACACGCGCAACCGCAGCGCGTGCCGGGGGGCCCGGCGGACCAGCGGTCAGGCTTGCCGCCAGCGGCGAAAAAAGCTCAGGGCGACGAGTTCCCTTTTTCCGTGAGTGTGGCCGAAGTCTACGATGGGCCGCTTGACCTGCTGCTGGATCTCATCCGCAAGCAGGACATCGATATCTACGACATTCCGATTGCCAAGATCACGGCCCAGTATCTCGTTTACGTCGAACGGATCAAGCATCTCGACGTCGATGTGGCAGCCGAATTCATCTACATGGCTTCGCTGCTCATCCAGATCAAGTCGAGGATGCTGCTGCCGAAGGACCCGGACGCAACTGCCGGCGAGGACGATCCGAGAAGCGAGCTGGTGAATCGCTTGCTCGAGCATGAGCGCTTTAAGACGGCGGCGCAGATGCTGTCGCAGAAGCAGCAGATTGAAGATGCGGTGTTGACCAATCCCGCGCTCAAGCAGTTTCAGAATGACGAGGGCACGGAGCCGGAGCTGACAGCTGACGTCATTGACTTGGTGAAAACATTCCAGCAAATACTGGAGCGCGCCAAGACCCGCCCGGTGTACAAGCTGGAT
>JBEKQP010000076.1:0-23126 GCA_049519595.1 Candidatus Korobacteraceae bacterium | reverse complement strand
GCGTTTGCGCCGCTTGGATTTGGGACGACATAGAGTCGCGTCGAGCCGACGCATTCCACCTGCACGCCGAGCGCAGGAAGCGCCCCAACACCAAGCGCTACGCGCCGAAATGGACGGTATCCTGTCAGACCGTGGAAGCAAGCCACGTGCGGGGCGTATCGCTTTAGCTTCGCGAGCAGTTGCGGCACCGCATTCTCGAACTCGGCGGAGCCAAGCGTGGATACATTTGCAGTGGGCCTCTTGATCACGTCGGTAAAGCCAATCCCGAAGCGCGGTAGTTCGGTATCGTGCTCGGGCCGCAGGACGTCAACGTTAAGCGCATGACGCGCCCGCTCGCTCAGCTTGGAAAGCGACAGTGCCGTCCAGAAGCGGTTCGTAGCACGCGCGAAGTAGTGTCCGTGCTCGACCGAGTACAGGCTGGGATTGATGCCGACGAACACCACGTCCAATGCCGACGCCAGCAGGTCGGGCAGGGTTTGAATCCCAACAATCTGTTCCGGCGTGTATCTTCTCCTCGCCATTCTCTAGCTCCTCTCGTAATAGTGTCTCTCGCTTTTCCACTGATACAAAATTCGCCGGTCACGTCAGTCTGGTGTCACTGAAAACTTGGCTGGAAGTGGCTACCGTGTACCGTTCACGGTCAAGATCAACAATTTCCCCTGCGTGCTCAGCGTCGCGAAAATGCAGCACATGTCGCATAGCTCACGTTTGTCTCCTACCCGGCAAGACCTCTAGCACGCTTTCCGTCCCCTCGCGCCGCTCGGCGCGTTCCAACGTGCCCCAGCGTCTCCACCCCACAAAGTAGGGCTCTTCGCCGATGCTCCTGCGCTCGGAGGTAAGGCGTTTCGAGCAAAGGGGCAATAACTATTGATGATGAGTTATTAACTGCTTGTTCTCTGAATAGAGTTGTGCTATTAACTACAAAGGACCGAACCCCCCACTTAAAACAAGTTGTCGGTCAAATCACAGCGAGCTGCGTTTCCCATAAGACGCGGCAGGCTTGAATTGTCTACGCCATTCGGCGGTGCTGTCTGTAATAGAACATTGTCGCGATCTCTCGTATTGGTCTGGTTACTGGAATGACCAGTTTGGAGTCGCCGAGATGGACGCTGCCAATGCCGAATGAAGGTCACACACGGTTTGAAGCGTGCGATTAGATGCACATAAAGACCGGTAAGTTTTGGACACTTGGGGCGGTAGAAGTAACTATGGTCATAAGACTAACGTAACTTGCAGTTCCAATGATGGTTAGGAAGCGGAACGAACGAGAAAGGCTGGTCCCTTGCGTGCTCTTTCTCTAATTGTTCCGAATCAATCAGAGCCGAATTGAGGGACGTAATGAGACGAATCGCCGTTGTTACGAAATGGCTGCTAGGAAGTTTGTTGGTGGTGATGATAGCCACCTTGGCGTTCGCCGCCGATGCGCGTAATTTCGCCGGGCAATACCGGATCACCAATGCCACCCCATCGGCAGGCGAAATGTCGGTCACGATGAACTTGCGGTTCTTCAATTTCAGCGGAGCCGATGTTAGCAACGCGACCATCACGTTACGATCGCCGCGCGACCCGAATGCCAACTACGCATCAATCAGTGCGCCGTTGATCGCAGCCGGCAAGGATTTCAATCAACTGTCAATGAAGGTAACGGTGCCAGCCATTGAATACAAGCGCTGGTCACAGGGCGGATCTCCGTACGTTGCCATCAGCTACACGAATGCTGCCGGGAAAACCGAGAGCGGCGTAGTCGAATTGGTCCGTCTGCCGTAGTGGAAAAGCGACGCCATGAGCGCCTGCGGGCCCAGAACGTGGAACTTTATGTATCTATGTAATGGAAGGATTCTCTTGCGATATATCACTCGCTGTTTCGTATGCTTCAGCCTTCTCGTGCTGATTTGCGTGAGCGCCGGTGCCAGGCAGGCCCCACCGCAAGACGACATTATTTCCACATACGCAGGTGGCGGGCCCAACAATCTACCAGCGATCAACGCCAGCCTCGATTACGCGCAAGGCATCGGGACAGATTCCGGCGGGAACCTTTATATCGCTTCGACGTCCGACCACCGAGTGTACAAGGTCGACACCACCGGCAATCTGACGGTGTTCGCCGGAGCGGGATGGTGTGGCTATGGCGGTGATAACGGTCCTGCCACTCAGGCCAGCCTTTGCTACCCGAGCGCCCTCGCAGTCGACAATGCTGGAAACGTCTACATAGCCGACCTCAATAATGTGGTTCGAATGGTGAATGCCTCCGGCATCATTACTACTTACGCCGGGAATGGCTCCGGCACCTACTCCGGCGATGGTGTGGCTACCAGCGTGGGGCTCTGCCAAGTGTACTCGCTGGCGACGGGCGGGACCAATCTCTACATTGGTTCGAGTTGCAGTCGCGTGTTTAGAGTGGACATAACCGGTGCGCTAACGACGATTGCCGGCAACGGCGTTGCAGGTTATACCGGCGACGGCGGGCCGGCCTTATATGCCTCGATGAGCCAGCCGCAAGCACTTGCAGCCGACGCAGTCGGGAACGTCTATTTTGCCGATACGAATAACTATCGGATCCGTAAGATCGATCCTAGCGGCAACATCACGACGCTGGTTGGAACCGGCACTGCGGGATACAACAACTGTCAGGCCGCAACCACCGCGGTAAGTACCCCCATCGGCGCTGTGCAATCGCTGGCCATGGATGGCTCAGGCAATCTTTACTACGAAGATCTAGGCAGCTACTGCGTATTGCAGGTGAGAAGCCTGATTCTTAACCCTTACGTCACACCGGTTGCCGGTACGGGTACAAACTTCACTGGCTCACCTCTCGGGGCCACCGCCGGCGCGACAGCGCTCTCTCTCGTTTACGGAGGCTTGGCGGTCGATGGCTCGGGTGATCTCTTTATTTCGGATTACTCTCGCCAACAGATACTCGAGGTTGTGCCAGCGATCGGAAGTTTGAGTTTGTACTACGGCCCGATCTCGGTGTTTGCCGGCAATGGAATGACTACCTTTGCGGGCAACAATGTCGCCGCAACCTCGGCCAGGTTGAATAGTCCGTACGGCGTGACAGTCGATGATAGCGGGAATCTTTACTTTGCCGACCAGCAAAACGGCGTAGTGCGCAAAGTTGATGGCAACAACGTAATTACCACGGTTGCAGGCGTTCCGGGCACATGCGGCTCTAGCGGGGACGGCGGACCAGCAATCGCGGCGCAACTGTGCTACCCCAATGATGTTGCCATTGGTCCTACAACAGGCAACTTGTACATCACAGACACCACCTCGGTGCGCGTGGTCGATTTTGTCAGCGGCAACATCAGCACCTACGCCTCGTCTCCTGTTCTATTGTGCCCGAAAGGAATCACGATAGATTCCAGCGAGGCTGTGTACGTATCAGACGGCTGCAAGCAAGTGGTAACCAAGTTTACCGGCGGAAGCGGCACCACTTATGCCGGCGTACCCTATACTTCGGGTTTCAACGGAGATGGTGTAGCGATATCACGGAATCTGAATGATCCCGCGGGCCTGGCGCTGGACAGTGCTGGAAACCTGTACATCGCCGACAAAGATAACTACCGGGTGCGCAAAGTCGATGGCAGTGGCCACATGACCACGGTCGCCGGGAACGGTGACTATGGATACAGGGGCGATAATGTATCGGCAGTTAGCACCGGCATATACCCGTGGGGCCTGGCGTTCGATCCTGCCGGAAACCTGCTCATCACCGAACTAGATAGTCCGCGGGTGCGCTTGGTTGACGGCACCGGCACGATCCACACCTTTGCGGGCACCGGAGCCTACGGGTACTCCGGCGATGGGAGCGTTGCCGCGGCGGCCAACATGACAACTTCCTTCGGCATCGCGGTTGACGTTTCGGGAAACGTGTACCTCTCTGACACTGGCAACAACGTTGTCCGGCAAGTGAGCGCAATCGCGGTCCTGGACGCTTCCACGAACAGTGTCGTTTTCCCGCCACAGCCGCTGAACGTCTCCAGCACGCCGCAGAGCGTCGTGTTGACCTCGTTCGGCCCGTTGAATGTCGCCAGCATCACCATTGGTGGTGCCGACAGCGGCGATTTCGCCTTCAGCAACAGCTGCGGGATTGCACCTTACACGCCGCCGACACCGGGCACTCCGTGCACTCTTAGCATTACCTTTACTCCCACCCAAGCTGGCTTGCGCACAGGCAGCATCGTCGTCAACGACAATGCCGTATACGGCAGTCCCTTGACCGTTAGCCTGAGCGGAACCGGCCTGATGCCGACCGGTTCGCTCACGCTGAGTTCGACCGCCGTGAACTTCTTTCAAACAAATCTCGTGAGCAGTAATGCGTCTCCGCTGTCGTTGACCAACTACACTGCGGCAACGGTGGGAATCCCCGCTGGCGCCATCAGTACGGGTTCGGCGGCACCGGTCTTCTCGATAGGCCAGGACGGTTGCACGGGAACGGCGCTAGCGGTGGGCAAAGGTTGCAGCTTCACCGTGATTTTTGCGCCCATGAGTTCGGGGGCGCAGACTGGCACCCTGACGGTGAGTTTGCCGGGGACAAATTTGTCGGCGACGCTGACGGGCTCGGGTTTTCAAGCCTTCTACACGGCTCCAACCACGATGGCCTTCGGCACCCAGGGCTTGAATGTGACCTCGGCGCCGCGGAAGGTAAACGTGTACAACAACTCAGGCGCTGCGCTCTTGGTGTCAATTCCAGCTTCGGTGGGTGCTTATGCTGCCTCGCCGGGGACCTGCGTGAACCCGATTCTGAACAACAATTTCTGCAGCTTTACGGTGACTTTCACCCCCACCGTTCTCGGTGCCGCTGCGCCCGCAACGCTGTACGTGGGCGGGACAAACCTGTCGCTGCCTCTGACCGGCACCGGCGTTGCGCCGTTCTACCTGAGTCCGACCTCGCTGGTTTTCGTCAACGAGGGCTTGAACGTGCCCTCGGTGCCGAAGACAGTCACCATCTATAACTATTCGGGCAGCACGGTCACGCCGGCGATTCCGGCGGCAGACTCCACGGGCATGTTTACCACTGCCGGGGCGAGCACCTGCGCCAACCTGGCAACCAACACGAGCTGCAACTTTACCGTGACCTTTAATCCCGGCAACACCCTCGGTCCAATTTCGTCGCAGTTCTCGGTGACGGGCTTTGCTTCTCCATTGACGGTGAGCATGACCGGTACCGGAGTTCAGCCGGACTATTTGTTCCCGACCTCGCTGGCCTTCGGCAACCAAGTCTTGAACGTGCCCTCGGCCGCCAAGACGGTCACTATCTACAACTATTCGGGCAAGACGGTCACGCCGACGATTCCCGCGGCGGACTCCACAGGCATGTTTACCACTGCTCCTGGGACACTCAGCTGCGTCAACTTGGCAACTAACACGAGTTGCAACTTTAACGTGATTTTTAATGCCGGCAACACCCTCGGCGCGGCTTCGTCCCAGTTGTCGGTGACGGGCTTTGCTTCCCCACTGACGGTGGGTTTGACTGGCACTGGCGTTCTGCCGTTCTACCTAAGTCCGACCTCGCTGGCCTTCGTCAACGAGGGACTGAACGTGCCCTCGGCGTCCAAGACCGTCACCATCTACAACTATTCGGGTGTCACAGTCACGCCGACAATTCCGGCGGCAGACCCTACAGGCATGTTTACCACCGCCGGGACGAGCGCCTGCGCCAACCTGGCAACCAGCACGAGTTGCAACTTTACCGTGATCTTTACCCCCAATACCACTGGCGCGATTTCGTCCCAGTTGTCGGTGACGGGCTTCGCTTCCCCACTGACGGTGGGCTTGACCGGCACCGGCGTTCAGCCGTTCTCCCTAAGTCCGACCTCGCTGGCCTTCGGCAGCGAAGGATTGAACGTGCCTTCGACGCCCCAGACGGTCACCATCTACAACTATTCAGGCAAGACGCTCACGCCAACGATTCCGGCGGCGGACCCGACAGGCTTGTTTACCACTGCTCCTGGGACGCTCAGTTGCGCCAACCTGACAACCTACAAGAGCTGCAACTTTACCGTGATCTTTACTCCCAACACCACTGGCGCGATTTCGTCCCAGTTGTCGGTGACGGGCTTCGCTACCCCACTGTCGCTGCCTCTGACCGGCACCGGCGTTCAGCCGTTCTACCTGAGTGCGACTTCACTGGCCTTCGTCAACGAGGGATTGAACGTGCCCTCGGTCGCCAAGACAGTCACTATCTACAACTATTCGGGCAACACGCTCACGCCGACGATTCCGGCGGCGGACCCTACAGGCATGTTTACCACTACCGGGGCGAGCACCTGCGCCAACCTGGCAACCAACAAGAGCTGCATCTTTAGCGTGACTTTTAATCCCGGCAACACCCTCGGCGCAATTTCGTCCCAGTTGTCGGTGACGGGCTTTGCTTCCCCACTGACGGTAAGTTTGACCGGAACCGGAGTTCAGCCGTTCTACCTGAGTCCGACCTCGCTGGCCTTCGGCAACCAGGGCTTGAACTTATCTTCGGCCGCCAAGACAGTCACCATCTACAACTATTCGGGCAACACGCTCACGCCGACAATTCCGGCGACGGACCCGACGGGCCTGTTTACCACTACCGGGGCGAGCGCCTGCGCCAACCTGGCAACCAACAAGAGCTGCATCTTTAGCGTGATCTTTAATCCCGGCAACAGCACCGGAGCAATTTCGTCCCAGTTGTCGGTAACGGGCTTCGCTACCCCGCTGACGGTGGGATTGACCGGCACCGGCGTTCAGCCGCTCTACCTGAGTCCGACCTCGCTCGCCTTCGGCAGCCAGGCGGTGGGCTCGAAATCGGCGTCCCAGACGGTGTACTTGTACAACTACTCAGGTGGTACGGTCACGCCGTCAATTCCGTCTTCGGTAGGCGCTTTCACGGCCTCGGCGGGCAGCTGCGCCAATTTGGTGCTGAACAACGGTTACTGCAGCTTTACAGTGATTTTCGCTCCCACGGTGACTGGTGCGACCCAGGCCACACTGAACGTTGGCGGGACTTCCCTGTCGCTGACGCTGACAGGTGCGGGCAAATGAATCACGCAACCTGAAACTGGCGTATACGGCGGCAATCGTGCGCAATGGCCCAGCATGCCTAAAACACTGCGGTTGTTAACAAAAGGCCACCCCTGACCGGGATGGCCTTTTTATTGGCGTGATCCTGTGGAAATTGAAACTGCACTACTACCGCGTGCCAGAGGCGGCACCGGTTCTCGTTGGCGTCAATCATTACCGCGTCTTTAGGATAAGGCTGAGAATAAGCACGCGCCAACACCGGCTCGGTCACGATCCGCATCCCAACCATGGCTGCAGCCGCGGCGGTAGAGAGCTGCAGAAAGGATCGACGAGAACGACGGCTGGAAGTTTCTTCAATTGGCATCGCCGTCAGCCTTCCTCTTGTAACTAGATCTATAGGAAAAACAAAAATTGATTTCGGAACGAGAACGGTCAGACTGGAGGATGTCGGTGGCTGGGCAAGGGGTTTAGGGGTGGTCACAATCTCTGGCCTCGGTTCGCCGGTGACCGGTGGGGCACCTCCGCGTGCAATTCCGCAAAATGAAATCTCGGATGCCCCGGGAGTGGGGGCTGACTCTCATTCCGTGTTGCTTCAACCGTAGTACTGTATTATCACTAGCTTCACTGGCAAGTCTCTGAGCCGCCAAGAAACGCATTCAAGATGAAGGGACGGAAACACACGTAGTCGCGAACACCAGGAATCTGGCCGGCATTGGCGTACACCCAGGAGGTGGTTACGGCTCTCGCCTCCGACCCGCATGCGGGAAGCAAAAGCGAATGTACTCTGCAACTGTCATATTGGCATTGTTCATAAATTGCATTTAGCGATTCAATTTGACATCCACCCAGGTACTCCATAGACTTCTCCCACCAAGTAGCACCAAGTGGGGTTTAGAAAGCTGACAAGTTGTTTCCGCGTATCCGCTATTTCGTGGGGAGGGATATTCGACTATGACGAGGCTTTTTGAGGGACGATTGCGTGTGCGGACATGGCTGCTGTTTTTGATGGGTGGCACTGCCCTGCTCTTATCGACAACCTTCGCGCCGATGACATGGGCTGCCGATGCCGCGCCGGTTACGGTTGGTTTTTCAATCACGCAGACGGGCCCTTTTTCGGCGCCGGGGATATTTGAACTGCACGGGTACCAGTTGGCAGCGGAGCAGATCAACAGCAAGGGCGGCCTGCTCGGCCGGCCAGTCAAACTGGTCTATTACGATGATCAAGCTAACCCTTCGACCGGAGTGCAGCTCTATCAGAAGCTACTCACGAGCGACCGCGTTGACCTTCTTCTCGGGCCGTACGTTAACGATATTGTCATCGCGGTGGCGCCGTTGATCAATCGCGCGAAGATGGTGATGTTGGCCGTGGGCGGGGCGAATGTTGAACCATATCAGGGCCAATACCCGTTCCTGCTGCAAGGCATCACACAGACGCCCCGCTACATGATGCCGGTCATCGATCTGGCCGCAGAGAAGGGTTACAAGAGGATGGCTCTTCTGGTGCAGGAGACACAGTTCCCCAAGGAGCTTGCCCGCGGCATTAAAGAACAAGCTCATGCCAAAGGCATCGAGACTGTTTTCGAGGCATCGTATCCGCCAGGCACAAATGATTTCACGTCACTGGTGATGAAAGCGGCCGCTGCTCATCCTGACATGATTATCGGAGCGACCTACCTGGTGGACGCCGAAGGGATTGTGCGCGCAGCGAAGGCGCAGAATGTCACGGCAAAAATGTTTGCCTTTAGCATCGGCCCGGTTGAGCCGGAGTTTAACAGCGCACTGGGTACGGCTGCGAACGACATACTCGGCACAACTCTTTGGTTCCCTACACTGAAAACGCCGGGCAATGCGGATTTCGTCAAAGCTTACCAGGCAAAATTCAGCAATTCCCCCGACTACCACGCGGCGGTCGCTTACTCGGCACTTATGGTGCTGGGTGAGGCCGTCCAACGGGTCGGCAGCCTGGACCAGACCAAGCTCCGCGACGCTCTGAAGAATCTTTCGATTCAGACTGTGTGCGGACCGTTCAAGCTGAATGAGAACGGGTTGCAGACCGGATACTCTTCCTACGTTTTGCAGTGGCAGAACGGAAAGCAAGTGCTGGTATGGCCGAAGAGCACAGCCGATACCGCGCCTAAACTTCCACATCCGGGATGGAACTAGCGAGGCGCGCAGCGCGGGAGAACTACCAGGCGAAAAGAGAAGGCATTTATGGATAAGAAGTCGTTGCGAATTTTGATTACAGGTGGCCGAGGCTTTCTGGGCGTTTATCTCACGCGCGAGTTACTGAAGGCTGGTCACAAGGTGATCCTTTTTGATGTGCCGCAAGCCGGAGAGCAGGCCCCGGTTGAGGGCGCTGAGGTTATTACGGCTGATATTTGCGATTACAACGCCGTTCTTTCGGCGGTGACGGAGTCGCGTCCGGACGTGATTGTGCATGCTGCTGCAATCGTAGGTGGGGTTTTGTCGATGACCCAGCCGGCGATTACCGTGAAGGTGAATCTCGAAGGAACAATTCACATTCTGGAGGCAATGCGAGCGCGGGCGGTTCCGCGTGCTTTTCTAATCAGCTCGGAAGAAGTCTATGGCTCGTTTGATTACGATCCTGTGGATGAAGGGCACCCGCTGCGTCCGTGCACGCCCTACGGGATCACCAAGGCAGCGGCGGAGCGCTATGCTGACTACTATCGCGCGCGCTACGGCGTGCAGATGTTCCATGCGCGAACTTCCTGGGTATATGGGGCTGGAATGCCGCGTCTGATGCGCTTCGAGACACAGTTAATCCTGGATGCGCTGAAAACCGGAGAAGCCTTCGCCCCATGTGGAGCAGATCACCGCATTGATTACACCCATGTGGACGACTTCGCAGATGGCCTGAAACGTCTGATCGAGGCACCACGACTGAACTACCACGCTTACAACCTCGCTACCGGGCGAGCGCTCCGTCTGGATGACCTGGCGTCGGTCCTGGCGTCCTACATTCCAGGTTCGCGAATCAGCGTGGGCAAAGGTCTTCTCGAATTTGCTCCGGGATTTCCAGCGCCCATAAAGGGAGCGTTGAACATCGGGCGGATTCGCCAAGAAGTTGGTTACGAGCCGCGCGTTCCGGTTGAGGCCGGCATGCGGCGCTACGTCGATGAACTCCGCCGGGCTTTGAGCGAGTCCACCTTGCGTGGCGTATCCGTGCAAGCATGAGTCAACGAGTCCAGATCGAATCGGGCGCTCTCTCGACGATGCGCGCGAGAACGAAAACAGAGATATGAAAATCAAGGCAGCGGTCGTCAAAGAAATGGGAGTCGCCCCTCCGTATTCCATCTCTCGTCCGGTTTCCGTGGAAGAGGTGGAGTTGGACCCGCCGGGAGTAGGTGAAGTCCTAATACGAATTATTGCCGCGGGCGTTTGTCACACCGACATTTCAGCCATCAACGGCGATCGGCCGCGTCCCGTGCCGCTTGTGCTTGGTCACGAAGCTGCTGCAGTGGTCGAGGAGCTTGGTCCGGGTGTTCACGATCTGAAAAAAGGAGACCACGTTGTGCTGGTCTCGGTGCCGAGTTGCGGCCACTGTCTTCCATGCCGCCAGGGCACGCCTTTGCTGTGTGAGCCGGGCACTCGCGCCAATGTTGCCGGTACGCTTCTGTCGGGCGAGCGCCGACTCCGCTGCGGCGAAACATCTCTCAATCACCATTTGGGATGCTCGGCTTTCGCCGAATATGCGACAGTCTCGCGGCACACACTGACCAAAATAGATCCGGAATTGCCGCTGCAGGAGGCTGCGCTGTTCGGTTGTGCGGTCCTCACCGGTGTGGGCGCAGTGCTCAATACGGCGCGCGTTACCGCTGGTTCCAGCGTTGCAGTGGTGGGTCTGGGCGGGGTGGGATTATGCTCGCTTCTGGCTGCCGTGGTAGCCGGTGCACGGCAGATCGTGGCAGTCGATCTCTCCAACGAAAGGCTGCGCCTAAGCCAGCAATTGGGAGCTACGGATGTCTTCAATGCCGCCGACGCCGATTGCGTCGAGCGGGTGCGTGAGGTCACGGGCGGCGGCGTGGAATTCGCATTCGAATTAGCGGGGTCGGTGAAGGCGATGGAAGTGGCCTATAACACCACGCGCCGTGGCGGCATGACGGTTACCGCAGGTCTGCCTCCGCCGGGAGAAATGCTTCCCGTGCGGCAAGCCCATCTGGTGTCGGACGAGCGCACACTCAAGGGTAGCTATATCGGGAGCGCTGTTCCGGCTCGCGATATCCCCCGATACATTGCTCTCTACCGGCGCGGCAAGCTGCCGGTCGACCAATTGATCACCGGCAGAGTGAAGCTGGCCGATATAAACGCCGCGCTCGACTGCTTGCATCAGGGCAAGGCGATACGCCAGGTGATGGTGTTTTAGCGTAGTCACCCAGTGGCACGGCAGCAAACGTAAATGTGATTCCGGTCACATCAACTGGCGACCGGAATCACAGGAGGCACGGATTGGCTAAGGTAAAGTCCTAGTCATTTCCGGAGCTTTTTATCCGCGTGGGGCGGAGCAGTCGGGGTTTATTTACCAAAAAACTTAGGTTGACACCTGCAGGAATGCCACTAGGAGGACGATGAGGATGGCACAGGGAAATACTCGCAAGATATTTGTGGGGCTGAAATCGGCAACGCCGGTAATCGCCTTGATTGCACTTTTCTCGCTGGCGGCAACCAGTTTGTGGGCTGCCGATGCGTCGAAAATCACGGTGGGACTTTCGATCACGCAGACCGGCCCATTCTCGGCGCCGGCTTTGTTTGAGCTGCACGGATATCAGTTGGCGGCTGATGAGATCAACCAGCATGGCGGACTGCTGGGCAAGCAGATCAACCTGATCTACTACGATGACCAGGCAAATCCCTCGACCGGCGTGCAGTTATATCAGAAATTGATCACCAGTGACCGGGTCGAACTGCTGTTAGGTCCGTATGAGACCGATCTGGTGGCGGCGGTGGCGCCCATCGTGACGCGAGCAAAGATGGTAATGCCCGCGCTGGGCGCGAACATCGGCAATTACCAGGGACAGTATCCATACCTCGTGCAAGCGATCGCACAGACAGCGCAATACATGGCGCCGGTGGTCGACTTGGCTGCCGCCAAGGGTTACAAAACGATAGCGTTACTGGTACAGGAAACACAGTTCCCCAAGGAAGTGGCCCAAGGGATCAAGGACGGGGCCGCTAAGAAGGGATTGCAGATTGTCTTCGAATCCTCTTACCCGCCGGGCACCACTGATTTCGGACCGCTGGTGTTAAAGGCAGCCGCGACTCATCCGGACGTGATCATCGGAGCGACCTACCTAGTCGACGCGGAGGGGATCGTGCGTGCGGCAAAAGCACAGAACGTGAACGCAAAGATGTTCGCGTTTACTATCGGCCCGGTCGAGCCGGAATTCAATACGGCACTCGGCCCGGCGGCGCAGGGAATGATGGGCACGACCTTGTGGTTCCCCACGCTAAAGACACCCGGCAACGCTGAATTCGTAAAGAATTACCAGGCGAAGTTCAATCAGATGCCCGACTACCATGCGGCAGTCGCTTATTCGGCTCTGATTGCGCTCTCCAAGGCAGTACAGCAGGTTGGGAGCTTGGATCAGACGAAGATTCGGAATGCCATGCTGAACCTCTCGTTCCAGAGCGTTTGCGGACCATTCAAGTTAAATAATACGGGGCTGCAGATCGGCTACTCGTCTTACGTGCTGCAGTGGCAAAACGGCAAGCAGGTGCTGGTCTGGCCGAAAGATGCCGCCAACGCAACACCTATCATTCCCCATGCTGGCTGGAACTAACCTGTAGGAGCAATTCAGTGCTTCATGACTATGCGTTGTTGACGATCACCGGGCTCTTGTGGGGCGGAGTTTATCTGCTGATGGCCGAAGGGCTGAACCTGATTTACGGGGTCATGAAAGTGGTCAACCTTGCTCACGGGGACTTCATCGTCGCGGGTGGGCTGCTTGCAGTGACACTGTTTTCGACCTATCAACTATCACCTATTGCAGCTCTGCCGATTGCTGGCTTCCTGCTGCTCCTAGTGGGACTCGCGGTGCAAACCGGCATTCTGGAACGGCTGGTCGGTGGCGGATCACAAGCCGAGATACGTACGTTACTTGCGACCTTTGGCCTTTCCTACATCGTCTCCAATGTTGCGTTACTGCTATGGGGCGGCCAAGTCCAGTCGATTCCTTTTCTGCAGGGGGCTGTCAAAGTCGGCGGCCTCGCCATTCCTGAGAACCTGTTGGTCTGCTCGATCATAGCCTTTATTGTGGCGGGCTCCGTGCACTTCTGGCTTACACAAACGATCTCTGGGAAAACGGTCCGGGCAACGGCGCAATCGGAACTTGGAGCTGCCAGTTGCGGCTTAAACATCAAGATGATCCGGGCCGTCACGTTTGCATTGGGATCAGCAATGGCGGGTGCCGCGGGAGCAATCACAATCGTACTGATTCCGTTTCAGTCGACGAGCGGAGGAGATTTGACGGTGCAATCCTTCACCGTGATCGCGCTCGGCGGGCTGGGGGATTACGTCGGCGCTGTCCTCGCCGCCCTGTTGCTTGGGCTCACGCAGTCGTTCACCAGCTACTTCCTGGGTTCCAATGTGGCTGCGGCGATGGTCTACCTGCTGTTTATCGTTGTTCTGATATTCCGGCCTCAGGGTCTGTTGGGCAGAGCGGGACGCGTATGAAAGGTCAAGTATCACTGACTGAACGTGTTCCCAAATTGGAGGTCGTCAGGCCCGTGACGACCGGCGCGCGAGTTACGAAAACATTCGCGGCGGCTGAGTGGATTCCGTTCGCCATCGGAGTGGCCATAGCCGTAACCATCGCGGTCAGGGGCAACGGCTACGTCGTTCAGGTCCTTACCTCGACAGCTATTTTCGTCGTGCTGGCGAGCGGGTGGAATATCATCAGCGGCCTGGTTGGTTACGTTTCATTCGGGCAGGTGGCGTTCTTTGGGCTGGGGGCTTACCTCGCCGCAGAGCTGATCGTGCATTTCCAGTTACCCTGGTACATGGCTGCAGCAGGCGCAGGTGTCGGAGCAGTAGTCGTTGCGCTTGTGCTCGGCACGATTATGCTGCGATTGCAGGGCATCTTTTTTGCCTTGGGCATGTTCGGTCTCGCGCGCATCGGCCAGATTGCTGCCACCAGCCTGGATTCGACCGGGGGCGCGATGGGCGAAACAATCCCTACGACCGGAGATTCGCTGCAAACGGCGTTGACAATCATTGGAGTGGCATGTGGAGCGGTGATTCTGACCAGGGTGATCATGCGATCGAGGTTCGGATTGCAGTTGATGGCGATCCGCGACGATCAGACCGCAGCTAAGGGCGCTGGCGTCAACACGCAAGCGGTCAAGGTGGCAGCCTTCTGCATCGCCGCCTGCCTCGCCGCTCTAGCCGGCGCACTCTACGCTTGGAATATTGGTTATGTGGATCCGACCAGCGCATTCAATGGCACGATTGAATTGCAGACTATTCTGATGGTGTTGGTCGGAGGCATCGGCACCATGTGGGGCCCAGTCGTTGGAGCTATCCTGATTTCTCTGATCAACCAAGTGTTGTGGGCTCGCTTTCCGATGGAGCAACAGATCATTCTCGGGTCCATTGTGATCCTAGTAGTGCTGTTGGCTCCTGGCGGACTCGTCTCGATGGTCAACCGATTTGGATGGGCACGCCGCCAACCAGTCTGGGCCCCACCGCCGGCGCTTGAAACCTCAGACGAAGTGGCCGCTCCCGGTCGAACTGGCGGGACGCATCCGGATGGCGCACTCAGAGGGGTAAGCCTAACCAAACGATTCGGAGGTGTGGTAGCCGTAGATGACGTGAATCTTCACGCTGAAAGCGGCCAGATTCTGGCGATCATTGGACCGAACGGAGCGGGAAAGAGCACATTATTTGATCTGCTCTCTGGGTTTGCCCGGCCGTCTAGCGGAAAGGTCCACCTTGGGGACCGCGATCTTACAGGCCTCAATCCGCACGTAATTGCTCGGTCGGGCGTTGCCCGGACGTTTCAAACGAGCAGGCTCTTTTCGTCTCTTACAGTCTGGGAAACTGTGCTTCTGGCATCGTCAAGCCTGCACGAGTCGCGAAAAACGGCGGTGGCAGAAACGGCCAAGATACTGTCGAAGGTTGGCCTACTTAATAGCTGGGAAAGTTTTCCGGAGCGGCTTTCTCCCGGGCAACAGCGCCTGCTCGAGATCGCACGCGCACTCGCTTTGCATCCCCGCGTCTTACTGCTGGATGAAGCAATGGCGGGAATGACACCGCAGGAGATCGCCCGAGTACACGCCGTGCTCGAACATGCCGTGGCACAGGGGTGCGCGGTTGTAGCCATCGAGCATGTGTTGCCGGCAATCTCAAGTTTGGCATCGCGTGTACAGGTACTTGACTTTGGCAAAACCATTGCAGAAGGCGTGCCTGCGCAAGTATTGAGAGATCCGCTGGTGATCGACGCCTACCTCGGGGTTGGTGAATAGTATGGGAACATCCGAGATTCTTCGTTTAGAAGGTGTCTGCGCTGGTTATAAGCGGCTGCCAATCTTGCATGACATAAGCCTTACCGCTGCCTCGGGTGAAGCTGTAGCCGTCATCGGCGCAAACGGTGCAGGAAAGACCACGCTGCTGCGCGTCATTATGGGACAGATTCAGCCCACAAAAGGACAGGTGCTATTCGAGGGCCGCTCAGTGGTTCGCTACTCTACCTATAACCGGGCCAGATTAGGTATTGGATATGCGCCAGAACGACGGGAACTTTTCCCCGACATGCGCGTAGACGAGAATCTGGAGATGGGCGCATTCAACGTCCCTGCGGCGGAACGTAGACTGCGAATCGAACATATGCTGGAGATCTTTCCGAAGCTTCAGCCTCTCCGGAGAAAGCAATGCTGTCTTCTTTCCGGTGGTGAGCAGCAGATGGTTGCGATTGCACGCGCGCTCATAGGGAGACCGCGGCTGCTGGTGCTCGATGAACCCTCGACGGGGCTTGCGCCCAAGGTGATCGGAGAGCTCTACGTCGCGCTATCACATTTTCATCACTCCGGGCTGACAGTGCTGGTAGTGGAGCAGAACGCGCGCGCCGCACTCTGCTTCGCTCAGCGGGCCTATGTATTTGAGGATGGCCGCATAACTACCACTGGCTCTGCGTCCGAGGTGCTTGCGAATGCGCACCTCGTGCAGGCGTACGTAGGTGTTCCTCATCCGCCCGTGCCGACTGAGCCAAGCGGCCAAAACTAACTCGCCGTATTCAACAGTGTCGTCCCAGCGAGAGCGACGAAACTGATTCGTGCTGCGCCCCATAGGCGCCAGCTTTTAAAGGAGCTTGATTCAATGGGAACTGGGGTGAAGTTGAAGCCGTCCTCGAAAGGTGCGGCCTACATAGCGGACTTTCTGGTGCAACAGAAAGTACCTTACGTTTTCGGTTTGTGCGGCCATGGGGATCTAGGGATGTTGGATGGTCTCTATGATCGGCAGAGCGAGATCAAGATGATCTCGGTGCATCATGAAGCGATCGCGGCCTTCATGGCCGACGGCTATTTCCGGATCAAGCAAAAGCCGGTCGCGACCTTATCCTCATGCGGTCCGGGCTCGGCAAACATGGTGGCGGCCATCGCCGGCGCCTTCGCCGACTCCTCGGCGATGCTGCTCATCACCGGCAACGTGCCCACGACGCAGTGGAATCGCGGCCCGTTTCAGGAGAGCGGACGCTACTTTCAGGGCGATTTCATCACCGTATTGCGGTCGTATGTGAAGCGGAGTTTTCAGCCGACACGAGGCGAAATGTTGCCGTTAGTGATGCGGCAGGCGTTTGCGCTGATGACCAACGGGCGGCCCGGCCCGGTGCATCTCGATGTTCCACTGAACCTGTTCGTGGAACCGGTAGATGAAGCCGCGGCGGCGCGGGAAGCCGATTGGCCGACGCTTGATTGGGAACGCCCGGCCGGCAATCCCGCGGCCATAGCCAAGGCCGCGAAGATGCTACTGGAGGCCGAGCGCCCGGTGATCGTCGTCGGCCACGGGGTGGAATTAAGCAACGCCGAGGCGGCACTGCTGGCCTTTGCCGAAGCTTTCACCATTCCGGTGGCGACCACGCCGTTTGGCAAGGGAACCTTCGATGCGAAGCATCCGCTCCACTTGGGTGCGACCGGGCGCAACGGTCCGTTGATGTGCAATGGCGCCTGCCGCAACGCTGACGTGATTCTGGCGCTCGGCACGCGCTTTGACGACCGCGCCACCAGCGCCTGGCTCTGGAACAGCTGCTTGCTTACAAGGCTGATGTTGCTTCGCGGCGCGCCCCCTGGTTAAGCCGGATCGACGCCTGGCGGAAGAAGTGGGTAGCGGCGACGACGGAGGCGAAGAGCTCGGATGCCGTTCCCATTGCTGCCGCGCGCGTTGTGGCCGATCTGCGTCGGGTGGTGCCGGACAACGGCATCGTGCTCTCCGACGTGGGTGGTCATCACAACTGGCTGGTGTCCGATTGGGAGGCACGCAAGTCGCGCACCTTCCTGCAGACGTGGGGCTTCGCCTCGATGGGCTTCGGAGTGTGCGGTGGATTGGGCGCCAAGCTGGCGGCACCGGATCGTCCAGTCGTCTCCGTCTGCGGCGACGGCGGCTTTGCCATGTGGCCGAGCGCCGTGCTGACGGCGGTCGAGTACAACATTCCGCAGGTGTGGCTGGTGTGGAACAACTACGGATACGGTGTGATCCGCGATCAGCAGATGGGCTTCTTCGGCAAGACCCGCGAGCTGGCCTGCGCCTTCACCGATCCTGGTGGCCAGCTCTTCTCGGCCGACTACGCTGCCATGGCGCGCTCGATGGGCGCCAACGGGGTCACGGTAGAGAAGCCGGGTGACTTGGCGCCGCAGCTGGAGGCCGCCATTGCCTCCAACCGGCCGACGGTGCTCGACGTCCGCGTCGAACGCAATAATAAGCAGTTGGCCAGCGGAAGCTGGGAGCTGCCGCCGATTCCGCCGCCGCTGCCAAACTTCGGCTGGAACGAGGAGTAAACGGCGAGAGGGCCGAAGGTCGTCGGGGTGACAGACGATCTTCGGCCGGATCGTGCAGCAAGGAGAAGATTGCCATGGAAACAACTTCTGCCGCGAAGGCCGAGCAGCCCTGGTCATTCAAGATGGTAGCGCCGCTTGAGCCGGGCATCGTCTGCATCGACATGGATCGGATGTTGAAGTTTTATACCGAGGTGCTGGGGCTGAAGCTGGTGGCCGACGCGCAGACGACGCCTGAGATGAGCACCAAGTTCCGGGCGACGCCGCACGGCTATCGCATCGTGCGCCTGCAGACGCCTTACGGCGAGCGTATCAAACTGGCGCAGCCCAAGGTTCCGCCGGTACAGAATCCGGTTCCCGAATGGGTCTATGAACGGCAGGGATTGGCTTATTTCACGTTCATCGTCGACGACATGAAGCCCATTCTGGCGCGGCTGAGGGCGAACCAGGTGCGGCTGCTGAGCGAAGAGCCGGTCGAGGTCCGCAAAGGCGTGTTCGCGCAGTTCCTGCTGGATCCGGAAGGCAACTACGTGGAGTTCGTGGAGTTCGCGGACATCGCGTCTTATCGGCCCGATCTGTGCAAGAAGTGAGAGCCCGTTTTCTGAACGATGGTTCTTTCATAAATTGTTCTTTGAAGGAGCGCGGCTTACATGACAGCTCTTGCTACGGCCCATGTCTTGGGCTAGGTAACACTCAAGTCGCAAAAGAGATCATGTTAGCCGCGCCAAGATGTTCAAGTGGGACTCTGCCGCGATGGGGTTGATCTTTCCTGCTATCTGTTCACCTACATGATCTTCCTGATTCCCCGGGGTCGTCTGACGGACCGCTATGGCAGCCGCAACGTGGGTGCGATCTCGATGGTGCTCTGGTCGCATTGACAAAGTAACGGGTGCACCTTTGTCAGAAGTTCTTGGCGAGGTTCACGGATTATGCAATAGTTGCTTATCTTCTGAGGAGCATCATGGCAACGAACCAGGA
Organism: Candidatus Korobacteraceae bacterium; assembly: GCA_049519595.1. Classification (GTDB taxonomy): domain Bacteria; phylum Acidobacteriota; class Terriglobia; order Terriglobales; family Acidobacteriaceae; genus CAWBRT01. Next base: position 4,148 of record JBEKQP010000076.1, on the reverse strand, counting down.
ACAAATCAATTCTGCAATCAATCCCGATATCTTGAAGGCGTTTCACCTCATGTGGGACGTGTTTCCGTCCTCCGCTTTGCTTGTGACGAGGAACCGAACGATTCGAGCTTGCAACCAAGCGGCGATTGAGAAAGGCATGGCGGTCGGGATGAAATGCTTTCAACTCTCAAGCGACGGAGTTCACAATTTCTGTAAGGCAAATGCCGCTTTGGACAACGGCGTAGCAGAGCAGTCGGTCGGTTACCGTCCGGCCTCTAAAAAGGTGAACAATTCTTATTGGCTACCGATCGCGGGCGAAAAGGATCTGTTTGTCCACGTCACGATAGATATCAGCCAATACGCGAAACCCGAGCTATTCCAGATATAGTTCTCACAGAAGTTGCTCGCTTGCGACCAAGGTTTCCACCGAGAATGAAAATGAGCAATGCTTACGTTGTCGGACACCTGACGGTGAAAGATGCTGAAAAGTGGGCCGAGTATCGCAGTCGAGTTCCAGCGACTTTGGAGCCGTGGGGTGCTGAGCTTGTTTTGCGAGGAAAGAAAATGGCAGTTCTTGCAGGTGAACACTCGCACTCAGACATAGTCGTCATCCGTTTTCCGGACAAAGAGGCTGTTAATGGGTGGCACTCTTCAGCCGCGTATCAATCGCTAATTCCGCTGCGGGAGCAGGCGGCGGAAATGGTTTTGCTTTCCTACGAAGCGTAGCTTCGGAGGTTCAACGCCATCACAACGCGGGTTCCTGACCCCCCCGCTAGAAACTGACAGCGCCTCACGCACGTCCCCCTCGCGACTAGGTCATCGTGCTCGCATGCCAGCCGGAGCAGCCTTTCGCCGTCGTGCTCAATGGCAGCGCACAGGGACGTGCATGTGAGGAAAGTGCTCGTTACAGTGCAATCACGCAGAGATGTTTGATATAAAGGCGCCATGAGATGATCTTGATGGCATTGCTCGGCATCCTTTGGCTGCCGAACCTGCGGAGGCAAAATGAACGAGAAGGACATCGCCGGAGCGTGGTCGGTGTTGTCGGTAGTGAACGAAGTTGATGGCAAAAAGGTTGACCTCTTCGGCCCAAATCCGCAAGGGCAGTTCATATTTACTCCTGATGGTTATTTCTCCATCAACATAATTCGCTCGGGCCGGAGAACGTTCACCGCCAACAACAGCAAGGCTGGTACCGCCGAGGAGAACAAAGAGGCGATGAGCGGAACTCTCAGCCTTTTTGGCACATACACGATCAATTCTGACGGCTGGCAAACGCTTCATGTTATCGGTAGCAGCTTCCCTAATTGGGATGCTACTGAACAAAAACGCCTCGTTCAGATCAAGGGTGATGAGATGAGGTATGACAACCCAACAGCGCCAACCGGAAGCGGCCATGTCGTGCTCATGCTAAGGCGGGCCAAATGATGGCGTTGAGATTGCCGTCACACCGCCCGCCATATTGTGGCGGGTGAGGATGCTGCGCCGGGCAGCGGCGCCCGGTCGAGCGGCGCCTGGTCGAGGCCGAGATTAAGGCGCGTCCAGAGGAGGGGGTTTTAACTGCAGCAAACGAAGGCACAGGTTTCGCGTTGCAAATCCGCTCACGAGCAGTACAATTTCAACCGATGCAGAGCTAAACGAGGAGCTTCCTGCTAAGGGTGGAGCACTGCACGCAAACACGGACTTGGGTGCAATTGAGTTGGATCTGCGCCGTACTTTTTTTGCTCATGAACACCGCCCAAGCCGCGCATGTATGCGGGCTAGAGGAAGAACTCGCTCCCCAGCACGGCGTAGCATTCCAAACGGGCAACGTAATATCCACGCAAACATTCTGCGCGATCTGCGCAAGTTCTCACTCCCCTTCGCTGGCTGCGAAGTTCGTGTCCCTTCCGTCGGTTGATTGCCCGTCCGAACCCTCTTTTCCCGGACGTGTGACCAAGCGTTCTGCTCTACAGGCCTTCGCTTTATACATTCGTCCACCACCAATCTTCCGATAGGTGCACTTCCAGGTTCCTCAATCTCTGGATTTTGAATGCTGGTGCGGTTCCAGACAGGCCACGGCGACGTAATATCCAGTGTCGAGGGTTAAAGTGAGATTCTCTGTTGGTGCTCGTATGGAAAAGTTTTGCTCGAAATTCGCCAAGAAATATGCCTTTGCGTTTGTTTTACTGTTGCTTACTGGTCTCGCGACTGCCCAGACACCCGTGCGGATCGGCCTCGAACAAGCTATCGATCTGGCTCTGGCACATAGCCATACTCTGAAAGCTGCGCGTACCCAGATCCAACAGAACCAGGCGCAGGAAATCACCGCGTCCCTGCGCCCAAACCCGACACTTCTCTGGGACGCACTCTTCCTTCCAGTGTTCAGCCCTCAGAATTTCACTCTCGATAACGTGTCCAATACCCAGCAGTTTGATATGGGAATGAGCTACCTGCTCGAGCGCGGCGGAAAGAGGCATCGTCGCATCGATGCTGCCCGGGATGCCACGGGGGTAACTCGGTACCAGGTGAGTGACGCCGAACGAGTCTTAATCTTCAACGTTGCACAGCAATTCATCGGTGCTCAGCTTGCGCAATCGGTTCTCGACTTCGCGCGTAAGGATCTGGACAGCTTCGAGCGGACGGTCAAGATCAGTGAGGCTCGTTACAAAGCGGGCGACATCAGCGAAGGTGATCTGCTGAAGATCAAACTGCAACTGCTGCAATTCCAGACCGATGTTGCTGGCGCTGAGGTCGCCAAGGTGCAGGCTCTCGCCAGCCTAAGGCAGTTGCTCGGTTATGATGCCGTTCCGGCCAACTTTGAAGTCGACGGAGAGCTGTCTTATCAGCCGCTGTCCGTCAATCTGGATGATCTGCGCGCGCGGGCCTTGAATCTTCGGCCCGACCTGCTGGCTGCGCAGCAGAGTACGCGAGCAGCACAAAGCCAGATTGCGCTCGCCAAGGCCAATGCTAAGGTCGATTTGACCACGACGCTCTCGTATAGCCACGTCTCTGACCTGAGTTCGCTCAGCGCGAGCTTTTCCATTCCAATACCGGTTTTCGACCGCAATCAAGGCGAGATTGCGCGCACTCGTTCCGTCCTCACGCAATCGCAAGAGAACGCCCAGGCCGCCTCCGACGCCGTGCTCACCGACGTTCGCAACAACTACGAAGCTTTCTCGACAAACCAAAAGATCGTCCAGCTGTACCTTTCTGGATATCTGAAGCAAGCGCAAGACTCGCGCGATATTAGTGAGTACGCCTACAGGCGCGGTGCCGCGAGTCTGCTGGATTTCCTCGATGCCGAGCGCAGCTATCGCTCCACCCAACTCTCCTATCGTCAGGCCTTGGGTACCTATCTGTTGTCGATTGAACAGTTGAAAGAAGTAGTAGGCACGAGGACTTTGCCATGATTAGCCATCAACGAGCCATCATCACGCGACATGGTTCGCTTGTAGCTGTTTCCGTTATGTTATCGGTGGTGTTCGGGTGCAGCACACCGGCACAGAACTCTAGCCAGGCGAGCGACAAGGCTCAAACGTTCACCGTTTCGCAGGAGCAGATGGCTCACATCCAGGTCGTGACGGTCGCGCCCACATCGATTTCCCGCAGTCTGCGCTTGACGGGCGCGGTTGCCTTTAACGCGTTCAACACTACGCCGGTGATTACGCAGATCGGTGGTCCCGTCAGCCGGATCGTCGTCACACCGGGCCAGCAGGTTCGTCGTGGGGAGCCTTTGCTGTATGTCGCCAGTCCAGACTATTCGCAGCTGCTCGCGAACTACCTGAAAGCACGCGATGCCTTTCAGCTGGCAGACAAAAGTTACCTCCGCTCGAAAGACCTCTATGATCACCACGCTATTGCCGAACGTGACCTGGAGGCAGCCGAATCGACGCGCACGCAGGCATCCGCGGATCTCGGTGCGGCCGAGCAGTCGTTGAAGATTCTGGGAATCACAAAACCTGAGGCAGCTGTCGGTAGACCCGCGACTTCAGAAATCCCAGTGCTAGCTCCTATTGCCGGCGAAGCCGTGGAGCGACTGGTAGCACCAGGGCAGGTCATCCAGGCTGGCTCCACACAGGTTTTCACGATTTCCGATATGAGTTCCGTGTGGGTGCTGGCCAATGTTTATCAGAAAGACTTGCCCTACGTTCACCTTGGCGATCCGGTGACTATAACCACGGACTCAT
>JBEKQP010000075.1:0-17612 GCA_049519595.1 Candidatus Korobacteraceae bacterium | reverse complement strand
TGTATCCGGCACGATCATCGCGGGGCTGAATATCACCGCAGCGGGACCCCGAAGGGTCCGGCTACTTACCGGACACACACCTTCCGCGAATCCGGTCTAGCCATTTCAACTCGGCCGTTCATGCGGCCGGGCGGCGCCGCGTGCGCCAGCCCTGCTCAATCTCTTCCAGGGTGCGCCCTTTGGTTTCCGGAACCATATAGTAGGAAAACAGAAAAGCGGCAATCGACAGCAAGCCATAGAGCCAAAACGTCCAGCTGGGACCAACCGCCTGCACCAAGCTTAGAAACGTAATGGAAACCACCAGGTTGAAGATCCAGTTGCTGCCAGCCGCCGTGCCCTCGGCCAATCCTCGGATTTGCAGCGGATAGATTTCGGCGATAAGCAGCCAGAAAATAGGCCCGAGGCTGATCGCAAAAAAGGCAACGTAGGCCATCAGGGTTATCACTGCCACCCAGGCGACTGTGCTGGTTTCGGCTTGCATACGGAAGGCCGCGCCAAGAATCCCGAGGCAGACGGTCATCCCGGCAATTCCGACGAGCAACAGCGGCCGCCGTCCCACGCGATCAATCAGCCACATGGCAACGATGGTCATGATCACGTTCACCAGGCCAATGACGGCGGTCGCCAGAATCGCGCCCGAGGCGGACGAAACGCCCGCCGTGAGGACGATGGTGGGAGCGTAATAGATAACCGTGTTTATGCCGGTGATCTGTTGAAAGATTGCCAGCCCGATTCCAACCACGAGCGCTGGTCGCACGGTGGGAGAAAGCAGATCAGCCCAGCGGCCACGCTCTTCCGACTGTTCAACGCTGCCGATGATTTCCCGGAGCTCCGAATCGACGCGCTCGGTTCCACGTATCTGAACGAGAACCGCGCGAGCGGCCTCCGGGTGCAAATACTTTGCGAGCCACCGCGGGCTCTCCGGCAGAAACAGCATGCCTGCACCCAGGATGATGCCGGGGACGACCGCCAATCCCAACATCCAGCGCCAAGCGCCGCTTTTCGCGTAGGCAAAATCGACAAGATAGGCGCCGAGAATGCCAACGGTAATCGCCAATTGGAACAGTGAAACCTGCCAGCCGCGCGCTTCTGGAGGAGCAACTTCGGAAATGTAGACGGGGACGGTAGTACAGGCTAGTCCAATGCCTAACCCGACGATAATGCGACCGATTACGAGCATGGCAATAGACGTGGCGGCCGCGCAAAAAATTGCCCCCGCAATAAAGACGGCAGAGGTAGCGAGTAACGTCGCCCGGCGGCCAAAGCGATCCGACAAGCGGCCCCCGGTGAGCGCCCCAACGATGGCTCCCGACAGCACAATGCTGACGATCAACTCCTGCTCGAAGGTCGAGAGTGCAAATTCCTGCTTGATGAAGATCAGAGCCCCGGAGATCACGCCCGTGTCGTAACCGAAGAGCAGGCCGCCCAGAGCTGCGAAGGCAGCGGCCAAGTAGACGAACCGCGCACCCTTGTCTGGCACGCCCGTGAGGCGGATCTTCGAGTTTGTTGCCGTCACAATCTGCTCCTTGCTGGTCTTGGCGGTTCCGCCCCACTGCGCGTAACCGCCCGCTACTCACCGATGGTGAAACTCGCCGTCTGTCCCTCAATCGAGTTCGGACCTATCCAGACCGTTACCTCTGCGGGCTCCACTAAGTTGTGCATATCGATATTCCAGAAGGCGAGTTCGTCGCGGCTCAACTGAAACTCGACGTTCTGCGCTTCACCGGGGGCAAGCGCCAAGGTTCGGAAACCTTTAAGCTCTCTTATCGGACGCGCTACGCTCGTCCCGCGCTGCCTGATGTAGAGTTGAACGACTTCCCGGCCCATTCGCGTTCCGGTGTTCGTAACCGTGGTCGAAACCGTGACGAAGCCAGCACCGCTGTTCAAGGCGCGAGCTGAGACCGTGGTCGTACTCAGCTTCAGAGGCGAGTAGGTGAACTGAGTGTAGGACAGGCCGAATCCGAACGGGAACAACGGCGCGTTTTGTTCGTCAATGTAGCGGGAAACGTATTTTTCTTTTTCAGCCGAGTTCACGGGTGGACGAGTGAGATCCACGCCATCCGCCGGGCGGCCGGTGTTGAGCGCATTGTAGTAGAGAGGTTCCTGTCCCACGCTGCGCGGCATGGACACCGTCAACTTGCCGCTGAAATTGACTTCGCCGAACAGCGTCCGCACCAGGGCAGGTCCGGCTTGCACTCCTGGATACCACGCTTGCACCATGGCGGGCAGATGCTCGGCTGCCCACGTCAGCGCCAAAGGGCGTCCACTAAAAATAATCAGCAGCACCGGCTTGCCGGTGGCAGCGAGTCTCTGCAGCAACTGCTGCTGATTGCCTGGCAAACCGAGATGAGCGCGTGAAGCGGCCTCCGCAGTCATTGACGGCGCATCCTCGCCCAGCGCCGCGATCACCAGGTCAGCTCGGCGTGCCGCCTTCACCGCTTCCTCGAACCCGGTATCGGTCGCGGTGTTGATTTCGGTGCCCTTGGCATACAGCAGCCTTCCGCCGGATTGAAGCATGTGCTGTTCAAACGCGGATTTAAGCGTAATTGCATCCTTCGCATCGCCTTTGCCGGCCCAGGACCCAAGCATGTTGACAGCGTCGTCGGCGAGCGGGCCGACCAGAGCAACGGTCTTTACGGCGGAGGAGAGCGGCAGCAAGGAAGAGCCGCTGACTTTCTCATTCTTCAGCAACACCAAGGAACGCTCGGCAATGGTGCGCGCCAGTTCCAGATGGGCGGGATCAAGCTGTGGCTGGCTTCCAGCAGCGGGCTCGGGCGTATAGGGATGATCGAACAAACCCAGGGCAAACTTTACCCGGAGCACACGCCGCACAGCCTCATCCAGCACCGGCTCCGGCACCGCTCCGGTGCGCGCAAGTTCGCTCAAGTGCCGCTGAAACAAGCCGCTTTCCATGTCCACGTCGAGGCCGGCGAGGATCGCTTTGCGGGCGGCCGTCGCGCCATCAAGGGCGACTCCATGGGCAATCAATTCGGCAACCGCCTGCCAGTCGCTCACGACCAGGCCTTGAAACTTCCACTCCCCTCGCAAGATCTTGGTCAACGTTATCGGATTGGCGGTGGCAGGGACTTCATTCAACGTGTTGAATGCGCTCATGATGCTTGCCGCGCCTGCCTTCACCGCGGATTCAAATGGCGGGAGATAGATCTGGCGGAAGGTGCGTTCGGACATATCGGCCGCGTTATAGTCGCGGCCCGCTTCGGCGGCTCCGTATCCGGCGTAATGCTTGGCGCAGGCCGCCAGCGAATCGGCGTTGGCTAAATTCATACCTTGATATCCGCGCACGTAAGCCGCTGCCATCGCCGAACCGAGGTATGGATCTTCGCCAGCGCCTTCGACGATGCGTCCCCAACGCGCGTCGCGTGCGATGTCGACCATAGGCGAAAATGTCCAGCGGATACCCTCGGCTGTCGCTTCCTTGGCGGCGACCCTGGCGGCCTGCTCGACGAGTTGCGGGTCCCAGGTTGAAGCCATGCCCAGGGGAACCGGAAACACTGTCCTGTAGCCGTGAATGACGTCAATGCCGAAGAGCAGCGGAATCCCCAGCCGTGATTTTTCGACGGCAATCCGTTGCAGCGCGTTGGTTTTGGCCGCACCCGTCAGATTTCCAATCGAGCCGAGCTGTCCCTTTGCGATCTGCTCGCGATAGTCGGCGCGCCCCGTGCCCGGTCCAGTCGGAACTCCAGCTGAATACAGAACGAGCTGGCCCACTTTCTCGTCCAGCGTCATGAGCCGAAGCAGCGCATCGATGCGGCGCTCGATTTCGGGGCTCCCGATCGAGCTTTGGGCGAAAGCCGAGGTAGTAATCAAAGCCAAAATGCCAAGGAGTACGAGGATTTGCCGCATGAAGTCCTGCAACAAAGATGTTTGCCGGTCTTCAATGGGATGCAGCTTTCGCAAAACTGGTCTTGCGCCAGCCTACAATTCCGAGTGTCAGGTCTTGGGTAGATCCGAGGAGGAGTTCGCGGCCGGAGAACCCTGCATCGAGTAGAGCGTCGCCGGCGTGCGCAATGGGCCAAAGCCAACCTTTTCCATTGCGACCTGCACTTCGGGATTGCGCATGAAGGTGCGCCAGACGAACTCGCTGCGAGCGTTCTCGGCCATCACCATGCTGATGCCAACATCGATTCCGACCACCTCATGATCGACCCAGCCAGTCAGAGGATTGAAGGCATCAACGAAGCCGTAGCGCTTCCAGATTTGTTTTCCGTAACGTTGACGCAGGTTGTGCAGCACCATCATCGAATCCGAGAAGAGGAACGGCAGTGAACCGGCGGCGGCGGCGGGGACGATGCTGCCATCAACGGGACCCTGCAGCGGCGGACCGCCCCAGGCGACGTATCCCTTGATTGAATCCGATGCGGTGATTCCCCAAAGCTCTCGCGAATAGCTGGGGAACTTGGCCTTCAGGTCCTGGCAGAACTGCCGGTGCGCCTGCGAGGCAACTACGGAGTTCGCAAAGTAATCGGCGTACTCATCCTGTTTCCCGCGGAAATCAAACCACGCATGCGAATACTGGTGAACAAACAACGGTGCGGGCGTGGAGATAAATTGGTAATCCCCATAAACGATCTTCGGCCTGCGTACGCTGTGCCAACACTCGGCCGGAATCGGATGCGTCGGCGATCCGATGGCCAGCAGATAGAGCATCATGGATTCGCAATACGCGTTCCATCGCAACGGGCTGAAACCAAATTCCGGCTTCCATTCAAGGGCAAATGTGTCGCCATGATTCAATGCCCACGGCCACTCGACACGTCGATAGATCCGGGCTGCCGCGCGACGAATGGCGGCGTCCTGGAAATATTCCCGACAGGTCAACACTCCGCACAGCAGAATCGACATGTCGATGGGCGACAGTTCCGATTTCGCAAAACGTCTTCCGTCGCCCATGTCCACATAGTGGTAAAGAAATCCATGGACGTGCGGGGCGTGCTCAAGGGAATGGAGCGTCCGCCGAACCCGGGCCGTGATTTCGGCACGCGGCCGGTAGTTGCGTTGATGAGCGATGCACAGCGCAGTGAGTCCGAAGCCGGTCGCCGCAATGCTGCTCATCCTGCTCAGGCTGCCGCCGTCTGCTTCGGACCGGTCGCGGACGAGGCCCGTGTACGGGTTCGCTTCGTTCCAGAAGAACTCAAACGAAGCACGCTCCATCTGGTCCAGCAATTCGGAGCTGTCGCTCGCGGCCGCTGACGCCTTCGGCAGCAATATATCCGTGGCAATCCCGCCGCCAGTGAGGCGCAAAACCGTGGAGCCAATCATCAGCGTGCGCATGAACTCGCGTCGGGTCAGAGGCATCGTAGTGGCAACGGAACAGCTTGCAATCTATTTGCGAGTATTCAGTGTGCCGCGCCAGCTGCGATTTTGGAGTAAGGTGAATCTCCAAGAAGGGCCCGCTAAAGAAGCGGTCTTCCGCGAAGGTGAGACTAAGGCTGGCCATCAAAAACGGTAGCCGGGCTTGAGCTCACATCGGTAGGTTCTGGCGCCGTGCTCAGCTCCGAGGGTGCAATCGGCCCAGCTCAGGCAAAGGCTCGGGCCAAGAGGAAAAACGACACGCTCACCGCCAATCTCTGCCTCAACGCTTGGCCCCTCGGCCTCGGCTGGAAGACTGAAGTTGAGCGTCCGTCCAAAAACAATCGGGTATGAAGTGCGCACCAAATCGGCAATCCCGGAGTGGAATACTTCGGCCTCGATGAGGAAGGTAGCAGTGTCCGACCAGTTAAGGGCTGACACTTTCATCATTCGGCCATTCTGAGAAATATGGCTGGGCTCGATCTTAGTGAACGGACATGGGCCGGCAATGCAGGAGACTCTCACGTTGCGGAATTCGTTTCCCTCGCCGGCGTCGAGTGATCCGGAACCGATTGCCGCCTTCCAGCTCCCATCGGGCGAGCACGGAGTTTTTTGATCGCAAGGCACGTTACCGGCATTCACCACCTGGAAGGTCTTTACCATGCTACCGACCTCGGCTGCCGTAGTGGTCTTGACGGCATACCTTACCGTGAGATTGGCCACGAGCGTTTCGGGGTGATGTTCTTGCGCACGGGGAGCATGCGGCGCAACTGGAGCCATGCGGGCAATGTAAAGGCGATTTTCAGCGGGTTCGCTGAATTGCAGCGGTTCGTAACCGGAACGCCGGAACGTCAGTGTGAGAGCCTGTCCGGCCCGGATTCCTCGCGGAAGCGTGACCTGAAAGTAGCCCGCCGCGTCTGACCTTGCTGCGTATGACGCCAACCCGCTGGCAACGGTAACGTCAACATCGACGATTGGCTGCTCCTTGTTCGGGTCCGCATTTCGAGCGATGACCGCGCCTCGCAGGATCATTTGCCGCGGGTTGAATGAACGTAGAAGGACCAACACCAGGATCGCCGCGAGAGCTGCCACAACAGCAGCGAGAATCGCGGTCTTCCGACTTACCCTCATGATCTTCGAACGACCTTCAAGAGCGGGTTACAGAGCCGAACTGGAAAGCCGGCTCCGCCTCGGATACGGATTTCACGAATCGCGTCTAATTCATGATGCGCGATCGTGCTCTCCCGTTGGGCTCATCCCGCTCACGACTTTTGTCATCCCATTAGTGCAGATGCGCAAAGTGGAAACCGTGAGCTGCCTGCTCAGCAATCTACATGAAGCTCACCGCTCCATTGGCAGGTACGGAAAGAGAAAACTGTGAGCTTCAGTGGGATTTCGCGCCGGGAGTTTTTGGGTCATCTCGTTAGACTCGGGATTGCGATTCCGGCAGCCTGGGGCATGCTGCCGGCCTCTGCGGCGACACAGATCGTGTGCCCGGCGCCTGTTCCGGTGCCGGGCCGCCTCGTCGCCGAAGATGAGCAACTGCTGGAAGAGATCGAGCACGCAAACTTTCTGTTTTTCTGGGAGCAGGCAAACCCGCAATCCGGATTGGTGAGAGATCGGGTCAACGTTCGTACGATGACGGATGGCGTGGTTGGGAGCATTGCCGCGACGGGCTTTGGGTTGACCGCTCTCTGCATAGGACAGCAGCGCGGCTACATTTCCCTCGCCGAGGCGCATGGGCGCGCGCTTGCGGCATTACGCTTTATCTGGAGAAAGCTGCCCATTCATCGCGGCTTCTTCTTCCACTGGGCCAACGTCGAGACGGGTGAGAGAATCTGGGATTCCGAGGTATCGTCGGTGGACACGGCGATCCTGCTATGCGGAGTGCTCACCTGCCGGGAGCACTTCCGCCAACCAGAGATCCGTCGCCTGGCCAGCCAGATTCTGCAGCGCGTCGAATGGACCTGGCTCTCCGAGGACACCTCGCTGCTGCCGCACGGCTGGACTCCAGAGGTCGGTTTCCTGTCTTATCGATGGGACTACTATAGCGAGCTGATGATGATGTACCTGCTCGGCTTGGGATCGGCGATCCATCCCTTGCACGTCGAAACCTGGAAGGCGTGGAAGCGAACAACCTTTGAATACGATGGCCTTCGATATGTCGGTTCATTCGCGCCTTTATTCGTGCACCAGTACTCGCAAGCCTGGTTTGATTTTCGCGGCAAGCGCGATCAATATGCCGATTACTTTCAGAATTCGATCATCGCCACCGATGTCCATCGCCATTTCTGCCTGGAGTTGGCGAAGCAGTTTCCCGACTACGGCGATGACCTGTGGGGAATTACCGCATCGGATTCGCAGAATGGCTACGTCATTTGGGGCGGTCCGCCACAAATGGGCCCGATCGATGGAACGGTCGTTCCCAGCGCTGCGGCAGGGTCGTTGCCGTTTCTGCCGGAGGCTACGATGCGCGTCCTGAAGACGATCAGAAACCGCTACGGAGCCGCCTGGAGCCGCTACGGATTCGTGAACGCCTTCAACCCGCTGAAAAATTGGTATGACACCGACGTGATCGGAATCGATACCGGAATCACCATGCTGATGGCCGAAAATGCGCGCACCGCTTTTGTCTGGGAAACGTTCATGAAGAGTCCGGAAGCGCAACGCGGCATGAGGCGGGCAGGGTTCAGGCCCAATGCGCCTCCGGAAAAATCCGGATGAGTCCTCCCCATAACAGTCGAGATATCTACCGGAAAACCGCTAAGCAATCTTCTTCTCTCTTTTGCTGCCGTTTCGGAACGATAGTGACGGCCATCGCAGCAGGGGCGCTGCACGCTTCTTCACAATCGGGCGCTCGTGCAAGAGCAACTCGGTCGACTGCACCCGCGGATCACCATGAAACCAGCGCTGCACAACACCATTCTCCAGCACGTTGGCAATGGACAGCAGGCTCATACCCTCGTGATGCGCCATCCATGACTTCACCAGTTCAAAGCGGCGCCAACGCGAACGTCCGCGCACCCGGGTGAAATCGGCAGCCTCATAGAAACCGTACGCACCCAACCAACCCCGCTTCATCATCCATCGCAGGTTAGCGAGCGCCGCCTCGGAATCAAACCCAACCGCCAGAATCGAGGCGTACGGCGCCACGGCGAGAGTTTTGGAATCTTCCTTCTGCAGTGCCAGTTGTGGAATTCCGAAGGCGCGGTATCCGTAATTGCCGCTTTCGTCAAAGCAGTTGTAGGCGGATTCGGAAATTCCCCATGGAACCCCTTTTCGCGCCGCATATAACTGCTGTACCCGAACAGCGCCCTCCGCAGAGCGTCTCAGCAGGGTGTCCGGATAGGAGCGCATCCAGATGGCCGGCATCAGGTACTCGAACATAGTTCCTGTCCAGGAGGCCAGAATGGGCTGGCCTCCCGCGAGAACATAGCCCCGGCCGAGTTGGAACCAGATCTCTTGCGGGACGTCACCTTTCGCAATGGCGACGAACGTCGCAATGCGCGACTCGGAAGCAAGCAGGTCGTAGCACGCCTGGTGCAGCGTGCCGCTCTCAACGTCAAATCCTATCGAGAGGAGTTTGCGCCGACGATCCAGCAAGAAGGCAAAATCCATTCCCGAGAACCAGCCTCCGGCGTCCTCGGCAAGCGACTGCAATTCAGAAATGAGCCGAGTGGAATTTTGGTGCGCAGCCTGCAAAAGCTGCGATAGCTGGCGGCAGCAGTACTGCATGTCAGCGGAGAATGAATTGCCGGCAGCGATATCCTCAAGCCGCGTGCTCAGAAGCTCGATTGCCGCCGGCAAACGAGCCAAGGAAACTTCATGCATTCCCTTCAGGCATGCAAATGCCGGATCGTGGTCAAGAGATTCGAACTGCGGCAGCAGCCACGGCATGTAGTCGGCGATCAACTTCCGGTTGCATTCGTGGCGGGCCGTGAGTTGCGTCTCAAACCAGGAAGGTGCGTCCTTTGCCGATCGATCACCGGACGTTGCCGAATGGGCTGGTGCGAGCAAGCGCTCCAGCCATGGCATCTTCTGTTGTTGCCGGAGCACCCTGAGCGTTTTGCGGGAAACCACGGGCAATTCGGTCAACACACCTACGAAATCATCGTAGCCATCCGCCAACGCGGGCGAGAGCAAAGGCTTGTCGAGCAACGCGGCAGTTCCGTTTTTCAAGGCTACGAGTGCCGCTGCGAGGTTCCCGCTATCTACCGTGGAGACGAAGCGCGGGGCCAGCGGAGACAATGTTCTGGTGTCGTACCAATTCAGCAGATGCCCGCGATAGGTTTGCATGCGAGCCATCGTCTCCAGCGTCTTGCGGGTCTGCCAGGCAAACTCCGGAACCGTGAGATAGCCCATTTGACAAGCGACCTGACGAGCATTCAGGAGGACTGCGAGATTGGTGGGAGATATTCGCGGCGCGATTTTCAACGCCTGCTCTTGCACGTTATCCGGCACGAGCCAGTTATGCTCTTCGGTGCTGAACTCGGCAAAGTAGCGCCAGGTGCGCAGAGCGAGGCGGCGCAAAAACTGCCGATCTTTCCTGGAATACGTATTGCGAGCCGAAGGAAACGGCCGGTCAAGCCACAGCGAGATTAGCTTGCTGCCCGCCCATAGCAGCAGGATGGGCAGCGCCGCGGCCAGCGCCTGGCGATGGACGAAACCAACAAGCACGCCTATTCCCAACGCAACCGCCGGCATCGAGATCAGGTACCAATCAGCCGGAGTTCGCTTCTGTTTGCCCAGCTCGGCTTCCTCCGCGGTTTCCCATTCCAGCATGCGGCGCCGTGAAACCATCCGGCGATACATCGTCCGCGCAATGGCATCCACGGCAACCAAGACATTGTGTTGCAGAAAGGTCAGCGTCAGCACAACACTGACGAGCGCCGTTCCAAGCGAAGCCATGGCATCTGCAATGCCGCCCAGGCTGGCGGAAAGCGCGGCCCGCACGACTCCGCACGCAAACTGCACCCACGGTGGAACAAACAGGATGGCGAGCGTGACGGCGGTCCAGAAAAGCGGGCGCCCAGGAAGCACGGTCCATCCCAAAACCAAAAATACAAAAATTGCAATCTCGATCAGGCTCCGCCTCAAGTTGTCGAGAATCTTCCAGCGTGAGATGAACGAAATTGGATTGGGAACGCGGTTGCCACTCTCGTCGGGAACCCGAGGAAACAGCCACTCTACGATCTGCCAGTCTCCCCGCAGCCAACGATGTTTACGCCTGATGTAAGCGCGATAGTGCGACGGATAGTCATCGATGACCTGGACATCGCTCACGAATCCCACGCGCGCATAAGCGCCCTCGATCAAATCGTGACTCAGCAGTGCATTGCGCGGAAAACGATGGTCGAGAACCTTGTGCAGGGTTCGAACCTCATAGAGGCCCTTGCCGACGAAGGTACCTTCGCCATACAAGTCCTGATAGACATCGGAAATCGCGCGCGTATAAATGTCGAACCCCGTCTGCCCGGAATAGATCGAGGCCAGCCGCGATTGAGCCGCGCTCTGGACGCTCACTCCGACGCGTGGTTGAAGAATTCCAAAACCCTCGACCACGATGTTGCGTTCGGGATCGATAATGGCCTGGCACAAGGGGTGTGCGAGCGCGCCGATCAGCCGGTGTGCCGTGCCGCGGGGCAGTTCCGTGTCCGAATCCAGCGTCAGAACATAACGAACGCGCCGCAGAATCGAAAACTCGCCCGCCTTGTACGGGAAACTGTCGTAGTCGCCAAGAATCAGCTTGTTGAAATCAAGCAGCTTGCCGCGCTTGCGCTCCCAGCCCATCCACACGCCCTCGCGAGGATTGTAAACACGGTGGCGATGGAACATCGCAAACCTGCCGGCGCTGTTTCCACGGTACTTGTCGTTGAGCCTGCGAATGAGCTCACCGCAAAGGTGGACCAGCGGGTCATCTTCTTCGGGAGTCGACGTAGAATCGGGCAAATCCGTCAGCAGCGCAAAGTGCAGGTTAGCACTCATGTTCCCGACGTAGCGCACCTCCAGATCGTTCACCAGCCGCCGCACCTGTTCTTCAGTGAGCAGCAATGTTGGAACCACCACCATCGTGAGACAGTCATCCGGAATGCCATTCTGGAAATCCATCTTGGGAAGAGTCCGCGGCGCCAGCAGTGAAGTGACCAGATAGTTCATCACTTCAACTGCACTCTGGCTGCTGGGAAGGAGCAGCACCAGCACGCAAAAGAAAATCGCGGAAAGCGAGTAGACCTCGATACCGCGCCAGATGATGGCGATCACGATCACAAACGTCAGCACTTCAATGCCGCTCAGGTAGAGCTCATCCGCGTAACGGTGTAGGAACTCCTCCAGGCGCTCGTGCCAGGGAAGGCGCACATGGGCGCGTCGGTACAGCAATTTCCTGCCCTCAGCAACCAAGTAATAGCCCACATGCGAACGGCGGAGCGCACGGCGAAGATCGGGTTCGCGATTCCGTTGCGACTCACGGGCGAGGGCGAGCGACTGCCGGGCGATCTCCAACTCCGAGCAGTCCGAGTGCGCCGCCAGATGAACCACGGCCCGCCGGTACATTTCCCGCGTGTCTACATCCATATGCGCGTACGCACCTGCCGGGTCCTGGCGCAACACTTGGTCAAAAACGATCAGAGGTTCAAGCAGCTCTCTCCAGGGCGCCTGGGCGATATCCCGCAAGCTGCGAATGCAGGTGCGCGTCCCTTTCGCTTCCTGATTCGCCATCAAGAGGCGGAAAACTATCGCGATTCGCTCCAGCAACACCAGGTTGAAGGCCGCCGGGAGCACTTGCAGTTCTCGCAGCGGCAGAACGGTCACGCTCTGAAATGCGCGCAGATAAGTGTTCACGTCAGAGTCGACGAAACGGTCGGCCAGAACACTGAATAGATTTTCGGCAATGGCGACCGCGCGCGGTACGATCTCCCCATTGTCCCGCGCCACCTTCGGCAGCGATGCAAGCATGCGCTCTACTTCCGGCAACTTCGCGGTTACCGAGCGCAGCAGGTGAATGTTATCGCGCAGCCAACGCCACTCCTCCGAGCCGCCGATCTGGTTGGGCGAAGGCCTCTGTAAAGCGGTAACCAGCTTGCCAAGCTCGCTGGCGAGGGTTTGCAACCGCTCCGCGAAGTGCGGCGAAGTCCGCGCCTCCGGCAGCCAGATCAGCGACCGGGCACATTCGGCGGCGCGAGCTGCTATCAGTTCGGCATCGTGAGCGCCATCCTGGTCGACGGAATCGAAGAATCTTTCGGAGGCTTCGGCCGATTCAACGTGAGTGTTCTGAGGCATACGAGTCCAAACAAATTAACGGTAGCTGGCGGCTTGCAATTCAAATAATTCGGCATACCGCCCCCCAAGAGCTATCAACTGGCCATGATTGCCGTCTTCGGCGATCCGGCCATCGGCGAGCACGATGATTCGATCGGCCATGCGGACGGTTGAGAAACGGTGCGAAATGAACAGCGCCATCTTGGCCTGCGTGAGTTCGCCAAATCGCTCGAAAACCTCAGCTTCGCTGCGTGCGTCCAGTGCGGCTGTCGGTTCGTCCAGCACTAGCACTTGAGCGTCCCGAAGATAGGCACGCGCCAGCGCCAGCTTCTGCCACTCGCCGCCCGAGAGATCGACGCCGTCGTTGAAGCGCCTGCCCAGCATCTGCTCGTAGCCGCCGGCGAGCGTCGCGATCACCTCATCGGCGAGACTTTTGTGGGCGGCGGCTCGAATCAGGTCCAGGTTCTGAAGCTGCTCGATTCTTCCCACCGCGATATTCTCGCGTGCCGTCATTTCGTAACGCATGAAATCCTGGAAGATGACCCCAATCTCCCGATACAGGTCTTCAAGGCTGTATTCGCGGAGATCAACGCCGTCGAGAAGAATCTCTCCCTCGGTGGGATCGTAGAGGCGGGTGATCAACTTGACGATGGTGGTCTTCCCCTGTCCGTTCTCGCCGATCAGCGCCACGCGCTCGCCGGGATGCAAATGCAGATTGAGACCCTCCAGAATGAGTCTGTCGCTCCCGGGGTAATGGAACGACACGTTTCGGAACTCAAAGCCGCGTACAATTGGCCGCGGCGCAGGCAGCGCATTCGGCTTGGAACGTATGGTGGGCTCCATCTGAAAAAACTCGAGCAGGTCGGTCAGGAACAGAGCCTGGTCGGCAATGCCCGACAAGGTCGAGAACATTTGCTGAATGTTATTGCTTGCCTGCAGAATGGCCCCCGCCAGGAAGTACAAGGTGCCAACCGAGAAAGCTCCCAGCAGAGTACGCCAGATCACCCAAACATATGCCGCGTAATAGCCAAGCGTTCCGAGAACCGACAAGCCCATTCCCGCCAGCAGGCGCAGCCGCGAGAGTGCGACGTTCTCGCGATAAATTTCATCGGACAGCTTGGCAAAACGATTAGTGATGAACTCGCTCAGTCCGAATAGCTTCAGCTCCTTGGCGGCTTCCTTACTTCCACCCACAATGCGCAGGTAATCGAGTTGCCGCCGGACGGGAGTTTGCCGGAAGTTCTTGGCGTAACCGAGAAACGCGAAGTGGCTTTCTCCAAGAAAGGCGGGAATCACGCCGGCGACCAAAACCAGCAGCAGCCATGGAGAAAAGTAAACGATGGAGATCGACAACGAAAGCGTCGTGATCGCCTGCTGCACCAGCCGGCCAATCGATTGAATCATCCCCAACCGGTCTGTCGCCTGCACGCGGGCGCGCTCAAGCCGGTCATAGAACACCGGGTCCTCATAGGCAATCACGTCCAACTGTGCAGCGTGCTTCATCACGGCAATGCTGACGTGGCGCATGTACTTGTCAGCCAGCAGCGAATCCAGATAATCTAGAACGCGCATGACTATGCTGGTCGTCACCGCCAGCGCGAATTCCGCCGCCACGAGCCACCAGAATCGGTTGGATATCGGCTGATGGTGCGCGACGACATTCACAATGCCGTCGATGATCAGCTTGCTGACCGCAAGCAGGCCAATCGGCAGCAGAGCGCTAAACACCCGCACGACAATGCCAAAGGCAACGACCGCCGGTCCGGATTGCCACACAAACTTCAGCACAGGCGGAATCTGCCCGAGCGCCGCCAGGCGTTCGGGCCACCCGCTCCAGAAACTATTTTTGCCGTGTGCCATCGATCCTTAGTTGGTTGCCTGTGACGAGGCAGTCAACAGCCCCCCCCGCCCCTGCAATGGCCAGAGCAGTGCTTTAGTGGCGCTGTTTAAACAGATGCAGAAAACCACATCAAGGTTTGTGTTCGGCTGAAGTATGCGGAAATCGGCGCGTTCGCACGCTCATGGACCGGGGTTTTCGCGAGGTTCACTTGGTACACTGAAGCAAGAACAACAAACTTGCGCACCCCTCGGCCCGCGCCGAGGTGCTTGCCTGATTCGAATTCAGGAGCCCGGAACCATGAAACCCGATATTCTTGCGGTCGACAAACTGCCTTCGTTCTACGAGGATCGCCTGCGCGCGGCTTTTTCGTTTCACGATCGCGTCCAGCAGTTGGATCCGGCGGCCTTTGTTTCGATCGCCAACAAAGTGCGCGGCATAGCTGCCAGAGCCATATCGACGGTGTCGCGCGATCTCATCGCGCAGCTTCCGGCGTTGGAGATCATTTCGGTGTTCGGCGTCGGCTACGACGGAATCGACGTTGAGGCTGCTCATGAGCGCGGCATCGTCGTCACCCACACGCCCGATGTGCTGACCGACGATGTCGCGGACCTTTGCCTTGGACTGATCTTGTCAGTCGGTCGTGAAATTCCAGCGGCCGAGCGCTTCCTTCGCAGCGGCGGTTGGCAGGCCGGCGCGTTCCGGTTGGCCCGCAAGGTAAGCGGCAGCCGCCTGGGCATCATCGGCTTGGGACGAATCGGCAGTGCGGTCGCGCGCCGCGCCGAAGGCTTCGGCATGGCGATCTCCTACACCGATCTGCGCCCCAAGCCGGACGTGAGCTACCGCTACTACGCGTCGCTGCTCGATCTCGCCGCTAACACGGACTTTCTGATTGCCGCTGCCTATGGAGGACCGACAACCCGCGGGTTGGTGAACGCCGCGGTCCTGCACGCGCTTGGTCCGGACGGGTTCCTGATCAACATCGCCCGCGGCTCGCTTGTCGATGAACCCGCTCTGGTGGCGGCGTTACAGAAACACACTATTCGCGGTGCCGCAATGGATGTTTTTACCGATGAGCCGAATGTTCCGGCAGAGCTGCTAACGATGGACAACGTTGTGCTGACGCCGCATATCGCCAGCGGCACGGCTCAGACGCGGCAGGCGATGGGCGACTTGGCATTCGCCAACCTGGAGGCATACTTCGCGGGCAAGCCTCTGCCTGCTCCAATTCCACGCTAGTGTGCGTTTGAGGATGCGCTTCGTCACGCCGTCTGCGCAGCCAGGTTTCGCTTGTCTTTCTTAAGCTCGATCTGTTCAACGCTGCCGACAACAAACCACATTGACAACGCCGCAAACACGATCATCAAACTGGCAACCAGAAAGGCCCGCTGAAAATTTCCGGTCAGCTTCAGCAGAACGCCGGTGACGATGGGGGAAGCGATGCCGGCCAGGGCTCCCGCGGTATTCATAATGCCGGAGACGGAGGCCGATGTGTTTTTAGGAGCAATCTCCGCGCAGGCAGCCCATAAAACAGTGCTCGCGCCGGATTCGCAAACCAAAGCCACTACCAGCAGAGCCATGGCTGCCTTCGCGCTGCTCACATAAGGCGCAAATACAATCAAGGCCGCAATAAACTGGCCAATGATAATCATCCCCTTGCGCGACTTGGTTACGCTCACACCGCGTTTGATCAAGGTGTCCGAGAGCAACCCAATCAGAGGCAGGGCACAGAAAGTGACGATCCACGGCAGCGACGCGTACCAGCCCATCTTCAGGATGGTGAAGCCGCGTTCCATCACCAGGTAGGCAGGCAGCCACGTGATGAACATGTTGTACAGGTATTCCTGAAAGAATTTGCACAACATCAGACCGATGATCGACCGATGCTTCAACAGCTCCAGCCAAGGCACTCTTTCCTTGCTGGCGCCCTCTCGATTCGACTCGGCCTCCGGCTGTTTGTAGAAGTAGACCCAGAACACAACCCACACGAGACTACCGGCGCCGGTAACATAAAACGCAACCCGCCAGTTGTAGGCGTGAATCAGATACGCCATCATCACCGGCACGGCAGCCAGCCCGAGCCGTATGCCTGCATTGAAAATGCCGATAGCGGTTCCTCGTTCCTGCGTGGGAAAAACGCTCTTGACCACTTTGACGTTACACGGCTGTAACGCCGCCTCACCGGCTCCCACCCCAATTCGGAACAGCACCAGTTGCCCGAAGCTGTGCGCCGCGCCGGTTAGCGCCGACAAAAACGACCACACGAATGCCGCCCAACCCAGAGTCGCCTTGGCTCCGAATCTGTCCGCCAAGGCCCCGGACGGAATATTCATGGCAAAGTAAGTCCAAAAGAAAGCCGAGAGCACAACCCCCATCATCGCGGGATTAAGGTGCAACTCCTTCATGATCGAGGGCGCCGCGACCCCGAGGCTGCCACGATCCACCGCGTTCACAAAGGTGCCACAAAAGAGCAGAAAGATTACCCACCACCGATATCCTTTGCTCGAATGGTTCATAGAAGTCGTGTTCTCCCCGGCTTCTGGCCGAAGCGGTTGTCGGCAACACTCGCCCACACTGGGCGCACAATTGCTTTCAGCATCTGCCTGGTCGTTGGTCTTATGAATTTCGCCTTGCGAATTGTGACTGAAAAGAAGATCGTTCGCAAACGGAGAATGCGGTGTGCCGCTCGAGGAGTGAGCGGCCGCTTGCGAGCAAGATATCCACCCCGACGCGCACAGGCGGCGCACAGTCGGACCCTCTATAAGCGCCCATCGAGAGCGCCAAGGGACGATGGTTCCAGGCTTAACGTTCCAGGCTTAAACGGTTTCGGCGCGCAGCCGCCGGACCTTCACTTCATCTCGTTGGACGAAGGCAGGCGTATCGAACCCCGGTGCTTGTTTTCCTGAATATGATCCCAGACGAGTTGCTCTCCGAGCCATGCGGCTTGCCTGGTTGCAAGCTCGGCATCCTGAAAAAACAAACGATGGCCGATAGTGAACCGGGCGCCACACTGATCACATGTCACTGTGGACATTTCAACCACATCGGGTACGCTTTCGCCGCTACTGCGCACCCGCTTTGCCATTCCACGGGACCGCTGCTTCTCCGCTTCCCCGAGCCCTACCACCTCGGCTCGCGAGGCTGACGTGCATGGCCGCGATAGTCATCCCGTCCGCCACCGCCGCGTGAACCGCCGCCACCACGTTCC
>JBEKQP010000074.1:0-17636 GCA_049519595.1 Candidatus Korobacteraceae bacterium | reverse complement strand
GTGAGCGACATGGTGACGGCAGACGCCGAATTGGATCGCATCAAGTACCTGTGCGACAAGATAAACGCGCTTTGCTAGACCGCATTCGCGGAAGCTATGTCCGGTAAAGTAGCCGGGGGGGCAGCCCGGCGATGATCGTGCGGGATACACTGACTCTAAATCTGCACTAGAGCGATACCGAAGCGGCCAACGTGAGGAACAACAACCCATGCGGCTGAAATTGATTGCCTGCGAGGTTCTCTATCGCGAGATGTGCGCTGCCGTGGCGCGCTCCGCCGAAATTGTGGATGTGGAGTTTCTGCCCAAGGGTCTGCACGACATGGGCGGGAAGGCGATGACCGCGAAGCTGCAAGAATGCGTGGATCGCGTGCCGGCCGGAGACTACGACGCCATCGTTCTTGGCTACGGGCTCTGCGGCAACGGACTGCACGGAGTCGAGGCACGGCATACGGTGATTGTGGCGCCGCGCATGCACGACTGCATCGGTTTGCTCATGGGGAGCCGGCAACGCTATGAGGCGTACTTTCAGGAGCACGCGGGCAGCTATTACCGTTCGACCGGCTGGCTGGAGCGAGGCGTAGACCTTCTGCAACTGACGCCATTTCATTCCGGCACCAGCACCAATCTCACGGAATTGATCGCAAAATACGGCGAAGACAATGGCCGATATCTCTATGACGAGCTGACGCGCTTCCAGAGCGCGTATCAAAGGCTGACCTTCATCGAGACTGGGCTTGAATGCGACAGCCGTTTCGAAGACCAGGCCCGGCGCGAGGCGGCGGGCAAGGGATGGGAGTTCGAGAAGCTGACGGGCGATTTAGGTCTTCTGCGCCGGCTGGTGAATGGGGATTGGGCTAGCGACGATTTTCTGGTGGTCCGTCCGGGACAGCGGATCGAAGCCCAATTCGACGGAAACATCGTTCGCGCGGTCCAGATTTCTCCGCCGGACCAATCGTGACGCTCAAGTCATGAGACCCCCTGCCGACTCTTCCCGAATCTAGCCATGGCGGCGTTTTCCTTTCCGGCGAGGGCAGGTATTGGTGTATATATCAGGTTTCCACAAGTTGACAGGAGCGTCAGATGTTAAAGCGTATCCCTTACCGCTGGGTTGTTGCGTTCGTGCTGTTTTTCGCCTACAGCATCCAGTACCTGGACCGGGTCAAAACGAACGTCCTGAATCCGGCGATTGCACACGATATCGGCCTGAGCACGATCGACATTGGGACGGGCGCGTTCCTGATGATGTTGTTCTACGGGCCCGCCCAATACGTATCAGGGTGGTTGACTGACCGTTTCGGCGCGAAGCGCATTTTGCTCTTCTCGGTGGTTGCCTGGTCGGTGATGACCGCCTGGATGGGCGTTCTGCACAGCCGCCAGGAATACCTGCTCCGAATGGCGATATTCGGAATCATGGTGGGAACCGAATATGTGCCCTCGGCACGCATACTGATGCGCTGGTTCAACAAGGATGGCCGGGCCCGGGCACAGGCGCTGCTTTCCTGGTCTTGGATCCTGACGCCGGCCTGGGCAAGCGTGCTGGCCACGCAATTGGCGACGTACACGGGTAGCTGGCGCCTAGTCTTTTTCTTGACCGCCGCGCTTGGCGTCATCCCGTTATTTGCGATTTCTTTCATGATCTTCGATCGCCCCGAGCAATACCGCAAGATTACACCTGAAGAACTGGAATACTCTTACAGCGACGAAATTGCCAAGGGCACGCTGAAGGGGGGCGACTACAGCGACTCGCAGAAGAAAATTCTGGCCAAGGACAGCATTTCGTTCCGCGACTTCTTCAAGAACCGGAGCTACCTGGCGGTCTGCGTGGTCGACATCGTAATGCAGCTGACCTTCTGGGGCGCGATGGTTTGGATTCCACTCTATTTGTCGGATGTATTTCACTTCAAGCTGGCGACGATGGGTTGGTGGAATTCGTTGTATTTCCTGGCGGGCGCATGTGGCAGTTTCCTTTCTTCCTACCTGTCGGATAAGGTGTTCCACGGTAACAGGCGCATCATGATCATTGCCTGCTTCCTCGGGCTGGCGCCTTTCATTCTGCTGATGGGAACGCTACAACGGGCGGATCAAACGTTGCTGGCCATTGCCCTGTGCGGCATGGGATTTTTCGGCAACATGGCATGGGGTCCGTTCCTGGCGGTACCAGCCGAGATTTTCACCCCCGAGGTCTATGGCAAGGCGATGGGTTTTGTGAACGGCATCGGGTATTTTTCGGCCGCATTCTCGGCGAAAATTTTTGCCGCGCTTGTGGTTGTGCAGAACGGCCAGAAGAACTACTCTTCCGGGTGGTACTTTCTGTGCTCGTGTGTAGTGCTTGGAGTCATCGCCGCAGCGTTTATTCGTACGCCTAAATCAGCGGCCACACCGCAGTTGGCCCGCTCGGCTGTCAGCAAATGATGCCGGGCCTGAACGCCCCGAGGCGCTCGTCACCGCCTTGATTCTGCGGGCGTTGGCGACGTGGCTTGGAAGCTTGGTGCAAGATGATCGAAATCCGGATTCACGGTCGCGGTGGTCAGGGCGCGGTGATCGCCTCGCAAATCCTGGCCGAAGCGGCTTTTCGCGAAGAGATGTATGTGCAGGCGTTTCCCTCTTTCGGTTCGGAGCGGCGTGGCGCTCCGGTTCGAGCGTTTTTGCGTGTGGACCGTTCGCCGGTTCTGGTGCGGTCGGAAATCTATCGCCCCGATGGAGTCATCGTTCTCGATCAGGGTCTTGTCACCCTGGGCTTGGACGATGTTTTTGCGGGCTTGAAGCCCGGCGGTTGGATTTTGATCAACTCGCCGCGTGATCCCTCCGAATTCGCGGAACTGACAGGGTTTGCCATAGCCACGGTGGACGGATCAACCATCGGGCGAAGGCACAATCTCGGGTCCGCCACTGCTCCTATTGTGAACACGGCGATGGCAGGCGCGTTCGTCAGCTTGACCGGAATTGCGAGTCTGGACAACCTGGCCCTGGCGGTGCGGAGCGCTGTTCCTTTCAAACCCGAGGAGAACGTGGCCGCAGCCATGGAAGGTTCACAACGAGTCCGCAGACTAGCGGCGGTCGGAATATCGGAGGCTTGAAAATGTCCGTACCCCAGCCCAAATCCCTTCGAGATCTCCCGATCACGGCCTACGCGACGCGTCCAACGAGCGAGATCAATACCGGCACATGGAAGTACGTGGAGCCGCGTTACGAAGATAGACTTCCTCCGTGCTCACACGCGTGCCCGGCCGGGAACGATATTTCAAAAATCCTCCTGCTGTTGGCTGGTGGCGACGTCATCGGCGCTGGACGGCTGCTGCGTTCCGGTAATCCCTTGCCCGCAACACTCGGTAGAGTTTGTCCCCATTTTTGTGAGGGCCAGTGTAATCGCGATTTGTTGGGCGGTGCCATCGCGGTTCACATGATCGAGCGGTTTCTGGGCGATCTTTTGCTTCGCGACCACAGCGCTCCGGAGCCCATTTCTCCGAGCGGCAGCAAGGTTGCGGTGATCGGCGCGGGGCCGGCAGGAATTACGGCGGCGTACGCGCTTGCACTCAAGGGACACAAGGTGGACGTCTTCGACGACAAACCGAAGCCAGGGGGATTCCTGCGCACCGGCATTCCCGACTATCGTCTGCCTAAAGAAATACTCGATCGTGAAATTGAATTCATCGAACGCCTCGGCGTTAGATTCATCCAGAATGTTCGCATAGGGCGCGACATCCGATTCGAGGACCTCAAAAACCAATTCGATGCCGTGATCGTGGCTGTCGGATTGCACGAATCGCGGGCCTTGGAAGTTCCCGGCAGCAATCATCGGCATATCTACGATGGGGTCGAGCTTTTGGAGCGAATTCTCACCGGAGAGATCCCCGAGCTTCCACCAACGGTCGCGGTAGTCGGCGGCGGGAACACTGCCGTCGACGTTGCCCGCTCACTGTTGCGCGTGGGCGTGAGTCCCACCATCGTCTATCGCCGAAGCGAAACTGAAATGCCTGCTATCGCCTCTGAAGTGGAGGAGGCCAAAAGAGAGGGCGTAGGTTTTCGATTCCTTGCGGCTCCCACCGCTGTGGTAATCGACGACGATGCGGTGGTCGCACTCGAGTGTTGCAAGATGCAGCTAGGCGAGCCTGATGCCTCGGGACGGCGGAGGCCGGTGCCGATTCCAAACTCCGAGTTCCGGCTTCCGTTCGCGGGTATTGTTACGGCAATCGGTGAGACGGCGAACCTTGGTTTTCTTGCAGCGAACGGAAAACAAAGTGGTGATGGAATTTTTATCGCCGGCGACGCATCGACAGGCGAGGGCACGGTTGCCGCCGCGGTTGGGTCGGGACGCAGGGTCGCCGCAGCGGTCGACAGCTATCTCGGCAACGGCCGCACGACAGCGGATGAACCCACGCTTCAGAGTCTATGGCCGCGTAGAGTTAATTCGGCGCAGGTGGCCAACTCACAGTATCTGAACCCTGTCTATTTCGCGACCGCGTTGCGTCCCAAGATATCGACATTGAACGGTGAGCAGCCGCCACTCTCGTTTGCCGAGATTGTCCAGGGGTTCGTGGCTGAGACGGCGTTGAGCGAAGCCCGCCGATGTTTGCTCTGCGGCACCTGCAACGGCTGCTTGAATTGCTACTACTGGTGTCCGGATGTGGCTGTCCATCGCCACTCGCGGAACGGCGCCGGTCTGGAAATCGACTCCACCCACTGCAAGGGTTGCGGGATATGCGTGGAAGAGTGTCCACGGGGAGCGATTACGCTTGAGGAGGTGGCCCGATGAGGACGCTGCTGAAGGGAAACGGGGCTGTGGCACGCGCGGTGCAAATGGCCGGCACGCAGGTCATCTCGGTGTACCCGATTACACCGCAGACCTCCATCGTGGAAGAGCTGGCAGACATGGTAGCGCAGGGGCGCCTGAACGCCCGATTCATCAAGGTGGAATCGGAGCACTCGGCGATGGCCGCCTGCATCGCAGCCGCATCGGTGGGCGCGCGAACCTTCACCGCCACGTCGGGGCAGGGTCTTGCTTTCATGCACGAGATGCTGCATTGGGCCGCTGGTTCACGCCTTCCCATCGTAATGGTGAATTGCAATCGTGCGCTGGGGGCGCCATGGTCGCTGTTTACCGAGCAGACCGACTCGCTTTCGCAGCGCGATACCGGATGGATGCAGATCTACTGCCAATCGGCGCAGGAGGCGTTCGATGCGGTGATCCAGTCCTTCGAAGTCTCGCAGCGGGTGCTGCTGCCTTGCATGGTGCTTTTGGACGGCTTTCTGCTTTCGCACACCTTTGAGAACCTGGATATTCCGGAACAAGGCACGGTAGACAAATTCCTTGGTCCGCTGAAGCTGCCGCACCTGCTCGACCTCGCCCGGCCCGCAACCATCGGAGGGCTAAGCGATCCCGATTGCTACGCGGCATTCCGCAAAAAGATCCAGATTGCACACGACCAGGCGCTCGAAGCCTGGGCCGATGTTGGCCGCGAGTGGGGTGAACTCACCGGCCGCAGTTATGACGTGGTTGACGAATACCGGCTCGACGATGCGGAGCTGGTGCTGGTGGCCAGCAGTACGCCGGCGCTAACCGCCCAGGTTGCGATTGATGCGCTCCGCCAGCGTGGCATTGCGGCCGGCTTGCTCAGGCTGCGTGTCTTCCGGCCTTTCCCGGCGAATGCGGTGAGACGCGCGCTGGCCGGGAAACATGCAGTGGTAGTGCTGGATCGCAATTGCTCGTTTGGGCATCACGGTATTTTTTATCAGGAGACGAAGTCCGCGCTGTACGAGCTGCCTGCGGCGGACCGTCCGCCGATAAGAGGCGTCATTGCAGGTCTCGGCGGCAGCGATATCACTCCAGAAGACATTGAACAGATGCTGCTCCAGGGATCGGCGGGCGAGCGGTTGGAGCCGGTTACCTGGTGGAAGATGTTGCCGGAAGAAGAAGCAGTGGAAGCCGAGCCTTGCGCTGTGACGAAATGAGCGCGAGCAGGCTGTCATTGCCGGGCCGAATGTCCGGCAGCTTCATGGGATGTAGCTTTCGCAAAACTGGTTAGAGCGATGGACGTCATGCAAACACAATACGATCCAGTGAACTTGCACCTTCCCGATCGGGAGCTGATGCACTCCGGCCACTTTGGATGTCCCGGATGCGGTGCTGCCCTTGGAATGCGAATCGCGATGAAAGCGTTCGGAGAGAATACGCTCATGGTCATCCCGGCGGGCTGCTGGGGCACTCTCAACGGACCCTACCCGTTTGCACCGCTCAAAGTGCCGGTGCTGGAGGTTGCCTTTGCCACGACCGCCATTTCGGCGGCGGGGGTTCGCGCCGGCCTCGACATGATGGGAAAGCACGATGTGAATGTTGTGGCTTGGGCTGGGGACGGCGGCACATTCGATATCGGCCTCCAGTCTCTCTCCGGGACCGTCGAGCGCAATGATGACATCATCTACGTTTGCTACGACAACGAAGCGTATATGAACACCGGCATTCAGCGCTCTTCCGCCACACCCTATGCGGCGTGGACTACAACGACACCTGCCGATTCACCGAAGCTTGAGCCCAAGAAGGACATCGTTGGCATCATGGCCGAGCATAGGATTCCCTACGCCGCGACCGCATCGATTGCCTACCCGGAAGATTTCCTGCGGAAGCTGGACAAGGCAAAGGCCATTCGAGGAACAAAATTCATCCATCTCTGGGTATCGTGCCCCACCGGACATAAATCGGAAGAGCGGCACTCGGTAAAGATAGCTCGACTGGCGGTTGAAACCGGAGTGTTTCCGCTCTACGAAGTAGAGCAGGGGGTGGAATACACCATCAACCATGAGCCGGCATTTACGGATGTGACTGAGTATCTCAATCTGCAAGGCCGCTTCCGCCACCTCGATGCGGCTCAAATCGAGACGACGCGGCGCAATGTCGATTGGGAGTGGAAGCGGCTTCGCGCAAAAGTCGTCATGGGCCGCGAGCTGCTGCTGCAAAGCCGGCCGCCGACGAAGTAAGCTTTTCAATTCACGGTTTCGGCGCTGTAACGGGCAATGAGGCCGGTTCGGACGGCATGCCGATACATGCGCGTGAAGAACCAGGAAGCAAGCAGGACGTAGAGTACGGCAAGGCCCAAGCCCAACAGCAGAGCGATCCCCGAAGCCGTGCCGCCGGAAACAATCGCTCGCATTCCCTCAAATACATAAGCAGGCGGCAAAATACGCGAGATGAGGCGCATCCACCAGGGAAGCGTCGAGAGTGGATAAAAGACGCCGGCAAATGGCGAAAGTATGGCGGGAATCGGCCACACGAACCACTCGGCTGCCGGGCCAAAGCGCAGAACCAGGGCGCTGCCTACAATGCCAAAGGCGATTCCGAACAGGAACAACACGAACAGGAATGGCACCAGGAGAAGGCCGTAGGCAAAGAAGGAAAGGCCGAATAAAACAGTCGACAATCCCAGCATTACGGCAAGTCCAACTAAGCTGCCCGCAGTGCTCGTCAGCACCAGGCCGCCGACATACTCCGCTATAGTAAGCGGCGTCGCAAAGATGTTGAGGAAATTTCGCGACCAGACGTCCTCGAAGAACGTCATCGTCACGCCCTGCATGACACGGGTGAAGAAGTCCCAGAGGAGAACGGCTCCCAACAGGGTGGGCACAAAATTGAGGCCTGACGCGGTCACTGAGTTCAGGTACTTGGTGATGAATCCCCACAAAATCATGTCAATCCCAACCCAGACGAACAGCGGCAATACGCGCGAGGGACTCCCACGCATCAGGTAGAACTGGCGAAGCAGAATAGCTGAGGTGCGGCCGAGAAACATAGCGCTAACCTAGTGTAGTGTGTCCCGAAAGTCTGTGACATTACTTAGCGTCAGGTGTAGAACTGATTCCGCGCGGTCATTCTGAGCAGAGCGGAGCGTCCCAGGAAGCTGTCCTACCTCGTGCTGTTCACTCTTATTAATGAAATCGTTCGGCTGCGTCTCGCTCCACGCCGTGCTGGGTTTCTGGGTTCCTTCGCCTCGCTCAGATGACACAGAAAATCTATCACACGAATTTCCGGGAGGACATGGGGGCAAGAATCCTCCTTCCGACTCCGAGGTACTTCATCCCTGGTTTTGCTATAAGTCGAGGGTGAGCGGTTCGCGCGCCACGGTAATGAACAGCTCTTCGAGGCTTTCTTTACCGTACTCCCGCGGCAAGGTCTTGGGGTCTCCCTCCAGCAGAATCCTGCCACGCGAAAGGAACAGTACGCGGTCGCAGACCTCCTCGACTTCATACATATTGTGCGATGTCCAGAGCACGCCGCACGTGCCCTGCGTCGTGCAATCGCGAATCTTGACGCGGATTTCGCGAGCCGAAGAAGGGTCCAGCGACGCGGTCGGCTCGTCGAGAAGCAGCAGCCGCGGGTTGTTCAGCATGGCCTTGGCAAGCGCTGCGCGGGTTTGCTCGCCTGAAGAGAGCAGGCCGCACTTGACGTTTCGATATGGCTCCAGATCGAACTGCTTCAGCACCAGCGCAATGCGCTCTGCAGCGTTCTTCACTCCATAGATCAGGCCGAAGACGCGCAAGTTCTGGTATACGGTGAGATTACCGGGCAGAGGAGCATAGACGGCGGCGAAATTCGTGCGTTCCAGCGCTTGCGAACGATGCGACGCCAAGCTGACGCCTTCGACCCAAACGCTCCCGGCGCTTGGTTCCAGAACGCCAAGAATCATGTTAATAATGGTGGTCTTGCCGGCTCCGTTTGGACCCAGGAGGCCAACGATTTCCTTCGGCTGCACGGCGAATGAGACGTCGTCTACGGCGACGGTGTCGCCGTAGACCTTGCGGAGCTGTGTTACAGAAAGCGCCTTCTGCTTCGAAGGCGCAGTCGTGGACTGCAACTCGCTCACTTCGCCGCCTGAGTTGGTGGAAAATCGGCGCTGAGCGACGTCTTCTCCCAAGTGTCTAAGTCGCGGCGCAAAAGCTCGAGCTTGCCGCGCGCGGTCTCCAGGCCCATCCGCCCCAGTACCAGGCGCAGTGGCGGGTTGCTCGACTGCACCACTTCGATCATTGCCTTTGCGGCGCGAACCGGATCTCCTGCTTGCTTGCCGCTGCCATTCGAAATTGCTTGCCGGCGCGCAACCGCGGTTTTGGCGTAATCTTCAATTCCGCCGGTGGCCAGCTTCAGGGAGCGCCCGGCCCAATCCGTGCGGAACGGCCCCGGCTCCACGATGATCACTTTGATTCCGAGCGGCTCAACTTCTTTCGCCAGTGCTTCGGAAAGGCCCTCGACGGCAAACTTGGCCGCGTTGTAGTAGCCCACACCCGCGAAGCCGACGAATCCGCCAATCGAAGAAATATTTAGGATGTGCCCGCTCCGTCGCTTCCGCATACCCGGCAAAACCGCCTTGGTCACCTCGGCGAGACCAAAAAAGTCAGCCTCGAACATGGCACGAACTTCATCGTCCTCGCCCTCCTCGACCGCAGCCATGTAGCCGTAGCCGGCATTGTTCACCAGAACATCTATTTTGCCGAATGCAGCTTCGGCTTTCTTCACGGCCTCGGTTACCTGCGCCGAATCCGTGACGTCCAGCGTGAGCGCAAGCCCACGGCCATCGGTTCCAGCCACCAGATCCTGAACCTTCCGCGGGTCGCGCGCCGTTGCCACGGCGCACCAGCCACGTTCTAGCACAAGTTTTGCCAGCTCCCGGCCGAATCCGGTCGAGCAGCCTGTGATCAACCAAACGGGAACATCTTGCTGCGGCATGAATGGTTCTCCTGAGGACAAAGCAGGTTGAGCTGCTCATCCTTATGTAAGTGGATTAACACATAAGAAGAAACTATCTTAATATCCTGGCTCACTAGATGCCCAATCTGCCGATGCAGATTCCGCGAAAACCTGTGCGCGCATTCCGGCCTCGGGTTTCCGCGAGCGTGGAGCTTGGGAGAGGTGTGCACGGGTGCTTGCGGGGGCAAGCAAATCCACGCTTCACGCAAAAGAGGTGCATGGAGGGGACTTTGGGTAAAGGCGCGCCCTCCAAGACCTTACTTCATGACGGCAACTTCAGGAGAAGCTGAAGATTCCGCATGCGGTTGCCACGCTCCTATGTCGGTAAAGTTCCCGGCTGCATCGAAGAGCCACGGTTGCGGTTCTCCGAGCACGACGATGCTGCGATGCTTCCGGGCTTCCTCCAGCATGCATTCGGAAATATAAATCTCCCCGACATGCAGGGTATTGGCTATGCGGGCCATGCGGATTCGACCCAAGTCGGAAGCATTGCAGGTCTTCAGCGCCGCCTGGATGGCCAGCCGATCAGAGTCCATGATTAACCCAATGCGCGCCGATGGCGTTACGGTTGAGGTCAAGACGTTGGCATAGGTGTATTCGAAATCCATTTTGTTGAATAGCCGGCGAGTCGTAATGTCGGCCATTCCCACGCCACAGGAGTTTCCGTGGCTGCGGTCGGTGACATCCAGAACCACCACTCGCATGGCCGTGGGACCGGGATCGAGGTAAGGCGTCGGAGCGCGTCCGGTGATGTACGGGTCCATACCGCCTCCGGAGAACTCTTTGCCCAACTGGTCGACCACCAGAATGTCGAGCGGTTGCAAGAGCAGCTTGGGCATGTTGCCCTTCGCCTCAGCCAGCAGCTTCCGCTCGGTCTCAATGATCTGCTCGGCGGGAATCGCCGCTACTTTCGCTACCCGGTCGTAGGCGTTTTCCACACTTCCGACGCCAAACAGAATGGGAAGCTTGGCCAGTTTAACTTTGGCCATCTCGACGCTGAACTCGGCCATGCGACCGAAGCCGAGCGCATGGGCGGCGTCAGCTCCTTTTTGTTTACCAAGACCGATAGTAATCATCTTCACCAAGCCGCTCTCGTTCGGACCGCTGAAAGCGTTGTGGGCCTTGATGCGATTGATCACGATAATCCCATCGGCTTCGTATGCGTGCTTGTCCATTAGCACTGCAAGGCCGTTCTCCAGAACACCGAGTTCGACAACGTCCATCGAGGAAACAATGGGGCAGCCGGCGCTGTCTTCGGTGACTCCCAGGCCGGCCAGCACCTGCCTCTGGCCTTCGGCGGTGGCGCCTCCGTGACTTCCCATGGCAGGCACGATAAAGGGCTTGGCCCCGAGCCGCTTTAGTTCCTCGATGGTGACGCGGACGATCAGCGCGATCTCCGCCACCCCCCGGCTCCCAACACCCACGGCAATGCGCATGCCCGGTTTGACCCGGTGGGCTATCTCCGGCCGGCGAAGCTCTTCCCGTAAGGTAGCAGCCACATCATGGACCTCCGGGGCGGCAAATTCCTGTCTCACCCGGACCATCTTCGGCAAAGCGATGTCGGCTAACAGATCGGTGACAATGCCCATGTTATGAACCACCTCTCTTGTGACTCTCTTCTGAAATTACGCCGAGAAGGACGAAATGCCCACCCCAAAAATGTCTATTGGCGAAGTTTTGTTGCGCCGCATTCAGCAAGCCGAAAATCTATTGACAGGCAGATAGCGGAAAAATAGATTGGCGAATCGAGGCTTGGCGCCCGGCGTTGAGGCCGAAGGGGGTGCACTGTGACCGAAGAGACGGCTGCGAAGTTGAAGAAGCTTGACGAGGCGATTGCCCGCTTTGTTAGACCCGACAGCTTTCCGCTTGCTATCAGGATGCTGAAACCAGGAGAGGAACTTCCGCCGGACGTAAAGGTTCCGAGCAGCAGCTTCGGCGAACAGTGGATCGTCTGCCAATCCATCGGCGTCGCACGCCGCTACGGATGGGCAATCGCGGTGGGCAAGCAGGATGTGATCTGCCCGCTGGCGGCGATTGCCTTCGGATTTCGCCGACCGAATGACGAATTCTTGAAGGGCTTCGCCAGCGTAGAAATGTACTGCAAGGACGAGCCAGCCGCCGCAAACCTGGAGGCCGCCGTTTGGAAGTTCGAGCCCGGGCAGTATGACTACACGTGCGTCGCTCCGCTGAACCGCACCAAGTTCGAGCCGCACATCGTGGCCGTTTATGGCAACAGCGCGCAGGTGCTCCGGTTAGTTCATGCCGCGCTCTATCGAAATGGAGGACGGGTTGTAAGCACCACCGGCGGGCGCGTGGACTGCGCGGAAATCGTCATCCAAACCATGAGCACGAACGAGCCGAAGGTAATTCTGCCATGCACCGGCGATCGCGTGTTTGGCATGGCCCAGGATACAGAGATGGTCTTTGCCTTTCCGTGGGGCTATGTCGATGAAATCATCGAAGGACTTGAGGGAACGCATAAGGGTGGCGTCCGCTACCCGATCACCGTGGCCATGCGCGGGACAGTTACCATGCCGCAAACCTACCAGGACTTGATGAAGATGCTGCGTGAGCGCGACGAGGGCGCGTAAACGGCGCACTTTGCCAAACTGTTCAGAAGGGGAGTTTAGACAGTCGCGGTTGGGCACAACACAGCCCGGAGTGTCATTCTGAGCGAAGCGAAGAATCCCATTACAGTGTGGCGCTGATGAGCGGCCATCGGATTTTATAGAGAAGTCGCCAGCGGCGCGGGGCAGGACACTTTCCGGGGATGCTTCGCTACGCTCAGCATGACAGCCATCAAAACTAAACGCTCTCGCGTAATTGTTGAGAAGGGGATTTCACTCCTGCAAACTTTCGTAATACCTTCGATTAAACAAGTCCTTTGAAGACTGCCCGAGTTGGACGACAATATCGCGATGAATCGATTAAGAAAACTAGGCTTAGCCCTATTTCTTATGGGATTAGCCATCGAAGCGGGATCGCGACTATGGGACAGCACGCGTCAGTGGGTTTCGGTTGATATGCCGATTACTTTATCTCCCGGTCGTGTCGCGACGAGGGAGTTCAGGGTTAACGTAGACGCCCTGTACGACATCGAAATTGAAGTCCAGAAGAAGATTCCCTTCGACACTCTCAACTGCCTTTTGGGAATATCGATCAACGCCGGAAGTAAATGCCAAGATACCCCTTCCGTTGTGGAAGCAACATGGACCTTGTTCAGCGGAGATCAGATTACAGCGCGGGGGACATCCAGCGGTTCTGATGGAGCAGTTCGGGGAGGCTTAAGCATATCTCGCGGCCTCGGAGATTTCCACGGAGACAATGGCCGACGCTATATTTTGGAACTTAAATTTCTAAAAGATGGCAGCAGGTTAGCTGTTTGTGATCCCCATCTCAAAGTCTTCGTGACAAGGGAACAAGCTCAAGGCATCCAGATAATGCGCGCGTTCGTCTTGTTTGCTGCAATCGCCCTTTGTTCGTCAGGAATCGCCGTGTTCTTTTATTCCATCCTATACAAACGCCAACAGAAGGCCATGGCGAACGAGCGTCCAATTCCAAGCTGATAACGCAACGTGCAGGAGCCTTGGCGTTAACTGTCGTGAATAGCCAGCACAACCTAGCCCAAAACGGGAACCCCCGCCGTGCCGTTGCTCCGCCGGCAGGTGGCCCATTCAAGCGCTGCAGTTGCGCTTGAGTGGGGCTGTTTCCTGTACAAAAAACAACGACCCCACACAAGCGAAGAAGCTTGTGTGGGGCACCCTCTGGATCATTGCTGTCAACAACCGTTCTATATTTTCATTGCCGCTCCGGTGTCGGCGCTCATGACGTGCTCAGCGTAGCGTGCCAGCCATCCACGCTTGACCTTGGGCTCGAATGGAGGAAGTGCGGCGAGTCGTTTCTGGATCTCGGCATCGCTGACTTTCAATTCGAGCTTGCGGGTTTTGGCGTTGATGTAAATGCGGTCACCCGGCTGAATGGCCGCAATCGGGCCACGGGCCGCGGCTTCGGGCGAAATATGCCCGACGCACAGGCCGCGCGAGCCACCCGAGAAGCGGCCGTCGGTGATGAGCGCGCAACGGATGCCGGCGCCCACGATCGCCGCCGTCGGGGAGAGCATTTCCTGCATGCCCGGACCGCCGCGCGGACCTTCGTAGCGGATCACCACCACGTCGCCGTCCTTCACTTCGCCTTCGAGAATCCCCTTTAGCGCCGATTCCTGCGACTCGTAGACGCGTGCGGCGCCTTCGTACTCGGCCATGGAAGCGGCCACACCGGCGCTTTTGACGATAGCGCCGCGCGGCGCCAGGTTGCCGAACAGCACGGTGAGGCCGCCGTTCTGTGAAAACGCGTTGCCGGCGCGGCGGATCACGTCGCCATCCGGATCGGGCGAGGCCGCGATGTAGTCCTTGAGTGTTCCGGCGATGGTGGGCACGCCGGGCTGGAGCGGCACCGTCTGGCAGGCGGCCAGCTCCTTGAGAATAGTGCCGATGCCGCCCGCGCGGTGCACATCCTCGACATGCACCTCGGGCCGGCTGGGCGCCACTTTGCAGATGTTCGGCGTGCACTCCGAGAGTTCGTTGATGCGGTTCAGGTCGTAGTCGATGCCGGCCGAATGCGCCAGCGCCAGCGCGTGCAGCACGGTGTTGGTGGAGCCGCCCATCGCCATGTCGAGGATAAAGGCGTTGTCGAGCGATTGGCGGGTGACGATGTCGAGCGGTCGCAGGTTCGCCTCCAGGCAGCACTTCAGCGCGCGCGCCGTGCGGCGCGCCAACTCCAGGCGGTCGGGGTTGAGCTCGGTGCGCCTTTCGCCGGGCGCCCAGCGCTCGGCCGGAATGGTGCCGTTGCCCGGCAGCGCCAGCCCCAGCGCCTCGCCCAGGCAGTTCATCGAGTTGGCCGTGAACATGCCGGCGCAACTGCCGCACCCGGGGCAAGCCTCTTCGGCCAGCGTGCGCAGATCCTCTTCGGTCATCTTGCCGACGCTATGCCGGCCCACACCCTCGAAAATCGAGATGAGGTCGGTGTTGCCGTGGCCGGCCAGCATCGGTCCGCCGCTCACGTACACGGCAGGAATGTTGATCCGCACCATGGCGTTGTACATCGCCGGCACAATCTTGTCACAGTTGCCGATGCCGATCCACGCGTCGCAGGGATGCGCGCCGATGATGGATTCGATCTGGTCCGCGATCAGCTCGCGCGAGGGCAGCGAGTATTTCATGCCGAAATGGCCCATGGCGATGCCGTCGCAGATGGCCGCGCCGACGTTGGTGTACCAGACGTTGAAGCCGAGCGCCTTCAGTTCGTCGCGCACGACGGCGCCGATGTGATCCAGGTGCGCGTGGCCGGGGATCTGCGTGGTGTAAGAATTGATGATCGTAACGAACGGCTTACGCAGGTCCTCGAATGACTGAATGGTGCCCTCGGCCTTCATCAGGCTGGCCGCGGGTAGCATGTGGGTGCCTTCGGTGAGGATCCGGCTGCCGCGCCGGCGGATATTCTCGATGCCTACATTCATAGAAACCACACTATAGTTGATGGCTGCTGATGGGACAACCCTGGCGGCCGCCGGGAAACGCGCTACAATCTGGTTTAGACTGTTGGTGATGGAGCCCGCCGGCAACCGTCTCGAGCTCGCCTCGGGACTGATAGCTCCTACGTGTGAGGAGCTATGATTCCAAGGATTCAAGAGATCCATTCCGGGACGGATTGTATGGACTACTCTCCCCGTTCCGGCCAAACCCACAATCAAACCCCCACGCTTTCTTCGCTGCACCCGGCCCTGGACCTGGCGGCGGACCTGACGGCGCGCTACGGAATTTCGGCTCTATCCGGCCTGCTGGCAAGTGCCCGGGCGGCGGCAGTACAGGACGAGATCAGCGTGGCCGTCCTGGGACGATTCAAGGCGGGCAAGAGCAGCTTTCTGAACCACTTCATCGGACGTGGGGCGCCGTTTGGCCCGCTTCCGGTGGGGGTCGTGCCGGTGACGGCCGTGGTCACGGAAATCCGCTATGGGGCCAAAGAAGAGGCGCGAGTCCATCAGCGGGATGGCAGCGACCGGGAGATCCCGCTCGGCGAGATCGGACGCTACATCTCCGAGAAAGAGAACCCGGAGAACGTCAGGCAGGTCGATCTGATTACCCTGGAACTACCGGAATTGCGGCGGTTTCGCGGCCTGAAGTTCGTGTATACGACGGGCCTCGAAAGCGCCCTTTCCCACAACTCGCAAACGTCGCTCGACTGGCTGCCGAATGTGGGACTGGCATTGGTGGCGGTCAGCGTCGATCCGCCCCTTTCGCGGCGCGACATCGACCTGCTCCAGAGCCTCTACCGGTACACGCCGAAAGTCGTGGTGCTGCTCACCAAAGCCGACCTGCTCAGCGAACAGGAACTGGCGGAAGTGATCGAGTTCGTAGGCGTCCAGCTCGCTCGGAACCTTCCCGGAACGCCCCGGATCTTCCCTTATTCCACCAAGCTCGGTTTGGAGAGATTCCGCGAGGCGCTCGAAGCGGAGTTGGTCACGGGAACGCTGGAGCGCCTTGCCGAAGAGCGTGAAGCCATTCTCTCCCGCAAAATGGACACGCTCCTTGCCGAATGCGGAGACTACCTGGCGCTGAGCCTCAAGTCGGCTGAAATGGTCGAATCGGAGCGCCATGCTCTGCGGCAGCACGTCGCCGGCGAAAAAGAGATTGTCGACGAGGTGAAGTCAGCCATCCGGTTGGTGGCGCAACATGCCGCGGGGTCGGCGCGGTCCATGGTCAGCCATCAGCTCGAGATGCACCGGCACGAGCTGGAGCGAACGCTGCTGGCGGCATTCGAGAGCGAATTCCCAAAATGGACCAGCAGCCTGGCCACCATGCTGTCCTGCTTCGAGGCCTGGCTGGCTGGCGCGCTGCGCGACCGGCTTATGGTGCTTTCGGTCGCGGAACGCACCTCCTTCCTGGCGCCGCTCGGGAAAGTGCGGACGCAGGCATTCCATGCCCTACAACAGTTTCGCGACCGCTTGTCGGAGCGCACTATGCGGGCGTTCGGCGTGCCGTTGCGAACCACGGAAACCGAAATCGATGTAGCGGAGCCCGGCACACCCGATATCAGAGTGGGACGGGTGTTCGACAGGAATTGGGAATTGCTGTCGGGCGTCCTGCCGGTATGGCTGATCCGGGCCGCGGTCGACCGCCATTTTGCGCACGCCGTTTCCTATATGCTGGAGCAGAACCTCAGCCGGCTCAGCACGCAGTGGGAAGAGAGCATCCATGGCGCGCTAGGGGAGGTCGAGAAAGAATCCCGCCGGCGCCTGGATGAACTGATGGAAACGGTGGAACGGCTGGTGGAGAGCGGCAGCAACGAGCGGGCTCCCGAACTGCGCGCGGACCTGGCGCGCATCGCGAGCGCGCGCAAATGCCTGGGGCAGGAGGCAGGGAATTGATCCGATACCTGCTGGTGGTGGTCGGCGGCGGCACGGGAGCCCTGGCGCGGTATGTAGCCGCGTCGGCCATCATGACGCGATTCGGCGGAAAATTTCCCTTGGGCACGATGGTCATCAATGTGACCGGCTCATTCCTGATCGGCTTCCTGATGACGCTGCTCACCGAACGGTTCAACCTGGATCCGGCTTGGCGCCTGCTGCTGGTGGTCGGATTTCTGGGTGGCTACACCACCTTTTCGAGTCTGGAATGGGAGACCTTTACGGCGGTCCGCGAGGGCGCGCTGTGGAGCGGGTTGCTCAACGTGGTTGCGAGCATTATGTTGGGGTACGTAGCGGTCTGGCTGGGCGCCGTTTTGGCGAAGCGCTAGCGAGCCGCGGGAGGAATGGGCATGCTCCAGAAGGGCACGGCAAAGAAGGTCACG
Organism: Candidatus Korobacteraceae bacterium; assembly: GCA_049519595.1. Taxonomy (GTDB): domain Bacteria; phylum Acidobacteriota; class Terriglobia; order Terriglobales; family Acidobacteriaceae; genus CAWBRT01. The sequence continues at coordinate 61 of JBEKQP010000074.1, read as the reverse complement.
ATCTTCGTCAATGAAGACACGCAGCACCACTTTGGTTCCTTGTGCGATTCCATCCTGACGT
>JBEKQP010000073.1:0-18013 GCA_049519595.1 Candidatus Korobacteraceae bacterium | reverse complement strand
GCGTGCCGTGGTTGGGTTGTTCCTAATCTGCTTTGCCTCACGCGCTCGCTCTCGAACCGCAGTTACGTGCACCTAATGGCCGCAGCAGGGCACATTTCTCCGCTAAATGTGAAACAGAACCCCACCTCTGCCAACTGCGACAGATATGTGGCGCACCCGTTTTGAAATCGATGCTGTTCGGAAATCTAACTTCAACTCAGGCGGCGGCCTTGCCGGAGAGGCTGCTGATTTTGCGCGCCATCGCAACATCACGCTTCGTCAATCCACCGGCGTCATGCGAAGTAAGTGAAAGCGTAACCCGGCTGTAACTGATCGTGATATCGGGGTGATGATTCGCCTCTTCCGCTTGTTCGGCAACCTGGTTGACGAACTCCATGGCATGGACGAAGTCGGAGAACTGAAATACACGCTCAATGGCGCTGCCGGATAAATTCCATTCAGGAAGACTGGTCAGTGCGTTTCGGATATCGGAATCACTCAGCGGAGTCATGCGGTCTCCTTCTCATGCTTCATGCACTGATGGCGGCGAACGCGTCAGGCGTTGGCTGGAATCACCGATCTCTTGGCGGGCGTGACGCCGCGCACCTGGGAATCGATCTCCCGCCGGAGTTCAATCCAGACCTCGTTCGGAATGTCTAGAAACACCTCGATAATTGCGGGATCGAACTGCTTACCGGTCCATTTCTGGATTTCGGTCCTGGCGGCCTGTAAAGTCTGGGCGGGCCGGTAAGGGCGATCGGAGGTAATCGCGTCCAGGGTGTCGGCAATGGCAAAGATTCTTGCCCCCAGCGGAATTTCATTGCCCTTTAATCCCCGCGGATAACCTGAACCATCGTAGCGTTCCTGGTGAGTGTAGACGATCTCGGCGGCCTCTTGAAGAAAAGGGATCTTTCGCAGGATGTGATATCCGTGCAGGCAATGTTCCCGCACGACGCGGCTTTCGGCGGGAGTCAAGGAGGCCGGTTTGCTGAGAATTGCGTCGGGAATTGCCATTTTTCCGATGTCGTGCAGGAAAGCACCGCGAGCTATGACTTTGATGGTTTCCGAAGGAACATTAAATGCGCTGGCGATCTTTATGGTGAACGCGGTAACTCTTTTCGAGTGCCCCACGGTTTCGGCATCTTTGAGATCAAGCGCGTCTCCCAGGGCTTCCAGCGTGATGTCGTAAGAGCGTTCGAGGTCGGACATGGCCTGACGCAACTGCTCGGTTCGCGCGTTGACCAGAGCCTCGAGGTTCATCTGGTAGTTGTGGTTTTCAATTTTCAGGCCACGGTTTTCGAGTGCTCGACGGATCGTCAGCAACAATTGCTCGCGCTCGAAAGGTTTCAACAGGTAGTCGTATGCGCCGTTGCGAATGGCCGCCAAAGCCACCGAGATATCGTGTACTGCGGTCACCATGATGACGGGAATGTCAGGAAAGCGTTCCTTGATCCTTTCCAGCAATGCGATGCCGTCCAACTCGGGCATCATCATGTCCGTCAGGATGAGTTCGAATTCCTCGCCGCAGTCCAGCAGTTCAAGAGCCTCCATACCTGAAGCCGCCTGGCGGGTATGGTAGCCAGCCTGGTTCAACATGGAAGACACTACTTCTCGAATTGCCTCTTCGTCATCGACAACCAGTATCTGTAATTCCGCCATAGATGGGCCCACTACATTGGGAGTGCTTATTGTACATCTGTCGTTGCCCGCCGCAACGGTATCAAATTTGGAACAAGTCGATGAAAACAGTCCGATTTTATCGTTGTTGTGGTATACGCTAATCGTCAATGCCGACGACACTGTTCGCTGGAATGACGACATTCCCTTTTGTGCAATCCGCAGAATTGTCTCAGTTGCTCACCGAGGGCGCCGGAACGCTGATACTGCTGGCGGCGTCGATCTTGGTGTATCGCAGCTTTCGTGAGCGTTATCTTGGCATCTGGATCGCCGGTTGGGTGCTTTATTCCGTCTACCGCGAAACCGTAATTGCATTCGAGTTTCGAAGCCCTGGACAGTTACTGACGGGCGTTTCTCAGCTGAGTTTTGTCATTGCCCTGCTTCTGCTGGTGTGGGCGATGTTTGTCTACACTGACGCGAAGAGGTTTCTGCCGGCTTTCGTATCCCTGGGCGCCGTCAGCGTGGCGTGCGTGGTACTCCGAGTTGGCTGGTTCCCGCGTTCGACCGTCCTGATGGTCTTATTTCAGGTTTTGTATCGGATCATTACGGGAGTTGGCGCCGTGCGATTAGCGCTCTTCAACCGTGGCAGGCGGGAAGTTGGCCCATGGCTGATGGCGATCATGCTGCTACTCGTTCACTTCGACGAGTCAGCGCCAAACGGCCGCTCGATGACCGGCGTAGACGCCTTGATCGAGATCCTTCTTGGGTTGAGCGTACTGGTCATCATCCTGGACGATTCGCGGGCGGGCAAGCATCGTCTGGAAGTTTTCAACGCGCTGACAACCGCGATTGCCGAATCGCGCAATTCGGACTCGATGATGCAAGACGCGCTCGAGCAACTCAATCGGCTGATGCGGTCGAAACTCGCTTGGGTTCGACTGCTGGAAGCCGATAAACTGGTGCTCCGTCAGCACATTGGATTTGGCGATAACCTTGCACGGCTTCATCCCGAAGTACTTTTCCGGGGAAGCATGCTCGAAAAGGTCGGCGGGGGCCGCACTCCGGTGATCGCGTCATTCAACGCGCTGGAAGCGGACCTGCGCCGGGAGGCGGCGGACCTTGGCCTCTCCCAAGCCATCATCCTTCCGTTGAGAGGCAATGCCTCATTGCTGGGAGTGCTTATTCTAGGAATGGCACGGCCCCGGCAATACTCGATCGAGGAAAAGCGTTTTCTGATTACGACTTGTAACCATCTTGGACTGGCGCTTGAGAATGTACAGCTCTTCGAACAGATCCTCGGTTCCCATCGCAGATGGATCAGCACCTTCGACTCCATCGACGATTTGATCCTGGTGCACGATGGTGAACAGCGCATTATTCGCGCCAACCGCGCTTTCGTGCATAGGTTGGGCAGCGATCTGCGGAGAGTGCTAGACCAAACGTGTTGCGAGCTTCTTCCGAATGCGAAGCAGGGCTGCCCCTACTGTCTGCGCGCCGGCGAAAACGTGGTCGACGCACCTGACCCATGCTTCGGCGGCTTCTCAACCGTGTCGACCTCCAGCTACACCGAGGAACTCGGCACGGAAGTTGGCACAATTCACGTGATACGCGACACCACCGATATGCACCTGGCGGAGGAGCGGTTCCGGGTGCTTTTCGAGAAGATGCAGGAGGGAGTGTTCATCTCAACCCCGCAACGTAAATTGCTGGACTGCAATGAAGCCTTCATGCGCATGCTCGGTTTCAGCGACAAGTCTGAAGTGCTCTCCCTGGATCTGAATCGTCATCTCTACTCCTTGCCCGAACACCAGGCCGCACATCAGCGCGACATGGAGCGCGATGGATTTGTTCGGAATTTCGAGTTTGTGCACCACCGCAAAGATGGTTTCGTGGCAACGCTGCTGGAGAACAGTTTTGCCACGCGCGAGAGAAATGGAGAAATACTGCGGTACCAGGGCTTCCTGTTCGACATCACGGAAAAGAAATTTGCCGAGGAGGAGCTTCGCCGCCGCAATCGCGAACTGCATGCGCTCAACGCCATCGCAGTAGCCGCGACTCGAACCTTCGATATCCAGGAGACGGCAAGGGAATCCTTGGACCAGGCGATGACGCTATTTGGCGCCGCCGAAGCCAGCATCCTGCTGCTGGAGCCGGGTACAGGAACTCTGCGGTTATGCGCCTCCCAGGGGCAACGCAACTCGGTCGCGAACGGTGAATGCTATGAACTGTCTGCCCGATTCTGGGCCGAATTCGTCGTCAACAAGACCGAGTTGATCTCGGCTTCCGACATCGAGAATCTGCCCCGCGAGATTCAGGCCGCAGTTGATCCCGGGATGCGGCGCGTCCTTTGTGTAGCGATGTGGGCCAGCCAGCACGAGCCGCTCGGGCTATTCCTCGTGAGCCGGCGCGAAGATCGCGAGTTCACCACCGATGACCATGAGCTGATGGTCACCATCGCGCGCCAAATGGCCATTTCCATTGAACGCACTCGCCTTTACACCGAAACCAAGCGAGCCTACCAGGATCTTCGCAACACGCAGGAACAGTTGCTTCAGAGCGAGAAGATGTCGGCCCTCGGCCGCATGATTTCAGGCGTCGCGCACGAGTTAAATAACCCGCTCACGGCTATTCTCGGATATACGCAGCTACTTGAAGGGGAAAAACTTACAGAGCAGGCGAGAGATTTTCTGGTTAAGCTTTACAAACAGGTCCAGCGGACGCAGCGAATTGTGCACGACCTGCTCTCATTTTCGCGCCAGCAAAAACCGCACAAGGACAAAATCGACTTGGTGCATGTTCTGGAAGAGACGCTCTCACTGAAGGAACCAGATCTCAAGCTGAACAATATTCTCGTCGTGAAATCAATTCAGCCGGTTCCATCAGTGGTCGCCGACGCGCACCAGCTCGAACAGGTTTTCCTCAACATCATCAACAATGCGGCCGACGCCATCCTGGATATCTCACAGGGCGGAAAACTGGAGGTCAGTACCTTCGAAGCCCGCGGGTGCGTTTGCGTGGAATTTCACGATTCAGGCCCGGGAATCGCTGAGCTGAGCCGAGTTTTTGACCCCTTCTACACGACCAAAAGGCTGGGAAAGGGAACCGGTCTGGGGCTTTCGATCTGCTACGGCATCCTAAAAGAACACAACGGCGAGATTACCGCGTCCAATCACCTGCAAGGCGGTGCGATCTTCCAGGTGCGATTGCCGCTTGGCCCAGGGATCGTGGACACGGGCGCTCAAGCCGCAGCGGAGCCCGATCGAGAATATTCTTCGAATTCTAACGACAGAACCTGAGGAATACGTACCGGACTGAACACCGGGGGAGTGCCCGAGTGAGGCAATAATGGGTATTGAGGTACCACTTTGTGAACCGTTGGTCGTCTTTGGTCCGTTGGGAGTCGCCAGTGAAGTCTGCTGCGGAGGCGAATTCAGCAAGTGAATCTTCGCTTTATATCCCGCTGATTACGACCTGTTAACCCCTCAGTTGAGCACGCCAATCGATATCTCCCCGATTTGGGGCACTTCGATTGCTCTAATCCTGGTGTCCATTTGATTCAGCCGTATTCGCAAGGGTTGCTGAAGTGGTGCAACAAATGCAAGGTCAGGGGTAGAAGTCGTTTCCAATGTTCGGTAGGGCTAAGGGAGGCACAAGGCTATGTTCAATGGCGTCCAGCGTGAAAAATATACCGAGTTGGCTGCTGCTTATGTAACCGAGCTGGAAACGATGGAGAGTTACCAGGCGATTTACGCCCGTAACCAACATCGCGTTTACGCCCTTGCGTTCTGGATGACCGATAATGAGCTTGAGGCTGAGCAGGTCATGGAGAAGGCGTTCCTTCGTGTTTTCTCCATCAGCAGTTCGCCTAGCGAAGAAATGGTTGATTGCGCTTTGCTGGACGAGATCCGGCAACTGGTGCCCGTGGGCGTGCTCACGCTGAAACAGGATGCCTGCTCCGACGTGCTCTCGGTGCGCCGCAATGTCAAGCGCGTCGATCTTGAGCGTGCCGTTGTGAAACTGCCGGCCACTGAACGGCTGATCTACCTGTTGCACGATGGCGACGGGTATGATCACGAGCGTATTGCCTCTACCCTCGGCATCACCGAAGATGACAGCCGCTACGGCTTGCACCAGGCGCGTCTTGGACTGAGGGCGCTGCTGGCCGCGTAAGGCGCTCCTCCGATAGCCGTTGCCCCGATTTTCTAACGTAGTTGCTGTGGCAAAGCTCCTCCAACCAGAGGAGCTTTTGAGTTTCAGGCCAAGATTGAGTTGAGAAGTCAGCAGTCACCTTTCAGGCCGAGCTTTTTCAGACTTTGGCCCGTGCGTGTGCGGCCGTCACAACCTGCCAGTGATCGGCGTCACGGAATGCATGTTCGCCGCCTGATTCAATATCTGTTATGAAGCGCAAGCCCAACCCGAAGAAATCGACTCCAACCGTACCGTCGGCCAAATTGGTTGAGACCGGTACTCCACTGACTTGTGACTGCCGGGCCTGTGATCTCTCCTATTGCGATTGCTCGGATATGGACGGCACTACGGTTCTGCCGGTCAAAGAGACCCCGATTACGGAGCCCCGAGCCAGGAGAAAAGCCTGAAGTAGTGTCGCGTCTTAGCGGTTAGCGCCCAACCCTTTGAAGTGTCAATCTGAGTGAGCGTAGCGCGCGAAGAATCTGTGTATTTGATTCGCCGAGATACGTTCATCTCGTGGGACATAGTATCCGTTCTAGTGGTCTAGGGGGCACCCCGTGCCCTAGAACTGCCCCACTCAAGCAAAAGAAGCTTGAATGCGCCACTCGCCCTGATTCCGCTAACCACCCGCCGATGCGGTTCGCGAATTCTCCTGACCTTTTCATTTGGCCGGTTTTTCTTTTTTTAGTTCTCCGCGGCGCTTCTTTGCCCATCCCGGTTTGTTCACTTGCAGGCCGCGCGCCACGGCCAGGGCGTCGGCCGGCACGTCTTGTGTGATACAGCTTGCCGCGCCGATGTAGGCCCCCTCGGCCACGCGCACCGGGGCAACCAGCGTAGTATCGCTGCCGATGAAGACCCCGTCCCCGATCACCGTTTTGTGCTTGTTGACGCCGTCGTAGTTGCACGTGATGGTGCCGGCGCCGACGTTCACCCCCGCGCCGATCTCCGCGTCGCCCAGGTAGGTGAGGTGGTTGGCTTTGGAACCTCGTCCTAGCGTGGTCTTCTTGGTTTCGACAAAGTTGCCGACGTGCGCCCCCGCTCCGATGTGGCTGGCGGGGCGGATGTGGCAGTACGGGCCAAGCATAGCCGCGCTCTCGACCACGGAATCCGCCAGGATACATCCATGACGCACCGTCACGCCGTCGCCGAGGCGCATGTTGCTCAACACCGAAAACGAATCGATTTGGCAGTCGTCGCCGATACTGGTTGAGCCCAGCAGTTGCACGAACGGTCCGATCACTGTGTCCTGGCCGATCTCCACGTCGGGATCGATAACGCAGCTCTCGGGTTGGAAAATCGTGACTCCGTCTGCCATAAGTTGCGAAGTTTTGCGAGCGCGCAGGATGGCATCGAGGCTGGCCAATTCGGCCCTGGTATTCACACCCAGCACTTCGTTGGCGTCCGCCGCCTTGAGCCCGAGGACGGGTTCTCCAGCACTGCGCAGGATGCCCGCCAGATCCGTCAAATAAAACTCGCGGTGCGGATTGTCGGTGCCGAGCTGATCGATGTAGCGAAAAAGCGCACTTACCTTGAAGGCGTAGATGCCGGAGTTGACTTCACGAATCTCCGATTGTGCGGGCGCAAGCGACTTTTGCTCGACGATGGCATTAACTTCATCGTTGCCTGTGGAGCTGCGGACGATGCGGCCATAACCGAACGGATCGGGCGGTTCCGTGGTGAGAATTGTCATGGCGGCGCGGCGCGCCAGGTGAAAATCGCGGAGTTGAGCGATCGTCTCGGGGCGAATGAGGGGCACGTCACCGGAGAGCACTAAAACGGCATCGTAGGCGGCGAGTGCCTGGCGGCATTGCATTATGGCGTGCCCGGTTCCAAGTTGCTCGCGCTGCTCGACAAAACCCACTCCATAGCTGGAAACAGCTTCGCGCACGCGCTCTGCCTCGTAACCGACGATGCAGTAAATATCCTTGCCGTCTACGACGGAGGAAGCGGCGCGAATCACGTGGGCAACGAGCGCCAGGCCGCCAATCGGGTGCAGCACCTTGGGCCGCTTGGATTTCAGGCGCGTACCCTTGCCCGCAGCCAGGATGGCGATGGCAAAACGCGGAGCGGAAGCATTGTTTGTGCTTGTCATAGCATAGGGTGCGCCATGTCTTGCGATTGCGACCCGCCAAAAGCGTAGAAAGCAAAAATGGGTCGCGGGCAGCTACTCGGCGCTGGGAATCATTTTACCTGTACGCCTGTGTGCAGCGGAGAATTCGATCAAGTTGCCCGCGATACGCGCGCAGTTATGTCTTGCCACGACCTCGTCATCGAGGTATTCGCCCAGGATCGGCTCGACTCCAAGCTCCCGAATCCGGTCCAGATCGTTCACGATCGGCTCGGCCTGTTCCGCCGCATAGGCCATCTTCAGCGATGGGGGAACGGGAGTGGTATTCAACAGTGCATAGTCGAACACCTTCCGCTTGGCATGCTGAAAGAGAACGCGAATGTGGTCGGATGCAGTCATGCCCAGGCTTTCATTGGCCTGAGTCATGAGATTGCCGATGTAGGCTTTCACCGCATTGGAAGCGGCTATTGCCTCGGGAATGCCGTTCACCAGCAGATTGGGAACAAGGCTGGTAAAAAGAGATCCCGGACCAATGGTGATGAGATCGGCCTCGGCGATTGCGCGCAGGGTCTGGGGCAGCGGGCGGGCATTGGCAGGCACAAGTGTGATACGCACGATTCGCCGTTGGCTGGCGCTGATGCTGGTTTCGCCGCGCACGCGCGAGCCATCATCCATGACAGCGTCGAGTTGAACATTGGAGGTGGTGGAAGGCACGATTTCGCCGCGTGCCTTGAGAATTCCCGAAGAGAGTTTAACCGCTTCGGCGAAGTCGCCAGTGATGGACGACAGCGCGGTCAGGAACAGATTACCGAAGTTGTGGCCTTCCAGTTCACCGGAGGCAAAGCGGTATTGAAAGAGGCGTGCGAGCAACTGCTCGTCCTCGGAGAGAGCGATCATGCAGTTGCGTATGTCGCCCGGAGGAAGCACGCCCAAATCTTTGCGCAGGCGTCCGCTGGAGCCTCCATCATCGGTGACGGTGACAACCGCGGTTAGATTCGAGATGTAAGGAGTGTCCGGTGTGCTCTCGCCGCGGACGGGCACAAAGGTTTTCAGGCCACGCAGCAGGGTAGACAGCCCGGTGCCCCCCCCGATAGCAACAACTTTCAGCGCGAGAACTTGTTCAGGTGATGTCATCCCGGGAAGCCATTAAGACCAGAGAGCTAGGCCGTTGTCCCTTCGGGATAGATCAGCTCCGTAAAACGTGGATCGTCGGCCATGTTTCGAAAATCGGAGTCGTTGCGTGCCTGCAAACGATTGTGGGGATTTAGGCGAATAGCCTCGGCTAGATGCTGCAGCGACTCTTGAGCGCGCCCAGTGAGGCAATCAAGCACCGCCAAGCCGTACCAGGCGAAGTCAAGGCTCGGACCCTTCCGGGAAATTTCTTCCAGATGCTCGCGGGCTCCCACGTAGTCACCCATATTCATGAGGGAGATGGCGTAATCGTAATGTTCATCGGCAGTTATGAAATTGGTTTGCGTGCGTGTAAGTTGCTGGTTGCAAATACTCAGATGCACCAGGGCACGATCCACCAGTTCTTTGGGTCCGCTGGCGATGACCTTTTCGAAGAAGGCCTTGGCGCGTTCGAATTTTTGCGACTGCATTGACTTGAGAGCCTGCTCATACGCCTGCACGGCTTGGGTATATCGAGGATCTGCTGTCTTATTCATCGGTCGAGCCTACTGGTCTTCTGAATCCATGCCTTGGTGCTGAAGCACAAATCTTGTCCAGGGTCTCTCCTCTGCCAAGGTCCACCCGGGGTAGACGGCTTCGGGCCGTGGCCCGGATAAACCGATGCTGGCACGAAAGAGCTTTATACCCGCAAGTCGAACTCTCGTCAACTCACCTTTTCCAGAGCATAGTAACTTGCCCTTTTCAACTATATTATTGAGAGCTGTTCCTTCGCTTCGTTGCCAGGGCACTACTGATGAGTGACGTGACGGAAGCAGGGCAGCCGGACCGGCCAATCATGTGCCCGATATTACCGTTTGCCCACGATTTGCACAATCATGCGAGCACCAAGCCGGATATTCGAGGTAAAGTTAAAAGATACGGTTGGTTGCGCGTGGACCAGAACCCAATGAGCGATAGCGAAGAAATCACGCAATACGCTTCGGCGCCGCCGCGCAAGCGCAGAGACAAATCAGTCCTGGGATGGATCAGGGATCTTGTGGTCTCGCTGGCGATTTCGGCTTTTGTCATCGTGTTTGTTTATCAACCGGTGAAGGTCGAAGGCACCAGCATGATGCCGGGACTGAGCGACCAGGAGCGCATCTTCATCAATAAGTTCGTCTACCGGTGGGAACCTGTCTCACGCGGTGACGTTGTCGTCTTTCACTATCCATACGATACGGCGAAAAGCTATATCAAGCGTGTTATTGGCGTTGCTGGCGACCGGGTCGAGATCCGGCAGGGCTGGGTCTACGTCAATGGCGAGTTGCTGTTCGAGCCGTATGTTGCGAGCAAGTATCGGGATGAACGCTCATATTCGGGGGTGGTGCCTGAAGACAGTTATTTCGTCATGGGAGATCACCGCGACCTCTCCAACGACAGTCGGGATTTCGGCCCCATAAGGAGCGAGTACATTTACGGCAAAGCGGTGTTTGCTTACTGGCCGGCAGCTAAGCTCGGCAAACTGCGTTAGAGCGGATTCGCCTACGCTTTCGGCAGGCGATGACCGGTTCTCCACCCCCAAGACGCGCTATCACAGCGCGTGTGAGGAACCCCGAAGCGCTTAGTCCGCCATATCGGGTGGGGCCGGCAATGTATATGCACTGGCAAAGTGGTTACGAAAAAGTCGGCAAATCGCTTTAAGCTTTCGAACACAGGCGAGTCGCTGATAAGATTGAGAAAATCCACCCTCGGAGACGATCTCGATGCAAGCTGTGCTTGCTCTGGAAGATGGCAGGATCTTCCGCGGCAAAGGCTACGGCGCCAAGGCCGAGCGTTCTGGCGAAGTAGTTTTTAACACTTCCATCACCGGTTATCAGGAGATCTTTACCGATCCTTCCTACGCCGGACAAATCGTCGTTCTCACTAATCCTGAAATCGGCAATTACGGCACCACCCCCGATGACCAGGAGTCGGGCAAGCCATATATCGAAGGGTTGATCGTCCGCGAGTTCTCGCGCGTGGCTTCCAATTGGCGCTCGCAAGAGGTGGCCGACGAATACATGGAGCGGTATCGCGTGCCGGTGCTCTCCGATATTGATACCCGTGCTCTGGTGCGCCATCTGCGCGACCGGGGTGTGATGCGGGGCGTCGTCTCCAGTCTCGAGATGGACGCAGACAAACTGGTGGCCAAGGCGCGCTCGATTCCAACGATCGATGGCCTCGATCTGGCGAAGGTGGTCTCGACCAAAGAGGCGTACAGGTGGACCCTGGGGATGAGCGACCCTGGAAAACTCATCGAGCCGGGCAGACCGCGGCACAACGTCGTTGCGTATGACTACGGGATCAAGCACAACATTCTGCGCATGCTGGTTGATTCGGGTTGCGACGTTACGGTCGTACCGGCGGAGACAAGCGCCGAAGACGTAATGTCTCTCAAGCCCGATGGTGTGTTTCTGTCCAACGGCCCCGGCGACCCTGAGGCGGTCACCTATGCTCAGGAGCATATTCGCCGTCTGCTGGGTCGGGTGCCGGTTTTCGGCATCTGCCTGGGACATCAATTGATTGGACTGGCACTGGGCGGCCGCACCTACAAGCTGAAGTTCGGACACCATGGCGGTAACCATCCGGTGAAACAGTTAGCGACCGGCAAGGTAGAGATCACCGCGCACAACCACAACTACTCGGTCGACCCGGACACCCTGAAGGCGAGCGAAGTCGAGCTGACGCACGTCAACCTGAACGACGGCACGGTGGAAGGCTTCCAGCACAGAATCTATCCGCTCTTCTGCGTGCAGTATCACCCGGAAGCGTCGCCCGGTCCGCACGATTCGCACTATCTGTTCAACGACTTCATTAAGCTGATGAACGAGTGGAAGGGCAAGTGAGTAGGGGCTGAACGGGAAGCCCGATTAAGAGACGGCGACGGAAGTCGGTGCGTGCTGCTTATGCCTGAGCTGATGGCTAGGACAGCAGTTAAATGAATGAATGAATGAATGAATGATGGGAGAAAGTTGTGGCTTTGAAGGGGCGGGGCTTCAGCCCCGCCGGAGCAGACTCAAAATAGTGGGGCTTTAGCCCCCGAGGGAATTCGAGCTTATGAAGCCCGGTCGAGAACCCGCGAGAAATAATGGGCAGACATACTTTGTTACCTCTCAGACATGGCAGAGGCGGCCTCTTTTTCACAATCCACGCTGGGCGGAGTTGTTTTTGCGAGTGCTTGATTCATACAGGGGAAAGGGCTATCTGCTGCACGAATATGTACTCATGCCAGAGCATTTCCACATTTTGATGACTCCTCACTCGAGTCTCGAGAAGGCGATTCAGTTGGTCAAAGGCGGGTTTTCGTTTTGTGCTAAGAAGGAGCTTGGATCATCGATGGAGATTTGGCAAACGGGGTTTTCCGATCATCGAATTCGAGATGCCGAGGATTACGGTCGGCACGTCGAGTACATTCGCCGTAACTCGGTTGGTCGAAAACTGGTGGGGTGTGCTGAGGAGTATGCGTACTGCTCTAGTTTTCCTGGCAGTGCAAAAGACGAGGTCCCTCAGTGGCTAAAGCCACTCACCCGTGACTCGGACTACGGCGCGGCTAAAGCCGCGCCCCTTCAAAGCGCCGCACCTGTCGAACGCATTGCAGTTAGTGAAAGTGCGGTTGAAACCGTTGTAACTCTGCAATTGCAAACATCAAGGTTGATAAGCTAAGACATGCCACGTCGCGAAGATATTTCGAAAATTCTTATTATCGGCTCCGGGCCGATTGTTATCGGCCAATCCGCCGAGTTCGATTACTCGGGCACACAGGCTTGCAAGGCGCTCAAGGCGGAAGGTTATGAGGTGGTGCTGGTGAACTCGAATCCGGCGACCATCATGACTGATCCGGAGATGGCCGACCGCACTTATATCGAGCCGCTCACCGTCAGATACCTGGAAGAGATCATACGGCGCGAAGCTCTCAGGGGCGTGGGCAAAGGCATGGCGGTGCTGCCGACCGTTGGCGGGCAGACGGCGTTGAACCTGGCGGTCGAGCTGGCCGACGGCGGCGTACTTGAAAAGTACAACGTCAAGCTGATTGGTGCGCAGCTGACCGCCATCAAGAAGGCGGAAGACCGGCTCATGTTCAAGGACGCGATGACCCGCATAGGGCTCGAAGTGCCGCGTTCGGCGCTGGTCAACAATCTCAAGGACGGCATGGAGTACACGGCCAAGCTGGGCTTTCCGGTTGTGCTTCGGCCGTCGTTCACCCTGGGCGGCACCGGCGGCGGCATCGCCTTCAACGGTGAAGAGCTGGTCGATCTGCTGGCCCGCGGGCTTGATCTTTCGCCGGTTCACGAAGTGCTCATCGAGGAAAGTGTACTGGGCTGGAAGGAATACGAGTTAGAGGTGATGCGCGACCTGCGCGATAACGTCATCATCATCTGCTCGATCGAAAATTTCGACGCGATGGGCGTACACACCGGCGATTCGATTACCGTTGCCCCGGCGCAGACGCTCAGCGACCGCGAATATCAGCGGATGCGCGATGCCTCGATAAAAGTCATGCGCGAGATTGGCGTCGAGACCGGCGGATCGAACATTCAGTTTGCGGTGCAGCCCACAACCGGGCGCATGGTTGTCATCGAAATGAATCCGCGAGTCTCGCGCTCTTCGGCACTGGCATCGAAGGCAACCGGGTTCCCGATTGCCAAGATCGCAGCCAGGCTGGCTGTCGGCTATACGCTCGACGAGATTACCAACGACATCACGCGCAAGACGCCGGCATGCTTTGAGCCGACGCTGGATTACGTGGTCGTCAAGATTCCGAAATGGCAGTTTGAAAAGTTCCCGGGCGCCGACGAGAGTCTCGGACCGCAAATGAAGTCGGTCGGCGAGGCGATGGCCATTGGACGCACATTCAAGGAAGCGCTGCTCAAGGGCGTGCGCTCGCTCGAGACCGGCAAGAAGCTGGAGACGGAGAAGATCGAACCGCGCATCCTCACCAAGCGCCTGGTAACGCCGCATCCCGAGCGTCTTCAGTACCTGCGTTACGCGCTGCGCAACGGATACACGGTGCAGCAGGTCGCACGTCTCACCCACATCGACCCGTGGTTTCTCCATCAGTTGAAGGACATTGCCGACGCGCAGAAAGAGCTGGAGAACACCACGCCGGAGAGCATCACGCGCGAGCAGTTGCGCGAAGCCAAGCGTATTGGCTTCAGCGATGCACGACTGGCTGACACGTGGCATCTGCGCGGGGGCGCCGTGCAGGTCTACAACATGCGACGCCAGGCTGGGTTGAAGCCCGTCTACAAGCGCGTGGATACCTGCGCAGCCGAATTTGAGAGCTATACGCCTTACTTGTACTCCACTTACGAAGACGAGGACGAGGCAGCGCCCACGGCGAAGAAGAAAGTGATGATTCTGGGCAGTGGACCGAATCGCATCGGACAAGGCATCGAGTTCGATTACTGCTGCTGTCACGCGGCGTTCGCCTTGCGCGATGACGGCTACGAAACCATCATGGTGAACTGCAATCCGGAGACGGTTTCGACCGACTATGACACCAGCGATCGCCTCTATTTCGAGCCGCTCACCTTCGAAGACGTGTTGGCCATTTACGACCATGAAGTGGCGGACGGAGCCGACGTCGGGTTGATAGTGCAATTTGGCGGACAGACCCCTCTGAACCTCGCTCTGCCGCTGAAAGCCGCGGGCGTGAAGATCATCGGCACCTCTCCTGAGTCGATTGATCTGGCCGAGGACCGCAAGCGCTTTGGCAAACTGCTGGACGAGCTGGATATTCCACAACCACCGGGCACGACGGCAACCTCAATCGAGGGTGCTCTGGAAGCGGCAGAGCTCATCGGATACCCGGTGCTGGTGCGTCCTTCGTATGTGCTCGGCGGGCGCGCAATGGTGATTGCCTACGACGCGGAAGCGGTCAAGGAATACATGAAGCAAGCCGTCGAGTACTCGCAGGATCGCCCGATCCTGATCGATCATTTTCTCGAAGAGGCAATTGAGATTGACGTCGACGCCTTGTGCGACGGCGAAGACGTGGTGATCGGCGGCATCATGCAGCACATCGAAGAGGCTGGCATTCACTCCGGTGATTCTTCCTGCGTGCTGCCCGCGGTTGATATTCCGGCGCACGTGCTGAACACGATTCGCGATTACACCTATCGGCTGGCGCGTACGCTGAAAGTTGTCGGCCTGATGAACGTGCAGTACGCCATACAGCGAGAGAAGGTATTTGTTATAGAGGTAAATCCACGGGCATCGCGCACTGTGCCCTATGTTTCCAAAGCCACGGGAGTGCCGCTGGCCAAGATTGCAGCTCGCCTGATGACGGGGCGGCGGCTGCGCGAATTCCTGCCGGAGTATGTCGACCTGGTTAACTGCGGCGAGCACGCCGATTTGAGCACAGGCGAGTGCTTTTACGTGAAATCGCCTGTTTTCCCATGGGGCAAGTTCCCGGGCGTCGATACGGTGCTTGGGCCGGAGATGCGCTCGACCGGAGAGGTGATGGGCGTGGCCGATAACTTTGGCGAAGCATTCGCACGGGCGCAGCTGGCGGCCGGGCAGATGCTTCCTTTGCGCGGGACGGTGTTCCTTAGCGTGAATGACCGCGACAAACCGGCGGTTGCGGATGTAGCGCGTCGATTTGTCGATCTCGGCTTCAGAATTGTTGCCACGCACGCTACGGCCGAGGTACTCGAACAGGCTGGAATCCATGTGGAGCAGGTTTACAAGGTGTTGGAAGGCAGGCCGAACGTGGTCGACCTGATCAAGAGCGGACGTATCAAGCTCATCATCAACACGCCGCACGGCTTCGAACCTTGGTTTGATGAGAAAGCGATTCGGCGGGCGGCCATTACGGCTCGCGTGCCCACCATGACGACGCTTTCGGGTGCGCGCGCGGCTGCCGAGGGTATCGCCGCGCTGCAGCGGGGCGAGGTTAGCGTGCGCGACTTGCAGACCCTGCACAGCGATGCACGCAAACCCAAACGCATGGTGTCAGCTCAGCGGCCGCAGTAGGTTTTTTCCGTTCTGCGTGGGATTGGGACTCCTGGAGGCCTCTTTGAAGCTATCTGTCTCGTTGTTGCTGGTAATGGTGCTGGTGACGTCGGTTTCCATGTCCGGGCAGAGCAGCAAGAGCAGGAGATTGAGAGCTCCGGCCGCTCCGGCTAAGGTCGACGGGCCGGGCGTGAAGACGCCAAGCGGCTTGCAGTATTGGGACATCGAAAAGGGAACTGGCCCGGAAGCGGTCCAGGCTTCTAAAGTCACGGTGAATTACACAGGCTGGTTGATTAATGGCAAGATGGTGGATAGTTCGCTGAACCGGCCCTTTCAGTTCTCGCTTGGTCGCGGCCAGGTGCTTCGGGGCTGGGACGAAGGGGTTGCGGGCATGCGTGTAGGCGGAAAGCGGCAATTGCGCATCCCCCCGGAACTAGGCCTAGGTGCGCACAGTGCGCGCGGCGCCGGCAGCATTCCGCCAAACGCAACCCTCATTTTCGACGTCGAATTGCTCGCGGTTCGTTGAGCCAGTTTAGCGGAAGATTTTCTCCGTCCCCACATTTGCCGGCATGATTGGAGGCCGGAAACACCCCACTGGCGCGACCGTCAGCAGGGTGCTGATAGCCCGGGATTCTCCTAACTCTGAAATCGGTTTGCCGATTTCCGGAGGCGCTTGTGCGATATCTGATTGTCATATTGGCCCTGGCCGGTGTCATCGTTTCGGGCCTGGCCCTTCGAGTCCACTACGTCAATAATGATGACGAGCCTTGCCACATCAACGATAAGTGGGATTGCGGTGTCGTAAATCACAGTCCTTATTCAGAAATGGGCGGGGTGCCGGTCGCGGGACTCGGGGTGGCCGGATACCTGCTTATCGGCGTGCTGAGCTTTCTGCGAAGGCGCGGAATGCTGCTGGGAGCCGTGGCGGGAGGATTCGCCTTCGCTCTCTATCTCACTCACATTGAGGCCCATGTGCTCGGCGTATGGTGCCTCTACTGCGTCATCTCTCAGGGAATCATTGGCTTGCTGCTGCTGCTGACGATTGCCTGGTTCCTTTGGGGTCGCAAGCATCCGGCAGCGTCAGGAACACAAACCGTCTAGCCCCGGTTTCTGCGGATACCCGACACGCGCAATTGCTGCGCGCGTCGGGCCATTGTTGCGCTGTTTGTGAATAGCAGCGAGGTTTACTTCAGGGCGCTCAGATAGTCGCCGATCGCTGTCAGCTGATCTGCGTTAAGCTTACTTTTTACGCCAGCGTGCTTCGGGTCGGTGGCAACTGCTTTTTTTACGTCGGCGGCTGTTTTCCCTTTGAGTGCCGGGGATTTCATCGCCGGGTTCCCGCTGGCGTCGGCCTTATGGCACGCCGCACAATTTGATTTATAAAGCGCGGCGCCATCTTCGGCTGACCACGCCAGAGTTGAAGTAAGGGCCAACAGGGCGACGAACAATGTGTAACGCTTCATCGAAGAAACATCTCCTTATCTACAGATTTGCGAAACCACTTCGGCTGACTACTGGTTGGTATTTCCCCAGTGACGGGGCTTCGACAGACCCGTGGTGAGCGTTAAGTTTTCCCCCACAAGGTAGCCTATTCTACAGTGAATTCGCTGCCAAAGAAAACACCTCGCAACGAACAATATCGCGCAACATAGGCGTGGCGGCCGGGGATGAGAACTGCCGAACGCGGGATCGCGGCATGAAAACCAGCCGAAATCTCCCGACGCCGGCATCTCTCCAGCATTGCGATAGGGTAGTTCCGCCTCGACTCGTGGGCGTTCGCCGACGCGGTTTCCGCGCCAGCGGCCACTTCGGACAGCTCTGGCGTTACCTTAACCTGCCAGCTTCGTTTTGAGGCTGCTAGTACTTCACGATGGCGGCAAATGACTCAGGGTTGAGGCTTGCGCCTCCCACCAGGGCGCCGTCGATCTCGCTTTCGGCCATTAACGTCTTGGCGTTGTCCGGCTTCACACTGCCGCCGTAGAGAATACGCAGCGCGGCGGCAAATTCCTTGCCGAAAGTCAGAGTGGCTTCCTGACGAATTACGGCGTGCGCGTCGGC
>JBEKQP010000072.1:0-18054 GCA_049519595.1 Candidatus Korobacteraceae bacterium | reverse complement strand
GAGAGAAAGTGTGGTATCGAACGAGATTAACCGCTTCCTGCATGTATCTCGGACCATCATCGCCGCCAAGGTTGGCCGCTAGTAATACTAAGACAAACCTGGTTGCCAAGATGAACAGTGCGATAAGAGCGGCAGTTGGGAAATGCGAATCAATCCCGGTCGCATTGCCTCGGAGAGATTTCGTTGAGAAGACTTGGGCGACACTCATTGTGGCGTTCGGTTTGTCACGCGGCAAAAATTTACCTCTGGTGGGTGAGAATATCCGGAAATAGCATTGAACAGAATTGTCAGATTATGTACCTGGCTCGCTCAGGATTCAAGTTGCGGATTCCAATCGCATCGCCTAACCATCGTTTCTAGACGAATGCGCCAACGCCTTCTCGAACGCGGTAACAAGCCGCGCAGTGATGGCGCGTGCAGTGTAAGGTTCGAAAGCGTCCCAGCATACTTGCCGTGGTTCCCCGACCGACGACAAAACCGCTCGCAACTTGTCGTAGATCTCCCGCACCCGCGTCCCTGGAGGAGCCTCACGACTGAAGGTCACCACCTCGCCGGCACCCGCGTCGCGGAGAATGCCGACTACGCTGCTGCTTTCGTTGAATATGCCTAAAAGGGGCTTCTTCGCCAGGATGTAGGGAAAGATCTTCGATGGCGTGTAGTGCGACTCGGTCGAGCCGACCACCACCAGCGCGTGCGAATCCAACAGAATTTGTAAGGCAGTGAGATACGGCACCCGCTGCGGGTGCTCGTCCACTTGCTGTTCCACGCCCATCTGCCGCGCCAGGGGGAGCAATTGATGTCGTGCTGCACCGGCGTAAGCGTAGTCGGTCCCAACAAAATGCAGACGTATCCGATCAAACAACTCTGGCGACTCTCGACCTCCGAGTATGACCGCTTCAAACAGCGCCCCGGCCGCCGCGAGCATATCCGGCCCACCGCGCCCGACGTAGCTGACGTGCAGTAAGCCGTCGGACTTGTCAAAGATGGGGTTCTCGCGCGGACTCTGGCGAATGTAATCGAAATCGGCAGGCTCAACGCCCAGTTGCACGCCGGTTGCATCGCCCGCAGCGAACCATTTGTAGCGCTGAATGACGCCCGTGAGATAGGAAGTGTCCACTGAAACGAGATGCGCTGCGCGCCGCACCGAGAATGGTTCGACTAAATGAGCGAGGGCGTAAGCCAGCCGCCATTTCGGCGGACGTTGAGCCGGCGGAACAGTCTTGTAATAATCCGTGATGTACGGATCCTGATAGTCGATGACATAGGGCACGGCGAAGCGCAGGTTCGCCAGCCTGCCCAGCGCCATCGAATAATTCGGCGGAACGGAGATGAATACCAGATCGACTTTTCGCGAGCGGCAGAGTTGCGACAACGCTCGCCACTGGTAATAGAAACTTCGCAACCCAACATCACCCAATCCGAAGCGGCGAGTAAACCGGGCAGGCCACGCACAAGTACGAATAATCTCGTATTTGCCGCGCAACAGCGACTCGTTTTCCGGATCGGCCGGTTGTTCATAGTATTGCGGATCGGTGGCGATTACTACCGGTTCCCACCCGTACTCCTGCAAGTGCTCGACCAGCAACCGCACTCGTAGCGCATTGGGCATGCTGCTGGGCGTGAAATCGGGGGAGATGACCGCGACGGTTTTCATACACTCGTCTTGAGATTGTAGTTACAACTTGCGCGTCTGCCGCACCAGATCGTAAATGAGCGATTCGTAGCCCTGAACAATCACCTCGGAGCCGAATCGGGCTTCGCAATCGGCTCGTACGGCGGCGCGGTCTATGCGATTCAGTTTATCTACCGCCGCAACCGCCTCCTCAACCGATCTGCAACGGAAGCCATTTATGCCGTCGCGCACGACCTCTGGAACGCTGCCCCGGTCGAAGGCAATCACGGGCGTGCCGCATGCCATCGCCTCCGCCATAACAATGCCAAACGGCTCATCCCATTCAATCGGCATCAGAAACGCAGCGCACCCGCCTAGCATAGCGCTCTTCTGGGCGTCATCGACCGGTCCGATATAGCGGATCTGATCGCCCTCCAAACGCGGCGCGATCTCCCGGTCGAAGTAGCCGGTATTCGAGCCCGTCTCCACGCGATTGCCAGCGATGATCAGCCTGCGGCCGGAACGTCTGGCGATTTCGATCGCATTGTGCGCTCCCTTGTAGGTTTCCAATCGACCCAGAAACGCCAGCGGAGCATCAGCCGGAACTGAAAAAACCGGGTCGAACTTGCACATCTCTACGCCGTCGTGCATCGTGACCCATTTTCCGTAGCTGCCGTTCCCCAACTTTTGTCGATAGACTTGCCCCGAGGCTCCGGCAAAGACGATGGACGAACCTGCGACCGCTGCCGCGATTCGCACGCTTCGCCACGGCACGATGTCGCGACAGTATCGTTGCACCTTTGCCAGCCGCCGCAAGGGCAACACCGGAACCAGCGCAGCCAGCCGTCCCCAGCTCAGCACCGCGTCCAGGTGCTGAACCTCTTTCATCAGTCCCGAGCCAACCTGCCAAACCTCTTTCAGCCGTGCCCACTTTGAGAAATGCGGCGGTACGCCATAGCCAACCAGTTTGCCGGCGCAACGGCTGTCCGGATGAGCGAACAACGTCACTGTATGGCCACGGGCCACCAAACCATTGACCACGAACTCGACAATACGCTCAATGCCGCCATAGAGAAGAGGCGGTACGGGAATGTATGGATCAACAGTAACGGCGATGTTCAAAGTTTTCATTGGTTGAAAACACATTCCACGGCCCGCACCAGCGCTCCCTCTTCCTCCGGGTGTTCCCAGTGCCAGCGGCGGCACGCTGCGGCCCATGCCGTCTTGCGTGCGACCAACAGCCGCGTTTCATCTTCCGCCCACGCCTTCAGCCCGTCGGCCAATACCCGCACATCACCGCTCTTATAGAGCAAGGCTCCGCAGCCGAGGTCGAGGGCAAGCCGGCGCTGTCCGGGGGTATCGGTAAACACGACCGCCAAACCCGCCAGGATGTAAGTGAATGCCTTATTCGAGAGACATAGCGCGTGGCTGCGCGAGTCGTCAGCTTGCTCCAGTGCCAGGCCCACGTCGAACTCACGGCACAACTCTATCATTTGGTCCGGTGGCGCCGGATCATGGTGCACGATCGTAAGATTGGGAGCAGATCGCGCTGCCAGTTGCCGCACGCCCGTCAGGTACACGCCCAGAGGCTTGCCGCGCAAATGAAGTTCGCAACCGATGCCAGCCAGCCCCGCGGCTTGGATGAACTCTTCCAGTCCGCGACCCCGGCCGATGCTCTGGCTGAACCAATAAAACCGCAGAGCGGAGCCGTTGCGCGAGGAAAAATCAGGCTGGCGTTGCGGCAGTGGAAAGGTGTTGTTCGTCACCAGTGGCCGCCTGCCATACTTCTCTTCGTAAGCGTCGGCGATGCCATCGCTAGAGGTGGTCACAAACGCGGCCTGACGGAAGACCCTCCGCTCCGTCGCTTCCGCAAGCGCGTTAGCCTGGCGGCCTTCAGACGAATCCGTGCGGCACTCGCCGCTGTGCAGGTCCTCCAGATCCACGGCAAATGGCACGTGCATTTGCCGCGCTGCCGCCTCCGTGGCAATCAAGGCGTTGCCTCCACCGTAGAAAAAATCGGCAGGCTGTGCACAGGCGGCGCGCACCAGTTCTGGAAATACCCGGCCAGTAGCGCGGCCCAACACCGCCAGCGGCAGCTGCTGCGGCCCGGCCAACTTTGCCAGCCGGCGTGCTATTCGAAACCGCGCACCCGAAAGCAGGCGCACGCCATTGGCGCTGGTGCGGCTGTAATCGACAACCGTCCAATTCAACTTACGGTCAGCACCGAGTTGACGGTCAGCCTCAGTGGCCCATGGTTCAAAATTCGTGCTCACCACGCGCACCTGGTAGCCGGCCCTTCGGAAGGAGTCAGCCGCTTTCAGCATGCGTGGGCAGGTCGACACGTGCCCCGCCGTGATGACACAGATCCTGGACAATTTTGAGTCAATCCTCAGAACAGCTCAAGGGGATGTGGCCGCCCCAACAGTAACAAATTTGATGATTCGGAGTTAATACTACACTCGCGCCAGCCCTGCTGCTACTATCAGCTTCAGCAGCGAGATGCAATAAGGCAGAACCTTAGTTTGGACAACGAATGAGACCACCAACCGTGTCTACTTCTCCGAAAGGATATCTACCAACCCTGGACGGCTGGCGAGCTATTGCGATATCAGGCGTGGTGATCTACCACCTAACCTACCAGATAAGAATGCTTCCATCTCTCGCGATCTTGACCAATGGATTTGGCCAGAAAGGGGTTGAGCTGTTTTTCGGAATCAGCGGGTTACTGATCACTTCGCGATTGCTTGAAGAGCAGCGCGAGAGTGGAAGTATCGGCTTGAAATGCTTTTATATTCGAAGGATGTTCCGGATTCTTCCGCCTGCTTTCCTGTATCTGGCTGTGATCGCCACACTCGGAGCGTTGGGAATTATCGCAACGTCCAGGACGGGGATTATCGCGGCACTGTTGTTCGTCAGCAACTACGTCGGAGGCGATTGGTACGACGGGCACTTCTGGTCACTCGCCGTCGAAGAGCACTTCTACCTTCTATGGCCTGGTATCCTCGCTTTATTTGGCGTGCTTCGTGCGCGCTGGATAGGATTGTGCATCGTGGTCGCGGTCGCGGCGTGGCGTGCATGGTTGTGGATTCCGCTCGGGTATGTCGGCGGCTTGCCATGGTTCTTTTACCGCACAGACACACGGTTGGACGCGCTTCTGTGTGGCGCTCTAGTTGCCATCCTGGTTGAATGCAGAACCGATTCCGTGCGGGCATGGTTAAAACCCAGCCTTGCGTTGCCCATCCTGGGCGGTCTGTTCATGTTGATGATCGGAGTCCGGGGCCCGTTGAACTCGCTTGCTCGCCTGGGCCAGGCAATTATTATCCCGCTCGTCTTGGCCAGCACCTTGCTTCATCCAACCGCATGGGTCAGTCTTGCCCTGGAAGCTCGACCACTGCGTGCGATAGGCCGTCTCTCGTACAGTCTGTACATTTGGCAGGAGCTGTTTCTCGGTAGCGGGCTACGCTTCTGGCCCCTGAAGTTGGCAGCAACGTTTGCCGCTGCCGCTGCCAGTTACTACTGGGTCGAGCGGCCGTTTATTCGATTAGGATATGCCCTTGCTCCCCCTGCCACTCCCGGCCATACCGATCTGCAGCCTATCGTTCCGCGGGCAGAGACTCAGCTCACGCACTGAAGCACACCCCGCAACAGTCCCCTCAGGGCTCCCGTGTGTTGGCGATCTTCTGTCTGCCGTTCACCGCAAGCGATTCGGCATACAACCGTAGATAGTCGGAAGCCACTTCGTCCATGGTGCGCGGCTGGGGCAGGTTGCGGCGCCAGCGGTCGACGGTCGCTGCCGGATCCGCGACGATGCTGCCGATAAGCCGCGACAGTGCGCGCCATTCGCCCGGCGTCACAAGGGCGCCATCGATGCCTTCGCGGACCAGTTCCGCCAAACCGCCAATACGCGTCCCAATCACCGGCGTGCCACATGCCTGAGCCTCTAGAGCGACCGTCGGCCCTCCCTCCAGGCAGATCGCCGGACAGCACAGCACGTCGTAGCCGGCAATCACACCCGGGACCTCCTCGGCGCTGACCGCCGGGGCAAAGCTGACCCTCGGATCATCGCCAACGATTGCTCGAAGTTCATCGACCACGGCCTGCTGGTACTTGGTGGGAACGGGGCCTCTGAACTCCAACTCCACGGGAACTTCTCGAGGCAGTGCCGTCACCGCCCTCGCCAGATCGTGCACACCCTTGATCGCTTCATAGCGGCCAACGTAGCCGATCCGGATAGGCAGTGTGGTGGGACGTTCTGACGGTCCAGGCTTGCGATTCACACCTTGCTGCCCGAACCCAAGGCGATTCAAGGCAGTCTTTTCTGGTGGCGCGCCATTTGCGACCACTACATCGGCGGCCCATTGGGTAAGCACGATGAAGTTATCGACGAGCCTGACGACCTCCCGTTGCTGCTGCTGGGTGCGAACGATAAAGTCGGGCATCCCCAGCGCTGTACCCACTCTGCCTGGCAGCGCACCAGCCATCCGCGACAGGGTTAATGGATTGGTGCTCAGCGCCACCGCCAGGCCTTTCGGCAAGCCCCGCGCCTGCAGCGCACAGGCCGAACACTTCTGGACGCTGCATAGGCCATCGCACAGAACCTCGCCCCAGTGCATCATGCTCCCGCGGGTGCAGATATACCCCAAGCCGCTGGTATGGGCGGTAAAAAAAACAGATGCCGCAACCTGCCGCGCTATCCGCAGCTCCGGCATACTCAGACCGGGAGTGAAGGAATGAAAGTGAGCAATTTCAGGTTTATACCGACGCAGAAATTCGTGGAGAAACTGTGCGCCCGGCACTTCGCCAAACTGCGCTTCGGCTCGCGTCTTGAAGAAAGGCACGGGATAGCGGAAGACGGATATGCCTTCGTGCTCATACTCGCGAACGCGGTCGTGCTGCACATCCGGCGCGGCGATGGAGACCTCGTGGCCGGACGCCGCAAAGCGCCGCGCCAGCCCTGCCACGTAACCCTCGGTCCCACCGATGCTCTCAGGGTAGTACCACGCTAGCAGTTGGAGGATCTTCATAAACTTCTGCCCCGGCAAGCGAACGGCACCACCTTCGCATGTGAGCGTAACGGACTTCAGCCCTGCTCGCAAGATGCGAAGCGCTTCAGTTGACGAAAACTGCGATTGCGATTCGGCAGCCCTCAGGATAGTCTAGAAACTCAGATCAGGCCAGAGTAGGGATTCAACTTAGGTGAAGTTGACCGGCCCAGAGACGGAGTACCAATTCAAAATGCCGCTGGTCAGCATATTGATGACGGCTTACAACCGCGAGGCGTTCATTGCGGACGCCATCCAGAGTGTGCTGGCCCAGACATTCACTGATTTTGAGCTGATCATTGTCGACGATGGTTCGAAAGATCGAACCGTGGAGATCGCTCGCCGCTATGGTTCGCGCGACCGCCGCATTCGGGTGTTCGTCAACGAGCGCAATCTGGGTGACTATCCTAATCGCAATCGAGCCGCATCCCTGGCGAGCGGCACGTTCCTCAAGTATCACGATTCCGACGACCTGCTCTACCCGCACTGCTTGGCTGTAATGGTCCCACTGCTGGCGTCACACCCTCAGGCGTCATTCGCGCTCTCTCCGGGCGCGCGCGAGTGGTCGGGCGGCCCCTGTCCCATGCTGTTGACCCCGCGAATGTGCTACCAGCGCGAGTTTCTGGGCGGCGGCATGTTCCATTTGGGGCCGGCGTGTGCCCTGTTCCGTGCTGAAGCGTTTCGGCGGCTTGGCTACTTTCCCCAGGTTGGAGCGGCATCTGACAACGTGTTCTGGCTGAATGCGTGCTCGTCGGAGAACGTCCTGCTTGTTCCGGGCGGGGGATTCTGGTATCGCACCCATGCCGGGCAAGAACTGGTGTCGGCGCGTGCTCAACAGGACTACATGCGAGCATTGCGATGCTCCTGGGACGCGCTCAATGCGTCCACGTGTCCTCTTGAGCCTGACGAAGCAGAACTTGCTAAACGCAACTGGGCTTGGAACAATGGCCGAACGATCGTGAGAGATTTGATCGGCGGGCGTTTCCAACAAGCGCGCCAGCGCTGGACCAATTGTTCCCTCACGCTGGCTGAATGGCTCCACTACTTTCGCCGACAGCAGCGAGACATTTCCGCTGGTACACCGCGAGACGCGAACGGCGAGTTCATCACACCAGACTGGACAGCCTTCACCCCCACCAGTGATTTATCCACACATGAATAGTCAACTCAATCACCATCGGTAGGGCCCGTGCCCTGCCAACAAATGGCTCCACTTGACCTGTTCCGCCGTGGTGCTAGAGTGTGTGTCAGAATCTAGGCTCAGAGATAAACTGGCAGGAATCGACGAGAAACAACGGAAGCTTGCGGAGGCACCTTCGATTCAATGGCGAACCGGCACGTTACCTTCATCATAGTCGGCTCGTGGATCGCCGGACCGACGATCTTTCTCCGGCGTATCTGTGAGGCGCTACCCCGGCACGGTTGGTCGCCCCACGTAATCCTGACGGGATCGCGGATCTCCTCCGATTTAGACCCTCGCACCTGGCCGTCTCCGGTCACGCTGATAGGTCCCTGTTACTCATACAACTCGCTGAGCAAGAAAACCGCTTCGGCCATCTTGCAGACCTCCGCGGAAGTCGTGGTGGGTACGCAGGACCACGCCACCGCTTTGGCGATGCAGTATCTCTATCGTGACTCAACTTGCCAGGCGCGACTGCTGGAGATGCTGCACGCCGACATTGAATCGGAGTTTCTGCGTCTACAGCAAATCAGTCCGGTCGTGACCGCGGCCACCGCGATCAACGATACAGTGGTCCGCGAGATCGAGCAGCGTGTGCCTCGGCTATCGGAAAAAGTGTTCCGCTGGTATTGTCCGGTACCGTGCCCTGCCGACCCGCCCTCGCGACCGCGAGAAGCGCACACGTTGCATCTTTTTTATAGTGGTCGCGTGATCCAGTGGGAGAAGCGAGTTCTTGATCTGGTGCCAATTGCGGCCAAACTGATGGAGCGTGGCATCGATTTCCACCTCACGGTGGCCGGCGACGGTCCCGAATTGAAAGAGTTGAAAGTGCGGCTGCGGCAGTCCGGCGTAGGAGATCGGTGCAGTTTCCCGGGTTGGGTGGACAGCGCACGTCTACAGGAGATGCTGAGCAGTCAAGACTTGTTTCTGCTGCCGAGCGATGTCGAAAGTATGGGATTTTCGCTGCTGGAGGCGATGGCGCACGGTGTCATCCCCGTGGTCACGAATTTGCCCGGCCCCGCGGAGGTGGTGTTGCCTGACACCGGATTCCTCGTGCCCGTGGGCGATGTCGAGGCATTCGTGGAAGTGATATCATGCGCCGCTGCGGGCCGCGTTCCGCTGGAGCCGCTGCGCTTGGCCGCTTGGCAACTGATTCGAGACAGGTACAGCATTGACGTGGCGACGGCAAGTTATGCCGAAATGCTGGCGAGGGTTGCGACGCTTCCCTTGCCGGCTGAACCTCGCGTGTGCCCTCCGACCTACCCCCATGGCCGAATGGACAAGTTGCGCGTGCCGCAGTGTATCCAGGCGCTGCGGCGCCGCTGGACCGGGCACGAGGTGGTTCCATAGAGCCCGCGGGGTGTTTAGCAGTCTGCTGAGAACCTCACGCCCATCGTGAGTCTTGGCTCCGCCCCATCGGATATTCATTTTTCAGCAGAGTAAGGGGTGCGAAGGCCGCGAATCGTCCGAACCAGCAGGTTCGGGATCCACGGCCGATCCAGGCGGCTGCCGTATTGCAATGAGCAGTCGCCACGCTCTTTTCGCCGCAGTTCCTCAAATCGCGAGTATATGGAATCGTACTCTCGAAGATTTTGACTGATATCGAATTTATTGGCTGCCAGTTCGCGAACAGCTTTGCTCATCATTTCAAGGCGATTGCGATCATGATGAAGTGTTTCTATGGCTAAAGCGAACGCACGGATATCTCCGAATGGTGCCCGGTAGCCCGTCTCACCGGGAATAACAATTTCGGGCACGCCGGAAGGTAAATCGGTGACAATGGGTATCACTCCCGAAGCTGCTGCCTCCATTAGCGTTACAGGGAATCCTTCATCTTTGCTTGGAAGCACGAAGATGTCCTGCGATTTAAGTAGCTGTAGGACCATGTCGTTTGAGACGTTTCCAGTCCACTGGACGGCTGAATTAAACCGCCAGGCTTCACGGACCTTCTGTTCTAGTGGCCCGGTCCCAATAACTGTCCAATCAATGACAATCCCTCGGCCGCGCAGGACACGATCGATTGCCGGAAGAGCACCGGGGTGTTTCTGCTCCGTCAGGCGCCCGACGAAAATCGCACGAAGGTTCCCATCGCGCGACGATCGTGGTTCTACGGGGATCGGGACGCCGTGGGGTAAGTTCAAAACCGACTGGCTCCGGTTTGGGATAGCCTCTCGAAGCCGCTCAGTAATCAGCTTTGACGGTGCGATAAAGACGTCAACTACCCGTTCATGCCGGCGAGCAAGGTCGTAGTAGTAGTCCCAATCTCCATGACTGATGTTCACTACCATCTTCCCCGGATCATGAACAGAGAGCATGGCCAGTTCCAGCCAGTCGTTGGTTACGATGACGCCCGGTCCCGGCGGCACTTGACGATAAAGCCGCTTGATTACGGCATATAGGTTCTCGAGCGGACTGTACTGGAAGTGGACCTCGCGATCTACGGGTAGCGAATCAGTAGGCCGCTCATCCCCGTCCCGCCGGTTGCGGGTCAGAATCGCATGAACGGCGAATAGGCTCGCGCCCCGATGGCTTATCAAGTTGCGCACATAGGTAAACACACCACCCATTTTGTCGGGCAGGATATAGGTCAGTGTCGGGCGCACTGTGTCATTGTTTTGCATTGCCAGCCGCATAGCGCTTGCCTCTTCATGCCCTTCGACTAAGCTGAAGCAATCCGCCCCCTCAGCGTACACGACGAGCCGAAAAAGGCAAATATTGCCGCGGATCATCGTCTCGGCGCACCGGGCCGCACCCATGGATCATTGGACATTCTCGAGAAGTGGCGGAGACTTCCGCGCTTTGCCCTTTCCAGAGCAAATCCGTTCCGAAAATATCTAAGCTGTGCGATGGCCGTTCAGTCTGGCATACTGGGCCAATGTGGTGCGGTCTCAACCGCCGCTTGAACGTAAAACGCGCCAAGGATCACAAATGGTAATGAATCACCTTCAGAGCTTAGTTCGGGCGATTCGTCAAAAACGCCTCACCCGCGTCATACACTCGCCAGAATGGGCCGACCGGCTGCTGTCCCGTGGTGTGCAACCGCATCAGGTTGGGTTTGATAAGAAAACAAACTCCATTCTATTGCGCGAATTTGAGCTGGCGGTCCCGCCAAATTTGTTGTTTTTCGCTGATGCGCTTCATCTGGCTCGCCTGCTACGAAGTGCGGGAGCCCATTTCACGGTAGTCGATGGCGAATTGCATGTCAGTATGGCGAACCTCGACGTGATCGCGGAAAGCGCCGAGGATTTTTTTATACTGACCGAAGTGTTCGTACGCCGGTGTTACCAATTTGCCTTCTCGCAGCCAGTTGTTGTCTGGGACATCGGCATGAATGTGGGGTTTGCCGCGTTGTTCTTTGCGACGCAACCGAAGGTGATTGCGGTTCGGAGCTTCGAGCCATTCGAGCGGACCTACCGGCAGGCGGAACGAAATCTCAGGCTCAATGCCGCGGTGGCAAGCAAGATTCGCACTGTGTGCCGTGGTGTCGGCGCGTCGAACCAGAGCGTGGAGGCTTCGTATTCCTACGAGATAAAAGGTCACGCCAGCACGCAGCGCAACGGCTTTGGGGAATACCCCGATCAACCGGTCACGAAGGAAACGATTCAGTTGCAGGCTGCTGCCGACACGCTTGAGACAATCCGGGCCGAGTTTCCCGATCATCCCATCGTTGCCAAAATCGACTGCGAGGGCGCCGAGTATTCGATCATCGAATCGCTGGCGGCCGCCAATCGACTCCGGAACCTGGCCGCTGTGATGATTGAGTGGCACCACCGGGGACCGGAGCCGCTGCTAGAGCTGCTCAACGGGTGTGGATTCTTTGCATTCGCCAATAGTGTCGAAAAGAACGGAACCGCGGGAATGATTTACGCAACTCAGCTACCGCCGCTGACGCTCAGCTGACGTTCGTGCGATCGGTACATGTCACTGATCGGTCGAGGATGGCTTAGCCTCTGTTGCGCGATTCGCCACTGCCGGCATCATCGTCTTCCAAAGCAGTTTTGCGCCCAGCACGGTCAGCCCGATGCGTGCGCGCAGGTTTCTCCCGGGACCACCACGATAGGCCAGTCCGAAGGCATGCCTCGCCCACATATAGTGCATTTCCCGGCGATGGCGGCCCACCTCTTCGCCGTGGAGGTCATAGGCCACATAGAACGCGCTGGTCAGCCTGGGTAGAAACTCCGACAACACTTCGACTTCGCGAGCGGAGAACGGAACCGGGGAGATGCCC
The DNA here is from genome assembly GCA_049519595.1 of Candidatus Korobacteraceae bacterium. Classification (GTDB taxonomy): domain Bacteria; phylum Acidobacteriota; class Terriglobia; order Terriglobales; family Acidobacteriaceae; genus CAWBRT01. The sequence continues at coordinate 5,992 of JBEKQP010000072.1, read as the reverse complement.
GGGGTATACCAGAATTTGCGCCACGCTGACCACAGCAGGGAGTCCATTTCTTCCCACCCCATCACCCAGCAGAGATTGCTTTTCGCCACGTCATTGACCTGTTGCCGCTGACGATCTTCATTCCGATAGGAGGTCGAGGTTTCATGGGCTCGCCAAGTCACAAGCATCGGGGCGAGGTTAGCCACGCGCGCATGCCGTGCGTATCGGGAAAACAGTTCGTAGTCTTCGCAGTACCGGTACTGTGCCTGTTCGGGAAAGCCCCCGAGCTGATCGTACAGCTTGCGGCGAAACATAACGCTCGTATTACAGAATGAACAATGCGACAGCAGAGCCCATTTGGCGGACAAATTCGAAAGGGGCGAAACCACCAATGCTTTTCTCGGCGCCTCGGTTGAAATCGATAGCCAAGCGGTGTCGTACATGGGTTGATGCGCAGCCATCAAGGCATCGGCCCCTACAACCCGGTCAAAATCGAAGTGAGGGTAACCGGGAAACACAGCCGCGAAGTTGTCGTTCGTCTGCACGTAGAGCACGGTAGCGCCAAGGAGCGCCACGTCAGGATGGGCGTCAAAGTACGCGACCTGCACTGCCAGGCGGTTGGGGACGGAGGCGTCATCCGCATCCTGGATTGCGATGTATTCTCCACGGGCCTCAGCAAATGCCCGGTTTCGTGCGACTGCCGGACCAAGGTTCCGATCATTCCGAATCAATCTGATGCGCGGATCCGAATAGGCACATAGGATCTCAATCGTACCGTCGGTCGAACCGTCATCCACGATGATCAGTTCGAATTGCGAAAATGTCTGCGCAAGTATGGCGTCAATGGCCTCGCGCAGGTACTTGGCGCCGTTATAAACCGACATTACGACAGAGACTCTAGGTTCTAAAGCCACCTTGGGAGCAATTCCTCCTCGTGGGAATAATCTTCACAATTGCGCTAATTGAAACGAAAAGTCTACCCTACATCACAATAGCCTCCGAAGACTTAGCGATTTCGTGACGTGAATCCACTACAATTAAGAATCTAGCGATGGGAGATAGCCTTGGCAATAGAACGTCTGGTACCGGGCACTTGCGAATGGGATTTATATTTCGCAAACCACATCCAGCGATACACTTTTGCGGCTGACATGCTGCGTCCCCAATGCGTTTCCGCTGTGCTGGATGCAGCCTGTGGCGTCGGTTACGGCAGCATGTACCTGGCGGAAGCAGGGGCGACAGTGGTTGGAGTCGACAGGGACGAGGGTGCCCTCTCGACGGCGCGCGCCAAGTTCGCCCATCCTCAAGTGAAGTTCATTCGAGATGACTGCCAAAAGCTTGCACAAATCCCGAACGGGTCTTTCGATGCAGTCGTCAGTTTCGAGACCTTAGAGCACCTTTCGGAGCCTGCGGAGTTCCTCAATCGTTGTCGGCAGGTGCTCAGGGATCAGGGCTGCATTATTGTGAGTACCCCCAACGGAAATCTCCGCGAGAACAGCGCCAAAGACGAATGGGAGTTTCACGAAAAAGAGTACTCGGCCAAAGAATTCGTAAACTTGCTCACGGCGGCAGGATTCCGTGACATCAGGTTGTGGGGACAGACCTATACTTCCATCGGTCGGTTGCGAAATCAGGTCCGGGGCGAACTCAACCGCGTTCACTCGAACCCTCTCTTTCGACTGGGTCGCGTGATACAGCGAATCTTTCGCGGCCACACCTTTCATCCGGCGATTCTTCCCGAAAGCTTAGACGATTTTGTGCTGCACGAATTTAGTTCGGCAGAGGAAATTGACTGTTTGAGCAGACTGGGGCCGTTTGTAATTGTTGCCTTTGGGCGCAGATAAGGTCGGTCAGCTCTTCATGCGAGGGCCGTCAGGGTTCCGTTTGCGTCCGCTCCGCGCATATCGCTGTCGCCTGTGGGTCCATCTGCTCCCACCTCATCAAGGGTGCCAGCAACCCGGGGCGCTTATCCGTCCAGTATGGCGAGTCACTCAACCCGCCCTGGATCGTCAAGTGCACTTTCGGAGCATCCATCCAAGATGCGAACAGCCATTGGCGGTAATACAGGCTGCCCACGAGTTCGATCCGATAGCTGCCTTCGTTCAGCAGGTGGGGTGGGATCCTAGTCCGCAGCCGCTGCCGGCCGGGCGTTAACGCTGGCCATTCGGCTTCCGTTTGATCGGTTGAATAGGACCAGTAAAGCAGATTGCCATCCTCAGCATAAATCGCATAACCGATCACTAGAGCGGGGTCTACGAGCTCAATTTCGCCTTCTGTTTCAAGCCATATCTCGTCGTCGTTGCGCACCGGCATGTGCAGCGGATTTCCCCCGCGATCAACAAGCGCCACGCTCATCGGCGTAAAGTAGGCGTTGCGGCACTGGCTGCCGGAGTTAAGCCACACCGAATTGTCTTCAGGGTCTGCGCCTAGAACATACTCGGTAACAACCGAGCGAATGTCATTCGAATCCCGCTTCATGTTGCCGTGGTCGAGCAGAATGACACGGTTACAGAGCTGTTCGATGGCGTTCATGTTGTGGCTGACGAACAGCACCGTGCGGCCGGAGCCCCTCACCTCACCCATTTTGCCGAGGCACTTCTTCTGGAAAGCAGCATCGCCAACGGCCAAAACCTCATCGACGATCAGAATCTCGGTATCCATGTGGGCCGCGACGGCGAAGGCAAGCCGCATGTACATGCCACTCGAGTAGAACTTAACAGCTGTGTCCAGAAAGCGTTCCGTTTCCGCGAAAGCCACGATCTCGTCGAACTTGCGCGCAATCTCCGCCTTGCGCATACCGAGAATGGCGCCGTTCAAATAAATGTTTTCGCGGCCAGTCAATTCCGGATGAAACCCCGTGCCGACTTCCAGCAGCGACCCGACACGGCCGTGCATCTCCGCATAACCTTCCGTAGGCTCGGTAATCCGCGACAGAACCTTGAGCAAGGTACTCTTGCCAGCGCCGTTTTTGCCGATAATCCCGACCAGTTCACCACGTTTGATTTCGAAGGAAAGGTTGCGCAGAGCCCATAGCCATGTGTCGGCTGGCGGGTCGGGGGAAGAATTTGCTTTCCGGTGCAGAGCACGGAACGGCGACTGAATCAAGTCGGTCAGCTTTTCGCGCAGAGTCGTGTAATGCTGGCCTTCGCCTATGCGGTAGAGCTTTCCCAGATTATCAACGCTGATGGCGCGCTCACTCATATCTCAAACCAGGTCTGCGAACGTCGTCTCCATGCGGCGGAAGTACACGATTCCGCCGAACAGCAGCACGACAACAATCACTATCGAGACCAGCATCAGCGGTCCAGAAGCGCTGCCATTTCCCAATAGCGCCCAGCGGAAGCCTTCCACCACCCCGGCAATCGGATTCAGGCCCATCAGCGGCCGCCATTTGGCTGGAACCATGCTGCTCGGGTAAGCGACAGGCGTGATCAGCAGCCAGAATTGCATCAGGAAGGGGATCGTGTAGCGCACGTCTCGGTATTCCACGTTCAGCGCGGAAAGCCAAAGTCCAATGGCGAGCGCCGTGGCAATCGCAAAGAGAATAAAGAGAGGTAGAACCAGTATCCTCGCCGTTGGCATGATGCCGTAAAACGGCATCATGATCAGCAACAGAGAGAACGCGATAGCGAAGTCCACCAAGCCGGAAATGACCGCCGAAATAGGAATCACCAGCCGCGGAAAATAGACCTTGGTGATGAGCTGCTGATTGCTGATCACGCTATTACTGGACTCCGTCATGGCATAGGAAAACAATTGCCACGGCAACAATCCGCAATAAGCAAATAACGGATACGGCACCCCGTCGGAAGGCACTTTCGCCAGCTTCCCGAAAAAGATGCTGAACACCGCCATGGTGGCCAGGGGTTGAATCAAAGCCCAGGAGGCGCCGAGCACGGTCTGCTTGTAGCGAACCTTGATGTTGCGCCACACCAGGAAGTAAAGCAGCTCATGATAATGCCAGAGGCCCTGCAGGTCCAGCGCCACCCATCCCTTGCGCGGTCGCAAGATCGTGACTTCCGCGTCCGTAGTATGGTCACAGCCTGACGCTCGAGGGGGCGCTAAATGAGTGGACATAAGAATTTTAGTTGCTTAGAGAATTAACACTGGTAGAGTAACACAAAGGTTTCTCCCAAGCAGTAATTTGCAAGGTTCCAGACGTTCCCCGCCGGGTAACTAAGGTAAACCTTATACGGCGATTGGGTACTATTTTTATATTACTGAAGTAATCATCTGTACCCGAGATGACAATGGAAACAGCTCTGTTTGTGCTACACTTACGCTTTCTTCCCCCTTGTTGTCGCTCGTAACCTGCGCAGTGGAATGGCTAACTTATTCGACAGTGCCGAACACTGCAACAGGAGAGGTGAATGGAGTCGAGAAACGAAGCAACCGCCGAAAAGCCTTCGGCCAGCCGGCAGCCCACCTTGGAAAGCGGCCTTTTGCGGAGCGGTGCGGCCAATTCAGATATCAATGCCGACGGCTTCCTGCTCGAATACGTCACCGTTGTAAGAAAGCACCGGTGGAGCATCCTGGCAGCGACAATTGTCGTGCTGGCGATGTCCACGATTTCGGCCCTGCGAGCTGTGCCCCTATACGTCGCCACAGGGAGGATCGCTGTCAATCGCGAAACTCCGGTGAACCTCGGATTCAAGGATTCCGAAGCCTCGGCGGAAGATTTCGACTCGACTGTCACTCTCGAAACCCAAGTTCGGATTCTCCAAAGCCGTATCCTTGCCGCTGAAGTGGTCAAGGGCCTGCGCGCGCAGAATAATCCGGCATTTGTCGCCGGCGGCAAATCGAATCCGATGGGGGCCACCCCTTTCGATTTGAACTCGCCGCAGGACGCTGCTCTTGCGGGGCGCGTCCAAGGCAGCCTGAGCGTGAAAGTCTTGCAGGGCACACGCGTGATTGAGATCTCATGCACCGACCCGAATCCCCGCATGGCAGCCGACATCGTCAACCAGACCATTGCGACGTATATAGAACAGAACTACAAGACAAAGTTCGAAGCCACCATGCAGACGTCCGACTGGATCGCGCATGAGCTAACGGATTTAAAGTTGAAGATGGAGACCGCGCAAGCGGAGCTCCTCCGGTATCAGAAAGACAATAATATCTTTGGAGTGGACGATAAACAGAATCTGATTAACAACGCGCTGGATGATTTTAGCAAGCGGCTCACCCAGGCACAAGCCGAGAGGATAACGAAAGAATCACTCTACAGGATGGCCGCTGAAGGTCATGCCGACCTGTTTGTAAAAGACGACACTGGTGGCTCCATGAATAGTCGGTTGCGCGAAAAGCAGAGTGAACTTCGAATGCAATACGCGCAGCTACGCACTCAGTTCGGTCCTTCCTACCCCAAGCTCGTTGAGATCGACAACCAACTTAAGCGGCTGCAGACAGACCTGGATGCGGAAAACGACCTGCTCTCGCTCAAGCTAAAAAGCGAATATCTGGCAGCGGTGGAGCAGGAAAAGCTGTTGAGCGCCGCACTGGAAGACCAGAAGAAGAAGTCCAACGAACTCAATCGAGGCGCAATTCAGTACAACATCGTCAAACGCGACGCGGAGAGCTATCGTTCCGTTTATGAAGGGCTATTGCAGAAGATGAAGGAGGCCGGGGTTTCAATCGGCCTCAGGTCCAATAATGTCCGGATCGTGGATTCAGCTTGGGCGCCTAATCGCCCCGTCTCGCCCAACGTCCCGCGCAGCATGGCGATGGGACTTATCCTCGGATTAGTTGCCGGGTTGGGGCTTGCTTTTGTCCTGGAGAGTCTGGATAACACAATCAGGATCCCTGAACAGGCGCAGGCGATCACCGCCGTGCCCTCATTAGCGGTGATTCCTTTGGGTTCGGAAACCGGCAGTGGCCGCGAGCGAAAGTTTACTTGGAAAGCAATGACGGAGAGAGAAAGGATGGCCGTAGTCACGCTGGCCAAGCCGAGGTCCGATATGTCGGAAAGCTATCGCTCACTTCGTACCGCGATCCTGTTATCTTCCTTCAAAGG
>JBEKQP010000071.1:0-18395 GCA_049519595.1 Candidatus Korobacteraceae bacterium | reverse complement strand
CCGCATCGCTGCAAAGCTCTTCGTCGCCCGATGGCACAATCATCAGCGGCAGCAGCACCATAAATTTCGGAGACGGCACGACGGCTACGGGTCTGACCGCAAGCCATACTTACAGCTCGCCCGGCACCTTTACGGTCACCGGAACAGTCACTGACAGCAATGGCATGACGGCTACTGCCGTGCAGCAGGTGATGGTTGCGAAGGCAGCTCCGACCGCGGTGCTGACGGTTACGCCGGTCAGTGGGAAGACCACTTTGAAGGTCACGGCGTCGCTCACCCAATCCACTTCACCTGATGGCACAATCAGCAGCAGCGGCGGCACTATTAACTTCGGCGACGGCACTCCGACGGTCGTGGGCCTGACCGCGAGCCACACTTATTATGTGCCCGGCACCTTCACCGTGACAGGCACGGTGACCGACAGCCTCGGTGCGACAGCCTCAGCCACAAAGAGTGTAGCCGTCACTCAAGGCTGCACAATCAGCAAAACCAACCGGAGCATTACCATCTGCTCGCCGGTTGCGAACTCCAGCGTCACTTCGCCCGTGCAGATCGTCGCCTATGCAACCGACAGCAAGACCATAACAGGAATGAACATCTACGTTGACAGCAAGCTAGTCTATCAACAGAAGACATCGCCAAAACTTATCAATACCGCAATCAGTCTCAGTGTTGGAACTCATACGGTCCTGGTCAAGGCATTTGATTCAAACACAAACTTCAGCAAGTCGATTACGGTCAAGGCTCACTGAGACGAGTTTTGCAATAGAGAAATAAGAAAGCCTAAGCCGCACGAGGCGGGGGCGCACATAGCCGGCCGGAACAAACCTGCAAAATTCTAATGAGTACAAGAGAACACGGAAGAAGCTGAGCTACACGTTTTGTTCTATGCGCTGAGTTTAGGCTGCCGGTTGATCTCGTACAGGAGTTTGCTCAGGCACTGCGTTCGCGGAACCGAAAGTGCTCGGGTTGTCGTTCATCAGGCGCTGAATCTTTGCTTCATCGTCGAACAAGCTTTTAAAACGGTTTTTTGCATAGTGCCACAGAGTCGAAAGATTGGTCTGATACCAGCAGCACTTGTGCATTTGCGGCGAGAAGCCACAAAACACCCGAAGCTGGCTCGTCGGCACGTTATCGTATTCCATGAGGGCGGCAGTGAGCCTGTGGTTGCCTTCCAGAATGGTGAGCGCGTTGCTCTCGTCCACTCCAATCAGGAGCGCGCATCCGAGGCCGTCTCCACGGCGCAAGCTTTCGCCGATGGCGTGCACCTTTGTGACGCACTTTTGAGTGCGTCTGATAGAGCGCTCCGTTCGGATGCGCTCGGTAACATCGAGAAGCAGCAAACTCCCCTTAGCGATCCGCCTCCATTGCGCACGCGGAAAGACGCGAATGAGTTTCAGGTCTGAGGACTCGATCTGTATTTCCCACCATTCGGTATTAACTGGCAGCTCACGCCACATGTGCCTGCGACGGCGATACAGAAGGGCCCGGCGCAGAGCGTTTTCAGCCGCATTGGTTACATCGGCATGCAACACGAGGCGCTCGAACCTCCCGCGATCATAGTGAAACTCGCTGTGATAAAACTCGCTCTTCAGAAATTCGGCGATTGCCTCCTGTTCCGTAATTCTTCGCAGCCGCCGCATCCTGCCTCCCGAACGTTGTGAAACCAACTGCCCGTGCAGAGTTGCCCGGGAACGATTGATTCGCCGATGGCTGTTCTTGCTCCGCCCTTGGCACTTAAGTTACTGACAATTTGGCGCCCAAAGCGCACCGAACAGCCATCGCCGTCTTCTCTAGCACTCTCGACTATTTGAGCAGTCCGTACTTGTACAAAGTGGCATGGCCGCTCACATAGACATTGCCGTTGTTTACCATCGGGATGATGAAATTGCTGCCATCGCCAAAGTTAGTGACATAGAGTTGATTGGCGACATTGGTCGCGTCGAACGCACGCAGCCAACCATTGCCGTTGAGGTCGTTCTCCGCCGTCCAGACAATGCCGTTGGAAGTGCCGTTGGACGAAACGCTGGTCAGGGGACCGCGTCCAAGTTGTCCGTTGCCCGGGTAGAGATGCGCCGAAAGCGCCGTTTGCACCAGCTTTCCACTCGTAATGTCGTATTGGCGCAGTGGTCCGAATGCCGATCCAAAGTAGATGTTGCCGTTCCAGTAGGCGGGCGATCCATAGACGCGCAGCGGGGCATTGGCGTTGAAGGCCGCCTGCCCGCAGGCCGCCGGGTTAAACAGCACCGAGCTGAGAACCTGGCTGTCGCTGCCCGACTGAAACTTGCCCAGATCGTTTTGATCGAGCAGGTAGGCCCGCCCTTCCTTGCTGCCGAGCGCAAGAATGCTGTGCCCGCCAAACTGATCCGGAATCAGTGTCGGGCCGGACGAGCCCAGATCAAGATCATCCGCGCTCAAGCACTGCGCATTATAGGGAGAGAAATAGTCCACTAGCGTCAGTTTGCCGCCAATCACATTCAACTTCAGAAAACTGTTCGGCAGATCGTTCGGAGGATCGAACAGTGCAGTCGCGTCTGGGCGGCCATTGCCCGTGGCGAAATAAACGTTGCCATCGCTGTCCCCAGCCGGGCCGGCGCCCGCCATCCAGGAGCCGCCGCCACCGCCGTTCGGTGTCACGTTATAGGCGTCGATGAAGTCCAGCGAGGCGGCATTGAAGGCAATCACCCAGCCATGATACGGATCGTAATCGCTGTATGAAGCGAACGTCACATAGACGTTGCCGTTACTCAGCAGCAGCGCCGGTCGCTGGTTCTGGGTTAGCGGCAGGAACGGGACATGGCCGGTGCCGTCATTGCCCAGTCCGGTTCCACTCACCACGGGGTTGATCAGCCCGGCGGTTAGCACGTCAGCTCCCGTTGTGATGTCGATCGCGTGCAGGCGCTGGACCTGGTTGCCACCCTCGGTTGTGCGCGCCACCACGTACATCCAGTTCGTGGCGGGATCGATAACTGGCGTACCAGTGATCCCGACATTGCCGCCTATCGAGGTGCGCCCGCCGGTATAGCCCTGGCCAATCGTAGCGGTCGAAGTCAGGAAACTCCGCTTCCAGAGCACTTTTCCGGGCACATCGGCGTTGAGGGCATAGACGCTATCGTTTTCCGTACCAACGTACAGCACGTTAAAGGTGCCGCCAGGGAGCGCAACCCCGGGCACGTACAACGGTTGGGTATAAATGCTGCCGTCAACGGTCCAGGAACCGAGTTTGCCAAAATTAGTTCCGTTGGTGACAGCCGCGACCGTCAGTTTGCTCTCATTCGAGTTCAGGCCTGTCCGCCCGTTATCGTACTTGTAGGTATAGACGCCCGTGACTGGAGGAGGCGGAGGGGGCGGAGGGTTCGCCACGTTCACCGTAGCGCTCGCGGTCACCGTGGCTTCAGAGGTCAACGTTGCCGTCACCGTAAACGTTCCGGCTGCGCTCGCCGTATACAGGCCGTCCGCGGTGATGGTTCCTGTCGCGGCACTGCCGCCCGCCACACCATTCACCGTCCAGGAAACTGCCGTACTGGATGCGCCCGTAACCGAAGCCGTGAACTGCTGCGTGCCGGGCACTGTCACCGTGAGTGAACTCGGCGAGATCGAAATCGATGGCGTGATCGCCGCACTGCTGCCGGAATTCGTCGTTGTTCCCGAGCCAGTACTCCCTGTCCCCTCAGTTCCTGAAGAAGACGTGCTCCCTGTTCCCGATGATGAACCAGTGCTCCCTGTTCCTGCGGTTAGCGAACTGCTCGCGGATGTAGGCACGACACCGCGACCACATCCGGACAACAAAAGGGCAAGCGACAAAGTCGCGAAAAGAGCTATGGCACTACTAGGCCAGTGGGAACACTTTTGAGCCATGGGACCTTCCTCTCTCAGTGCCAAAGGAATAAACCTCGGCACATTCAGAGATTCGGAATCATGGTCCAGAGTTGCTTCTGAAGTTATTAACTCATGTCGGAATGTTGACTCAGGAGTCTATTGTCAACGATATACGCTCCGTACGCCGGTTCCGCTCGAGGGCCGGTACGCACCGTGGTTGTGTGTAGGTTGGGTAATGGCACCTTTCGGCGCAGCCACCTAAGAGCTACCCAATCAGGTTTCCCGGCACCTTGGTGATCCGCCCCAGCCGCATACTCCTGCCAGCTGTGCGCCACGCGACTCACTGGGCGTGCGGCAACTGTAGAATCATTCCCCCGCCTTGCCCTGCTTGGACGGTGGGGAGCTGCCCGTTCCACTTTTCAATGAGCGCACGGTTGTTCTCTATTCTTCGTAGTTCAAGAAGCTGCGGGGTGAGAGAACTCTGCCGTATGCGATTGGCGTCGGCTTCTCCCTTGGCGATTGTCACCAGGGATTTCGCTTCGCCATCCGCCTGAGCGATCTTCTTAGCCGCCTCGGCCTGAGTCGTAGCCAACTCGTTCCGGGCGCGTTCGGCCTCCTGCACTGCCTGCGCCTTGGCGGTAATCGAATTCGCAATCACTTGGGGAACGCGCGGGGCGCCGATGAAGCCGAACTGCTGGACTCCCACACCCACCGGAGACACCTTCTGCTCGATCATCGTTTGCACTTTGTTCAGAAACTGCGCTTTGCGCTCCCCATAAATGTCTTCGACGTTGTAGGTGGAAGCAACTTCGTTCAGAGAGTTGCGCACGATGTCGCGCAGTATGCCGTGCGTGAACCGGTCAAGGTCGCTGTCGCGATACTTAATGTAAAAATCCGGAGCTTTCTGCGGATCGATGGCGTAGGAAAGTGAAACATCAGCGAAGATTTCCATCCCCTCCTTGGAGTTGAACCCCATTTCCTCGTTGATTGGATGTCCCTCGTTTACGTTACGGGTCCACTTCACCGTCTGCACGTAGGTGGGAAACTGGATCACCTGCGTCCAAAGCGGACTATAGACGACCCAACCGGTGCGAATCGGTATTTCCGAAGCACCGCGCTGGTGGCCCGCAAGATTGATTTCCACGCCCACGTGACCCGCCTCGATTCTCGTTACGCGGGTAACAAATGTGCCCACGAGTACCAGGAGGAGGAGCACACCGACGGCGATAGCCGTCCATTTCCAGTGCGGACGTGGTACAAACTCCACGTCCCGATATTGAGTTCTGTCAAACACGCTCATATATTTTCTTCTCCAGTCATTGACGCTTCATACGGTGGATCTGCCGGCGAGATTGTCCGGCGATCGCAAACCAGGGATTGTGTGTCGTCCCGAAGTCAGAACACTCCGGGCGACGCGACCATCAGGGAGCGGCAAACTTGAACGAAATGCAAAAGAATGTGGCATCCCTGGTTTTGCCGTGGAACAGGGCCGAGCAGTTCAGGTGCGGAGGATAGCCGACATCTACTGCCGATTTGTAAGATGCAGAAATTCGTCGGCGGATGCAGGGTTAGAGAGGTTGAGATGCCCTGTAATGGTCAGACTCCCGCTACAAATTATTTAGCTTTCCAGCTTGTACCGGGTTGAAGAAAGTGCATAGAGACGCCGCCACAACAGGCGATTGATACTAACTACCATCGCGGCCATAACGATGGTCGCCCCCAACAGGAGACGAAAGTTACCAGCGTCGGTCGCCTGGCTGATAACCGCTCCCAGTCCAACTGTCGAAAAAGTCTGGCCTTTGAAGTGAAAGTACTCCGCAACAATGCTCGCGTTCCATGCGCCGCCCGAGGCTGTGACAAAACCAGTAACCAGATAGGGAAAGATGGCGGGCAAGATCAGCTTTTGCCATCGCTCGATCTTGCCGAAATGGAATACTTCACAAACTTCTTTCAAGTCCGATGGGATTGCCGAGGCGCCGGCAATCACATTGAAAAGAATGTACCACTGAGTTCCCAATAACAGCAGAACTATGGAGCCAATCCCAAGACCGCCGCCAGCCCGGATTAATAGTAGAAGTATGACCGGAAACAGGGCGGTCGCGGGCACTGAAGCGGCAATCTGAGTAATTGGCTGCAACACCGCGGAGACTCTTGGACGCAATCCGATGAACACGCCTGCCGGTATCGTCCACAATGCCGCGAGCAACAGGGTAGCCTCGACGCGGAGAAATGTAGCTCCAGCGCCGGCAATCATATCGCGTAGCTCCCCTCGCGAAAGCATCATGAGCATGAGACTCATTTTGATCACGGCATATCCCATGGCAAGCAGCAAAACAGCGAGCAACGCTCGACGCGGCCACTTCCCTGCCCATTGCCGCGTGGAACCAGCATCGACGCCAAAAGATCTTCTCGCAGCGCGCAAGTCCAATGCCTCGCGCATGGGAGCAAAGGATACGCGGGCAAGGGCGTGAAGAAGCCGTGAACGCCGTAGAAAGTCCAGAACAGCCGAGTGCGGTGTCTCCACGGCTTCGACCTGTTCAAACTTGAACTTCTCACCCCAGGCGATCACCGGGCGCCAGATCAGTTGATCGATAAGAATGATGACCGCGATCATCACCGAAAGGCCATATAAGATCGCCCGAGTATTTCCGGCATTCGCGGCGGTTTGCAGGTACGACCCGAGCCCGGGCAGCCGTAGATCCCGGTTCCCCAGCACAAACATCTCGCACGCCATCAGGAAAAACCATCCCCCGGCGACCGACATCATCGAATTCCAGATCAGCCCGATCATGCCGTACGGCAGTTCCAGTTGCTGGAACCTCTGCCAGCTGTTGAATCCGTATACCTGTGTCGCTTCACTCATTTCGCGCGGAATGCTCTTGAGCGAAGCGTAGAAGCTGAATGCCATGTTCCAGACCTGCCCCGTGAAGATAAGTAAGATCGATCCCAGCTCGATGCCTAATTGCCTGTCTGGAAAGAGTGCGACCATGGAAAGCATCACGCCGGGAAGAAAGCTCAAGACGGGGATGGACTGCAACGTATCGAGAAGAGGAATCAGAAAGCGCTCCGCCTTGGCGTTGTGCGCCGCGATATAGCCATAACCGACGGCAAAGCCCAGGCTGAGGACATATGCGGCCGTGATTCGCGCCACCGAAAACAATGCGTACCTTGGCAGCGCCGCCACGGAAAGATCAATCTCGGAATGCGCGTTGAGGGGTCCGCTCCAGTAATGAGCAAACGACAACAAGCCATAGAACAATCCCAGGCCCGCCAGGATTATGGGCAAATCCCGCAACAACGACGCGGCCGGAGAAAGCACCACGCCCCAGGGTGGAGTTCGAGATAGGGTCTTATCGCTCTTCTGCGCCATTATCGTCGGACTGCATCAGTGAAGTTCTCCGGAGCTTGCCGGCTGGTGAGATAACAGTCTGTCGTTTTCCGAATCATAGGTGAAGATTTCTGCATAGCGGCCCCAATGCAGCGCGGTCTCAATCTGATGCTGCACTTCCCCTGCTGAAAAATGTTCATCCAGAACATCCCGGAAGAGTTCCAGCGGAATGGAGTGGTCAGACTTGCATTCAAGCGCATGGCGCATCTGTTGCAACAAAGTGACACGGGCGAGAGCGGCCTCGCGAAATAGATTCTTCCTCATCTCAATACTGGCCCCGGCGAATTCCTCACCGGCCGGGGTCATCTCAATGTCACCTGCTGAAGACTTCAGAAACCCAAGTAGCACCGCCGCTTCGACAAGCGGCATCAGATCGTCCACTTCCATTAAGAAATCTTCCGCTACGTGGTATAGATCCTCTTTCCCACCACGATCCTTCAGCAACTCCAAAAGCCCCGCTATGCCGCCTGGCCGAGCATGCGGCAGCATCTGGTACGGCGGCTTCGCTGCCCGCTGCGACTTCGAGGGCGGCGCGAGTTCGAGTTCCGGCTGTGTCATGACCTTATAAATGTAGTCGACATACAACAGGAAATCGGCTGAATTGCGATCTCTGGGTTGCTGTATGGGGACCTGGAAATCGGCTCGAATCCGGGCTGGGTTACGCCCGAGCACGACAATTCGGTCGGCCAGCAGAACGGCTTCTTCGATGTTGTGGGTAACCAGGAACATGCTCTTTGTCGGGATCTTCTTGTCGAGCCACAGCTCCATCAGTTCACCCCGAAGATTTTCGGCGGTCAGCACGTCGAGCGCGGAGAAAGGTTCATCCATGAACAAAACCTCCGGTTCAACCGCCAGGGCGCGTGCGAATCCAACGCGCTGCTTCATTCCACCGGAAAGCTCCTTGGGATAAGCGCTTTCGAAGCCTTTCAAACCTACGGTATGAAGAGTTCGCAGGGCGCGGCGATGACGGTCGATATGCCGAATGCCGCGAGCGAGCAGCGGAGCCTCAACATTTTCCAGCACCGTGAGCCAAGGGAAAAGCGCGAAGCTCTGGAAGACGATAGCCACATTGGGGCTGCATTCGCATAGTCGCTTTCCGTGCCAGAAGATTTCGCCGGCGGAAGGAGCTGCAAGCCCCGAAAGGATGCGCAGCAGCGTCGATTTACCGCAGCCTGAAGGCCCGAGCAATGCAACAATCGCGTCCGACTCCACCACGAAATCCATGGGAGCGATGACCTGAATCTGCCTTCCGTCAGGCTGCTGGAAATATTTTTCGATACCGCGCGCCTCAATGATCCGTTCTGCTGCCACGACCGGTACGGCAGAAACAGTTACATTGGCAGCCGTAGGCGCGGGCCGTTCGCGTTGCGCGTCAGCCGGCACCGCAGCTGCCAATTCGTTCATGAAGCGCTGCCATGCTTCTTCCGGCAGTTCGTCGAAGAAGCGCATGCGGTCATCCGGATTGATGCTGTCGACAATTGCCCGCATTTCGTGCGCGGGCCGCGAATGCAGCAGCACGTACAGGTGATAGTAAGGAAAGTGAACGGCCAGCTTGGCGGCGAACTCCGTCGGCAAACGGCGGAACAGGTTCTGCTGCTCGTCAAACGGCAATACCAGGAACGCTTCGGCGGCCACTTCTGGCTTCATTCCTTGCAGCAGAGAAACGGCACCCTCCCAACGCCCTCGGGAAAGTATGTCGCGAAGCTGTTCTTGTGCGTATGAGTCCATCGAATAGCCCCGAACAGGCTACTACGATTTCGGCTGGGTGTGAACAGCTCAACGCGCGCTCCAGTTGGGTAACTCGCGGACGTGCGGATTAAGTCAATCCTTAGTTCCTCAATTTCTTTGTTATCCTGAGTAGAATCTGACATAGAATCGCCAGCAAGGAGCGGGTCTTGCCGAAATTCGAGGAGTGCCTTCAGCGTCTTGAAACTATCGTCCAGCAATTAGAGCGGGGCGATCTTCCATTGGAGCAGGCTCTAAAACTCTTTGAAGAAGGCGTAGGGCTTTCAGATTCCTGTCGCCGGGAGTTGGAGGAGGCCGAAGGCAAGGTCGAAATCCTGCTCAAGCAAGACGGAAAGCTGCAACCGGAGCCCTTCGCAATCACTGCCGATCGGACCGAGTCACAATAGCAGCCGAATAAACATTAGTTCTGAGGCGCATTGAATCGCCAGTTGCTTTGCTCATCCCGCGCAAGTCCGAGAGATAGTCATCCGGGCGAACCGCGGCGTTCGAGTGAGGGAGAATTTGTATGCAGTCATTGTCAATTCTCATAGTCCAGGCAGATGGCAGAGTCGGCGAGCTACTTGTCGCAAACCTGCGGACCCACTTCAGGGAAATACGCGTGGTGCGCCTGCACGAGTTGTGGGAGAAGCCTTTCCAGAATCAGGAACCCTACGCAGTAGTCGTTGATCTTGAATTAGTCAATTTCCGGGAGCTGCATGAAATCTGCGGGCGATATCGCAATAGTGCGGTTATCTGCACTCATCGCCTCGCGGATGATGAGATGTGGGTCGCGGCGCTGGCCGCCGGCGCAACCGATTGTTGTGCGCCCAGCGACATCCACAGCATCCTCCGGGCCGCTTCCGACGCGCATTTTCGGAGACCCGATGTTGCGGCAGCCTGATCCGGGTTTGCGACTGCCGGCGAGATTCGGCGTCACCGGGAAAAGACAAAATGGAGAGTGGGGCATTCGAGGCACTGCTCCGGCGGCATGCTCCTAGCTTGGCGGCAACTCGTCTCCCGGCTCTTCCACTCCGGCGTTTCTGTAAGCGTTGATTACGTCTTGCACTGAGATAATCCCGATCAGCATGGCGGGATCTGCCCGATGCACCACGGGCAGAAACGGCCAGTCGCTGATGTGCCGGAGGGCGGTCTCCAGGGACTGATCCGGATAGAGTGCGGGAATGAACATGTTCAACCGCGAACCTAACGATTCACTTCCGTCAGGTTCAAGATCCAACAGCGTCTGTCGCGAAACGCCGGCCCAACGGCCGCCCGGCAACTGCACCAGGAAAAAATCGCCCTTTGCGTTTTGCACGACGTCGAGGGCGTGAAACAGCGTGCCTTTGCCATCGAGCACTTGTTCCGCAAACGGGGAGAGCGCATCTTCCACGCGCAGGGTCGCGACTTCGCGTTCTTCTTCCAGCGAAGGCAGGTCGAGGCCGTCCTGTCGCGAGAGCAGATCGAAAATCGGCACTCTCTGAAATGTACGCGATATCAGATAGGCGACCGTGTTCGAGACAATGACCGGCAGGATGATTGAATAGTTGCCGCTCACCTCCAGGATCATGAAAATCGACGTCATGGGCGCACGCAAGATGCCCGCGAACAGTGTTCCCATGCCGATGAGCGCATATGCGCCCACGGGAATCGACAATTGCGGAAAGAATGACTGCTCAAGTCCGCCGACCGCGCCGCCCAGCATCGCGCCAATGAACAACGTTGGAGCGAACAGTCCGCCCGGAGTACCGCTGGCAAATGAAATTCCGGTTGTCAGGATTTTCAGTCCAGCCAGGATTCCCAGGATCTCCCATCCGAAACGTGCATTCATTGCCTGGTCGATCGAGTTGTAGCCGGCGCCCATGACTTGCGGAAAACGGATGCCGATCAACCCGATCAGTAGCCCAGCCACTGCCGGTTGCACGTATTGCGTCCATGGTGGCAGGCGCCGCAGCCATGGACGCAGCAAGGCTATGAACTTGACGAAAAGCACCGACGCAGTGCCGCCCAACACTCCGAGCGCCGCATAAGCAAGCAACTCACCTGGGTTCTCGAGATGATATTCCGGAACGAGGAACAGCGGCTCCTGCCCGAGAAACCAGCGTTCGACCACCGTGCTCGATATCGCCGACAGCACCACTGCGCCGAGAATGCCCGTCGTCCAGCGCCCGATAACCTCTTCAATGACAAACAACACGGCGGTAATAGGTGCATTGAAGGCCGCCGCCAGTCCCGCTGCCGCGCCGACAGGCGCAATCAACCGCAAGCGCTCGCGCGAAAGTCGCAGCCGCCTTCCAATCAAGGATGCGATGCCGGCCCCGACCTGCAGCGCGGGATCCTCTGGACCGAGTGATTGTCCGCTGCCGATTGCCAGCGCGCCCGTCAGAAACTTGCCGATCGTGGTGCTGCTGCCCACGTAACCGTCATAGATATAGAGCGCGCCCTTCGTCTGGTTCACGCCGCTGCCGCGCACGCGCGGGAAAAACTTGCCGACCAAAACCGCGATCAGTAAACCGGCCAGCGCCGGAGCGATGAACACACGCGGAACATCCGGTCGCAGACCGGTACCCAGCAGCAGCCATCGCACGGCGGAGATGGCAACCCTGAAGAGCACCACGACCAATCCCGCAATCGAGCCGATGATGACCGACAGCACGAGAAAGAATTGCTCCTCGCGCAACGACAAAAGTGCTGACCCGGTCAGCATTCTCCTCAGAGACGACCAGTATTTTCGCCGCACGGGGCTGCCGCTGGTTGCCCGTTTTTCAACAGTAATCGGCTTCATTTACTGGTTCCCCCAGCGATGATGGCCGATGGTGGCCAGCAGCTCATCCATCCCATTCGGCGCACCACATAGCTTCGCCGCAGCATCTTCGGTGGCGAAAACGAATCGCATCATGTTCTCCACCACGTCATCGCGGCCCCGCAAGCGGCCCTCCGTCGCGTAGCGTCTGAGTTGCTCGGCCCAGCTCTGGAGTTGAGCCAGCTTATCCGCATCCGCTTGCGCCTCGGGAGTAGTTGTACGTGACCGACTGTCGGCCGCGGCCTTCGCGCAGGAGCGTATGCACTCGTCGAGACGCTTCACGGCCGTCTCGTACGCGGCAAGCGTACGCCGCACCCGCTCTCCCGCGCTCACTCCTGGTGAGAAAGGATCGGCTGCCAGCAGTTGCTCCGCTCTGTTCAGCAGGGTCCTTGAGTTCGCGTCCTCATCGTCCAGCCTCACGGCGTCCGTCAAGTAATGTTTGGCTGCCACATAGTCGCCAGCCTGGAGCGCCACCTCACCGGCACCCACATAGGCAGCCACGAAATTATGATCCAGTTGTCTGGCGTGTTGAAACTCGGCAAGCGCCCGATGCACGTCACCCAGTTTGAGATAGATTTGTCCAATCCGAGCGTGGGCGCTCGCGCTCGGCGGAAGCTCCGGCAATAGGGCTGCCAGCTCTGTCTCAGCAAGCTCATTCTGGTGATTGGCGGCCAGCACGTCCAATAGTTCGAATCGCGTATTCAGGCGTTCGACCGTAGGCGTTTTACCCGGACTCCAGATGCCGTCGATGGCAGCCTGATAATAGCGAATCGCATCTTGCAACTCGCCCCTGCTGGCTGCAATCCGCGCCAGTTTCAGGTTCACCATTGAATCGGTCGGATGTTCCTCTAAAAGGCTCAGGAGACGCGAACGGGCCTCGTTCGGACGTCCAGCGGCAAGCAGCGATTCGGCGAGTTGAACGCGGTATTCGTCGTCGTCGTGCTTGGCATAGACCAGTGCAGTTTCGAAATCTTCCACCGCCTGTTCGGGACGGTGCGAACTAAGCGCAGCCACGCCTCTTTGATACCAATCGGAGGCCAACTGGTCTTGCCGATTGTTGAACCAGTCCACCACCATGCGCGTAAAACTGAAACCGGCAATGATGATCAGCACCAGCACGGGCAGCCCGAGCTTATGCCGGCGAAGCGAAGCCGCCGCCTCGCAGTTGGCGCATCGCCCCGCCGGGGTCAAGGGCTCGCCGCACACCATGCATGTCTGATTCGACGCTGGCATGTTGAATTTTTAACTTAGCAGATTTGGCGCCACTATGCGCATTCCCGCCCGTATCAACATCGTCACCCGTCGATGGTGATTATCGGCGGCCCTCCCGAAATGCAAAAGGGAGAGGCAGGTTTGCCTCTCCCTTTATATTCCGGCTTTTCGCGTCAGCTTCGGCGCAATCCGGGCTCCTGCGACAGGCCGGTCTTAACGCCGGCGAGTCAGCAACGGAGCTAGTACAACCGGAAATTTACTTCTACGCTGATCTGTACGGCCACTGGCTTGCCATCTTTCATGGCCGGCTCAAACTTCCATTTGCGGACTGCTTCAACCGCCTTCTGATCCAGCCCCATTCCAAGGCTGCGGGTCACGCGGACGTCGCGGGGAGAGCCGTTCGGGTCGATAATCATCCATAGAACGACCGTTCCCTGGTATTTCGCCTTGCGGGCCTCTTCCGAATACTCCGGGTCCGGCGCGTCAAGCGCACGCGGGGCTGAAACACCACCGCCCACCCGGAAAACGCCGCCGCCAATGCCGCCACCGCGACCCTGCCCAACCCCAGGACCAACTCCGACACCCACGCCGCCACCACTGCCCGAGCCGATTCCACCGCCCGATCCAGTGCCGTTGGAAGCCGGTCCGCTGGGAAGCACGGCCTTCGGGTCACCGAAATTCATCGCGTTCATGGTTGGCAGCTTGACCTGCGGCGGCATCACAACCGTGGGCTCTGCTACCAGTTTAGGATGATCATTCCGCACCACCATTGCCGGTGGAGTGATCTGTTCCATCGCCGGCTTTGGCAGCTTGCCCTTCACGGCGGGAATCTTGTCATGGTCGCCACCGCCGCCGCCGCCGGCAATGGTGTCATTCTTTTTCATCGAAATTGGAGGTAGATAGTCGGAAACCGGCGGCGCAATCAACGTAACCGTCTCGTGCTCCACTTGCTTAACGGTCTTCGCACCGAGGATTGTGAGCCCAATCAGCCCGCCGATAGCCAATGCATGTACCACGAGCGATACTGATGCACCCGTCTTCTTGTAGCTGTATCCGCCCCAGATATCGCGAACCTTGACCGGACGCGATGTCAGCTGCAACGGGGGCAGCTTCTCGGGGAAAAAGGTCTCTCGGATATTGCTGATCAGGGATGCCCAGAGCGATTGATCGAAACTACCACTTGGCAAGAGGTCAAGTCTGCCGGTGTCAAGTCTAGGCGCATTCAAGACTTCGTTCGCCATAAAAGATGTCTTTGTCCCTCTCTCCGCTACCGGGGCCTTTGACTATCGGCTAGAAAGATGAGCACATCGGTCACCAAGTTGCTCGCTGCACGAAAATGCCCACTCGGCTGCACAAGATGCGAGATGCTGCAAAGCGCTCGCACTAAGTATCCCCATTCCAATCGTTAGATGCTGCTCTCCTCGTTTCGACGCCTGTGAAAATGAGCAAGTATGGAATTATTTTCCGATTGCAGCAGGTCGACTTTGCCTGTCGCGGCGTTTCACCATAGTGCTATCCCTGGTACGATGGTGCCCCGCGTTCGCCCGTCAGGGTGATTGCTTGCACCGCCCCGTGCGTATGTAGCTAGCGGTCCGCCTCGCCTCGCCGCCCGGATTGGACTCTCGCTTCTGGACCCCTATAATGAAGAATCGGCGCAAAATTACGCCGCTTGACTAATGTACTGGGCCTTCCCGACTCCGCCGGGCCCCCGTAAGGGCTTGGTGGTGGAAACCATGGGTTCCGGCGAGCGTTCCACGCGAACCGGTCGAGCCCGGCCAGATAAGAAAGGACCGGAGTGCCGCTAGATCTCAAGTCGACTCTTAACCTACCGAAAACCGAATTCCCGATGAAGGCCAACCTGCCGCAGAATGAGCCAAAAATGCTCGCTCATTGGGAAAAAATTCATGTCTACGAGAAGATTCGTGAGTCACGGCGCGGCGCACCCATTTACGTCCTGCACGACGGGCCTCCTTACGCCAATGGCCCTATCCACCTGGGGCACGCGCTGAACAAGTGCCTCAAGGATTTCATTGTTAAATCGCGCAACATGGCGGGTTTTGACGCACCGTATGTGCCTGGATGGGACTGCCACGGCCTGCCCATCGAGATTAAGGTTGACGAGTCGCTGGGGCGCAAGAAATTGCAGATGGACCCGCTGCAAGTACGTCAGGCCTGCCGGAAATACGCCGAGAAATACCTCGATTTGCAGCGCGAGCAGTTTATACGCATCGGCGTCTTTGGCCGCTTCGAAGAGCCCTACTCGACCATGACCCCGCAATTCGAATCGTGGGTGATTGCCAACTTCTACGCCTTCTTTGAGAAGGGAATGGTCTACAAGGGGCTGAAGCCAGTTTACTGGTGCATTCACGACGAGACCGCTCTGGCCGAAGCTGAAGTCGAATACGCCAACCACACCAGCCCGAGTGTCTGGGTTCGCTACGCTCTGACCAGTGACCCGGCTGCTATCGATCCGGCACTGGCCGGGAAGAAGGTCGCGACCATTATCTGGACAACTACCCCATGGACGCTGCCAGCCTCCATGGCCGTCGCCTATAACCCGCGAGAAGAATACGTCGCTCTCGAGAGCGGCGGGTGGGTCTACGTCGTTGCCGCCAAGTTGGCCGAGGAAACCACGCGCAAGTGTCACCTGGGTGAGCTGCTTCCCATCGCCAATTTCCCCGGATCTAAACTTGAGCGCGTAACCTTCGCGCATCCTTTTCTAGATCGCCAACTCCTCGGCGTGCTGGCCGACTATGTGACCATGGACCAGGGCACCGGTGCAGTTCATACTGCTCCCTCTCACGGCGCCGACGACTTCTACACCGGGGTCAACTACGGCATCGAGCAGACCTGCAACGTCGACGGCTCCGGCCACCTGCTCCACGGACTGCCCGAATATGACGGCATGACCGTTTTCAAGGCGAATGAACCGATCGTTGAACTCCTGAAGACGCGAGGCGTGCTGCTTGGCCGCGAGGACATCGAGCACTCCTACCCGCATTGCTGGCGCTGCCACAATCCAGTCATCTTCAGGGCGACCGAACAGTGGTTCATTTCCATGGAGGGCAAGCTCAACGGCGGCACCCTCCGCAGTGTCTCGCTCGACGAGATCAAGAAGGTCAAGTGGGACCCGACCTGGGGCGAAGAGCGCATTTCCAACATGATCGCTACGCGTCCGGACTGGTGCATCTCGCGCCAGCGCGTCTGGGGTGTCCCTATTGCGGTCTTTTTCTGCACCGGCTGTGGCGAAGTTTTGAATTCGAAGCCGGTCAATCGCGCCGTGGTTGATCTGTTTGCCCGCGAAGGCACTGACTCCTGGTATCGCCTCCAGCCCAGCGAGATCCTGCCCGCCGGCACCACGTGCGCCCAATGTGGCGGCACTGCCTTCCGCAAGGAAATGGACATCATCGACGTCTGGTTCGAGTCTGGCTCAAGCCAGGCCGCCGTGCTGGGCCACACGCCGGAAATGCCATGGCCCGCCGACGTTTACCTGGAGGGCGGCGACCAGCACCGCGGATGGTTCCACTCTTCCCTGCTCTGCGGCGTGGGACTGCACCATGCGGCACCCTACCGCGGCGTGGTAACCAATGGCTGGACACTCGATGAGCAAGGCCGCGCGATGTCGAAGTCGCTGGGCAATGTCGTTGACCCGGTCGATATCTGCAAACGGCTCGGGGCAGAGGTCGTGCGTCTGTGGGTGGCTTCGGTCGACTTCCGCGAGGACGTACACGCCTCGGAAACCCTGATACAGCGCGTGGGCGAGAATTACCGCAAAGTGCGCAACACCTTCCGCTTTCTGCTCAGCAACCTTCACGGCTTTGATCCTGTGGGCGATCTCTTACCGTTCGACCAGATGGAACCCATCGATCAGTTCATGCTGCTGCGGATGGCTGACCTCGCCCGCGAACTGCGCGAGTGGTACGACCAGATGCTCTTCCATCGCATCTATCAGCGGCTGATTCAGTTCTGCGTCGTCGATCTGAGCGCGCTCTACATGGCGGTGCTGAAGGATCGTCTCTACACCTTTCCGCGCACCTCGCGCGAACGCCGGTCGGCGCAGACGGCGATGTGGCGAATCGCCGAGGCGCTCTCGCGTCTGGTCGCGCCGATCATGACTTTCACGGCGGATGAAATCTGGCGGTTTCTGCCGGCATTGAAGTCACGCCCCGAAAGCGCTCACATGGCGCTGTTCCCGAACGATCACGACATCACTGGCGACATCCGGGATCGCGATGCCGCGGCAACCCTCCGTACCGATTGGGAAACGCTGGTCGTGATTCGCGACGAAGTAAATAAGGCCATCGAGCAGGCTCGCAACGACAAGGTCATCAACAGCGAACTGGAGGCCGCAATCGTCATCACCGCGCCCGCCGAATCGTACAAACTGCTGGAACGCTATCGCGGCTACTTGAATTCCCTGTTTGTCGTCTCCGCGGTGGAGCTGAAACTGAGCGAATCGAACGATGGAGCAGCCGCGGTCGCGGTGGAGGCTCACCGCGCTCCCGGCCAGAAGTGCGAGCGCTGCTGGAACTATTCGACGCACGTCGGCGAGGATGAGTCGTATCCAACCGTCTGTGAACGTTGCTCTGCCGCGCTGAAGATTATTGAAAAGGAGAGGGGAGAGGGGAGCACCGGGGCAGCATCGTGAAAGGCCGTTCGCATCGTCTGTACCAGCTACTGATCGTCGTCTGCGTGATCGTTGCCGACCGCGCGACCAAGTGGTTGATTGTGCGCTCGCTTCCGCTGAACAGCTCCGGCATCCAGGTGATCCCGCGCCTTTTCCGCATCACCCATGTCGAGAATCGCGGGGTGGCTTTCGGGCTTTTCGCCGAGTCGCCGGCGGCGTGGAAGACTTCGCTCATGGTAGTGCTGTCGCTGCTCGCCGTAGCCGTCATCACCTATCTGCTGTGGAAATCGGAGCGTACGCTCAATTCAACCACGATCGGGCTGTCTCTGATCCTCGGCGGAGCGGCCGGAAACCTCTGGGATCGCATCATGCACGGCCAAGTGGTCGATTTCCTGCATTTTTACATCGGCGAACACGTATGGCCCGATTTCAACGTTGCCGATAGCGCCATCGTAGTCGGCGCCATTCTGCTTTTTTCCGATATCGTATTCTCCAAGCCGCATCTGGGCGAGAGCGCATCCTAAGACCGGCCTCCGGGGTTTGGACAAGCCTTTAGATGGAGATGTATGAGCTGGATCGATCAGGATAGCGAAGGGAGCCGTGGCCGCAGACAGTCCGCGGAAGAAGAACTGGCGCGCCGCATGCGCTGGATGTGCGGCAGCGCAGTGCTCACGCTGTCCGTGGCGGTCATGGCGGTAACAATCGCCAACCCCAGGAACTTTTTCTATTTTGTTGTTCCGTTTGTGGTTTCGTGCTTTTTCACTGGCAGGCAATGGATGGAGTGGCGGCGAGCGAAGCGTTGGCTGGCGGCCGCGCCTGAAGAC
>JBEKQP010000070.1:0-21790 GCA_049519595.1 Candidatus Korobacteraceae bacterium | reverse complement strand
ACGGTTCGCGGCCTGGACATCGGAGCCTCGCTGGATATCCGTGACGTGGACCGCAACGGAATCTCCTCGACCAAGGTTGACGTGCTGGTCGATGGCCAGAAAGATCTGCCCAGGGAAGAGTTCCTGAAGCAGCAGGAAGATCAGCACAATCATCAGCACGAGCATGCTCATCCGCTCGAACATGCTCATGAGCACGACCATCAGCACGGCCACTCCCATGAGCACGGCCACGCCCATGAGCACGCGCACGGGCATCAGCATCCTCACCGCGGGTTGAAACAGATCCGCGAGATTATTCGGCAGGCCGCGATACCGGATGCCGCCAAACAAACGGCAACAGCGGTTTTCCAGGCGCTCGGTGAAGTGGAAGCAAAGATCCATCACCAGGATGTGGAGACCATCGAGTTTCACGAAGTCGGCTCGGTTGATGCCATTGTCGATATTGTGTGCGCGGCGGTCGGAGCCGACGCGCTGCGCGTGGATCGCTGGGTCTCGTCGCCCCTCAATGTGGGCGGCGGCGTCGTAAAATGCGCGCACGGAACGCTGCCTGTCCCTGCTCCGGCCACCCTGGAACTATTGAAGAACGCTCCTGTATACTCCTCCGGCGTGCAGAAGGAGCTGGTCACGCCGACCGGGGCTGCCATTGTGCGCACGCTCGCGGCAGATTTTGGCAGCTTCCCGTCGATGAAGGTCGAGGCTGTGGGTTACGGCGCTGGCGGACGCGATCTGCCGGGCATGCCGAATGTCACCCGGTTAACCGTGGGCGAGAGTATTGAAGAGCGACGAGCCGCGCAGCGAGAGCGAGTTACCGTCCTCGAGGCCAACCTCGACGACATGAGTCCACAAGTTTTCGGCTATGTGATCGACCGTCTGTTGGAGGCCGGAGCACTTGACGTATTTGCCACGCCCGTGCAGATGAAGAAGAGCCGCCCGGGCCTGGTGCTCACGGTGTTGGCGCGCAACCAGGACGTCGAGCGGCTGTCAAAGCTGATTTTTGCTGAAACGACCACGCTTGGCATGCGTCTGCGGCAGGAGCAGCGGCTTACGCTGGAGCGGCAACACGTAGCCGTAACCACGCCATGGGGCGAGGTCCGAGTCAAGATTGGCAGCCTTGACGGCGCGGTTTGCAATGCCGCACCCGAGTTTGAGGATTGCCGCCGCTTGGCCGCCGCTCACAATGTGCCGCTCAAGCGGGTGATGCAGGAAGCGCTTCGCAGTTATTTTTCGCGACAGGATCAAGTGACAGCACCTGCCCCGCCGGCGTCCTGATTGCGCTGTTCGGGGCATAGTAAGTTTTGGCTGGAATCTATCGATGGAAAACGAGAAAGCTTCGAAGAAGTTCTACATTACGACTCCCATCTACTACGTGAATGCCCGTCCACACATCGGGCACACCTATACGACCATGGTCTGCGACGCCATTGCACGGCGCCAGCGACTGTTGGGTCGAGACACCTTCTTTCTCACCGGCACCGACGAGCACGGCCAGAAGATCGAGCGTTCGGCTGCCGCCGCCGGCAAGTCTCCGCAGCAATTCGCCGATGAAATTTCGGGTGAGTTCCGCGCCTTGTGGGACCGGCTTGGGATTACCTATGACAAGTTCATCCGCACCACCAGCGCCGAGCACAAACGCGGTACGCAGGAGATGTTTAAGCTGCTGCAACAGCGCGGATACATTTACAAGGGCTCTTATAGCGGCCAGTACTGCGTCTTCGACGAACTCTACGTCGACGTGAACACTCCCGGCGCTCCTTGCCCCGAGTGCGGACGCCCCACCGAGACGGTGCGCGAAGAGAATTATTTCTTCAAGCTCTCGGCCATGGAAGAGCCCCTGCTGAAGCTCTACGCCGAGAACCCGGACTTCATCCGTCCGGAGAGCCGGCGCAACGAGGTGATCGCTTTTGTGCGCAGCGGATTGCGCGATCTTTCGGTCTCGCGCACCACCTTCACGTGGGGCATTCCCGTGCCGGGCGATCCCGCGCACGTCATCTACGTCTGGCTGGACGCGCTGTGCAATTACATCACTGCTCTCGGCTTCGGCGCGCCCGAGGTCGCCCAGCGTGCGCTCTATGAGCGCTATTGGCCGGGCATGCACATGGTCGGCAAGGAGATTGTCCGCTTTCATTGCGTCTACTGGCCGGCGTTTTTGCTGGCGGCGGGGCTGCCGCTGCCGACGGGCATTGTCGCGCACGGCTGGCTGCTGTTTGAAGAGAGCAAGATGTCGAAGTCGCGCGGCAATATCGTGCGCAGCGAGACTATCCTCGACGTGCTCGGGGCCGATGCCCTGCGCTATTTCCTGATGCGCGAAATCGTTTTCGGCCAGGACGGCTCGTTCAGCTTCGATGCCCTGGTACAGCGCTACAACGCTGACTTGGCGAACGGCTTGGGCAATCTCGCCAGCCGCACGCTGTCGATGATCACCCGTTACTTCCGCGGTGAAGTTCCTTATCCGGAGCGAGCGCGCACCCCGGGCGACGAAGCCATCGCTCAGCTTGCGGCCAAGGTGATCGCAGACTTCAACGAATCTTTCGACGCCTTCCAGTTTTCGCGAGCGCTGGAAAGCGCTTGGAGCCTGGTGGCTGCCGTCGATAAGTACATCGTCGAAAACGAACCCTGGGCTCTGGCTGAAAAGCAGGATGAGGAAAGCCGCTCGCGCCTGGCGACCATCCTCTACACCTCGGCTGAAGCCCTGCGCATCGTAACTGCGCTTGCCCACCCGGTGCTGCCCGATTCGACGGCGCGCATCTGGTCGCAGCTTGGCCTCGACGATATCCGTAAGCTTCAACTCAACGAATTGAAGTGGGGAGAATTGAAGATCGGCACCAGGCTCGGCAAGGTCGAAGCGGTTTTCCCGCGTGCCGATAAAAGCGTCATCGAAAAGATGCAGCAGCTTGAAACAGAAGGCCGAACTATGACAGCAGCCAGCAGTGCGGCGCAGCCCGCCCCAGCCATAGCGGCGGAACCCGCAAAGACCACGGCGCAAGCCAGCCAGCCGACTACGCCGGCGCCGACCGCCGCCAGCACCGCAACCGCGACAGGCACCATCAGCATCGACGATTTTGCCAAAATTGATCTCCGCGTCGCCTTGGTCAAAGTGGCCGAGCCAGTGAAGGGCACGGATAAATTAATGCGGCTGGAAGTCGATTTGGGAACGGAAACGCGGCAGATTGTGGCAGGCATCGCCAAGGCATACACGCCGGAGCAGCTGATCGGGCGGAAGATCGTCATTGTCGCCAATCTCGCGCCCCGCAAGCTGCGGGGGCTGGAATCTAAAGGCATGCTCCTGGCCGCATCGATCGGTGAACAGGGTACGCCGGTGCTGGCCGGGTTCCTTGAAGACGTTCCAGTGGGGGCGAAGCTGAAGTAGCCGATTGTACGTCGATTCGCATGCACACATCGACGGGCCGCCGTTTGAAGCCGACCGAGCCGAGACGCTAGCGCGGGCGCGGCAGGCTGGGGTGGTCGCGCTGCTGGCCATCGGCAACGCCGATGGGCCGTCGAATGTCGAACGGGTGCTGCCGTTTGCCGAGCAGCATGATTGGATCTGGGCCAGCATCGGCATCCATCCGCACGAGGCGCGTCTGGCCGACCGTGACGCCTACGGAAAACTGGCGACCCTTGCCCGGCACCCGCGCGTCATTGCCTGGGGAGAGATCGGGCTTGATTATCACTACGATTACTCTCCGCGCGATGTGCAGCAGCGAGTTTTGGTCGAGCAGATGGAGCTGGCGGCCACGGCCCGCAAGCCGATCATCATTCACTGCCGCCCATCTGACAATAGCCAGAACGCCTGGGATGATCTACTCCAACTATTGCGACAGCATTGGCTGGGCACCGGGTTGGGGGGTATCCTGCATTGCTTCACCGGGCAACCGGAACATGCCGCGGCGGCGCTCGATATGGGATTCATGCTCAGCTTTGCCGGCAACATTACCTACCCAAAGGCCCAGAACATTCGTGAAGCCGCCTCTAAAGTGCCAGTCGACCGCTTTTTCATCGAGACCGATTCCCCCTATTTGGCGCCAATCCCGCATCGCGGCAAGCGCAACGAACCGGCGTTTGTGGTCGAAGTTGCGCGGCAAATTGCCGAGTTGCGCGGTAGCACGCAACCAGAGGTCGCGCGCGCGGCAGCGGAGAATTTTTTCCGCTTCTTTGGCCTGTCGCAGCCCGGAGAACGGACAACGGCGACATAGGCTGTGCGGTTTTATCAGGTTTGTCATACACTAATGGCCATGGCAGCCGAGAATGCGTTTGACATCGTCAGCAAGGTTGATTTGCAGGAAGTCTCAAACGCCATCCAGCAGGCGTTGAAAGAGATTCACCAGCGCTTCGATTTGAAGGACTCGCACTCCGAGATCACGATTGAGGGCAAGGAAGCCCTCATTCTGGCCTCGCAGGATGATTTTAAGCTCAAGGCGGTCAATGACATCCTGCAGGCGAAGCTGGTCAAGCGCGGGGTTCCGCTCAAGGCTCTTGATTACGGAAAGATCGAGCCAGCAGCCGGTTCAACGGTTCGCCAGAGGGTGACCATGCAGCAGGGGATACCGACGGAGAAGGCGCGAGAAATCGTCAAAGCGATCAAGGATTCAAAGAAGAAGGTCCAGGTATCGATCCAGGGTGATTATGTGCGGGTCAGCGGGCGCGACCGCGATATTTTGCAGGAGATCATCGCTTTGCTCCGGCAAAAGGATTTCGGAATCGACATGCAGTTCACCAACTATCGCTCACTTTGAGCGTCACTACCGACGAACACCAGGAACCCTTTGAACATCTCCGCCACGGTGAATACAAGAGGAATCTTCGAACTGCTGCGAGATGATCTGGCAGCCATCGAGCAGGAATTTGGCCGAGACACGGTTTCCAACGTCAGTGTCATCACCGAGATTGGCGAATATCTGCGCGAAGGCGGCGGCAAACGCTTGCGCCCCGCCCTGCTGCTGCTGGCCGCCAAACTCATGGAATACAGCGGCACTGGGGCCGTACGACTGGGCGCGGTCGTTGAGATTATTCACACCGCTACTCTCGTCCACGACGACATCATTGACGACGCGCGAACCCGCCGCGGGCGCCCCTCAGCCAATACGCGATGGGGCAATTCCAAGTGCGTGCTCGCCGGCGACTGGCTTTACATGCAGGCCTTCAAAATCGCCGTGCAGGAGCGCAATTTTCGCGTGCTCGACCTGCTCATCGCCCTGACCCAGCAGATGGTGGAAGGCGAACTGCTCCAGATGGAAAAGCTCGGCCGCCCGATCACGATGGACGAGCATCTCGATCTCATCTACCGCAAAACTGCGTGCCTGTTTGCCACCTGCACCGAGCTGGGCGGAGTTCTCGGCGGCGCAACCGAAGCGCAATCACGCGCCCTCAGCTCATACGGCAGAAACGTCGGCATGGCCTTTCAGATCGTTGACGACGTGCTGGATCTCACCGCCTCCGAAGAGGTGCTTGGCAAACCCGTGGCCAGCGACCTGCGCGAAGGCAAGGCCACGATGGCCGTCATTCATTCCTTCGAGCGGTGCGCTCCGGCCGAGCGGCAGTTGATCGAGAAGGTTTTGCGGGAACGTGCCCTTAACGGCGTGAAACACACCGACGTTCTTGAGGTGCTCAACCGTTATCGGTCGCTCGAGTACGCTACGTCCCGGGCTACCGAATACGCCCAAGCGGCGACTCGCGAGTTGCAGGGCTTTCCCGATAACGAATTCAAACGCGCTCTGCTTTGGGTTCCCGAGTTCGTGGTGGCGCGCCAGAAGTAGGCTGTACCCATGCGCCTGGCGTGATCGCAGCAATCACGAAAGTGGAATTGGCTGGTCCGCCGTGCTCGTCCGTTTCGCGTTTGGTCACGCCTCACATCACGTTGTGACATATATCACTTCCTGCATGGGCATGAACACCTGAGAATGTATATACACGGGGGTGTGGTTTATGCATCTCTGTGACCGATTTCACCAATCGCTGGCACTCTGTTGTACTCCCCTGAATTCTCAGCGGACCAATCACGGCAGAGGGTAGGCGCCTGAAAAGAGGCTTCATGGCACGTGGTTCCGTGTCGATTGTGGTCGAGCGATGTAAGGCCTGCGGTTTTTGCGTGGAGTTTTGTCCAACCAAGGTTCTGGCACTCTCTTCCGCGTTCAACTCCAAGGGATATCATCTACCGCACATGGTTGCTGCCGATAAGTGCAGCGGGTGCGATCTCTGCGGCATGTACTGCCCAGATTTTGCCATTCACGGTTACCGGCTACCCAAGGAAGCCGGCGCAGCGGAAGACAAGCAAGACACGAAGAAGGAGGCTCCCGATGCACGCTGATCCTCGCGGAGTGATGACTGGCTCGCATTTCCTCGACGGCGATCATGCCGCCTGCGAAGGCGCACTGGCTGCCGGGGCACGCTTTGCGGCCGGTTACCCGATTACCCCCTCCACGGAGGTCGTGGAGCGCTTCGCCTCGCGTGCGCCGATGGTTGGCGGGACGTTCATTCAGTTGGAAGATGAGCTGGCCGCTTCCATTTGCATTCAGGGCGCGGTCTGGGCCGGGTCCAAGGCCTTTACGGTGACCTCTGGACCGGGCTTCTCGCTCATGATGGAGCATATTGGCCTGGCGGTCATGACTGAGACGCCCTGCGTGTTCATAGACGTGCAGCGCGGTGGACCGTCCACGGGCCTGCCGACTCTGCCGGCGCAAGCTGACATGATGCAGGTCAAGTGGGGATCACACGGCGATTATGAAACCATCGCCCTTTGTCCAAGTTCGCCGCAGGAGTGCTTCGATCTGGCTATCAAGGCATTTAATTTGGCGGAAAAATATCGTGTTCCCACCTTCCTGATGTTGGACGAAGTCGTCGGCCACATGACGGAAAAGGTCGTGATTCCTCAGGCGGACCAGATCGAGATTGAGCCTCGTCGCTTCACTACCAAAAAGCCTGGCGAGTTCAAGCTGTTTAAACCCGACGCCGACGGCATTCCCGAGATGGTAAAGGCCGGCGATGGCTATAACATCCATGTCACCGGTCTGACGCACGATGAGCGCGGCTACCCGAACATGTCGCCCGCCATGCAGGACACGCTGGTAAGGCGTCTGCAAACGAAGATTTTAAACAACGCCGAGAAGATCTGGATGTATGACGAGCAGGACACTGGCGACGCGGAAGTCGTGGTGGTCTGCTACGGGATTACGGCGCGGGTGGCGCAGCGCGCCATCGATATGGCTCGCGCCAAGGGAATCAAGGTCGGCAAGTTCCGGCTGATCACCGCCTGGCCGTTTCCCGACAAGCCGATTCGCGAACTGGCCTCCAAGGTCAAGGCGTTTGTTGTGCCCGAGCTGAACCTCGGGCAGATGGTGCGCGAGGTCGAGCGCGCGGCTGCCGGCCGAGCCAAGACCGTCCTGGTGGGGCACGCTGGAGGCAGCGTTCACCGTCCGGAAGATATTTTGAAGGCGATCATGGAGGTGGCGCGATGAGCGACTGTCAATTAACTTGTCCGGCAAATCCTTCCGAGCAGTTTCTGCGCTCCGAGCGACTCCCGCATATCTGGTGTCCGGGTTGTGGCATCGGCACAACCGTGAATTGCTTTACCCGCGCGCTGGTGGAAGCGAAGGTCGATCTCACCAAGACCGTGGTCGTCTCAGGCATCGGCTGCACTGGCCGGGTCGCCGGTTACGTGGATTTGGACTCCTTCCACACCACCCACGGCCGTGCCATCCCCTTCGCCACCGGGCTCAAGATGGCCAACCCGAAGCTCGATGTGGTGGTCTACAGCGGCGATGGCGACTTGTTCGCCATTGGCGGCAACCACCTGATTCACGCCGCCCGCCGCAACATGGATCTCAAGGTCATCTGCGTGAACAACATGATTTACGCCATGACCGGCGGCCAAACGGCGCCCACCACGCCGAATGACGTCACAACCTCGACCGCGCCGTACGGAACCTACGATCCGGCCTTCAACCTGCCGTACCTGGTGGAAGCCGCCGGTGCCTGCTACGTGGCTCGCTGGACTACCTATCACGTGCGTCAACTGGCTCTGTCGATGAAGGAAATGTTCAAGAAGAAAGGCTTCTCGTTCATTGAAATCCTCTCGCCCTGCCCGACGCTTTATCAACGACGCAACAAGATGGGCGACGGGCTCGACGCCATGAAGTTCTACAAGGAGCACAGCAAGATCAAGCACGGCGCTCCGACCAGCGAAGTCGGGCTCACCAAGGCGGGCGAGATTATTCTCGGCAAGTTCGTCGATCGCGAGCGACCCGATTATCAGCAGATGATGAGCGAGCACTTCCACGAAGAGTTGGGCGACCGTTACATCGAGATGGAGGAACCGGTATGCAGCTAACCGAAATCCGTATCGCCGGCTTCGGCGGACAGGGCGTAATTCTTTCGGCAATCGTCATCGGCAAGGCCGCATCGATCGTCGATGGCAACCACGCCACCATGACCCAGAACTTCGGTCCTGAGGCACGCGGCGGCGCCTGCAGCGCTCAGCTCGTTCTTTCCGATCAACCGGTACTCTATCCTTACCTGACGAAGCCGGACATCCTGGTGGTCATGTCGCAGGAAGCCTACGTGAAGTTCTCGCCCGAGCTTCGGCCTGGCGGCCTCATGTTGATCGAGCAGGATCTGGTGCGCGTCTCCAGCATTCCCAAGGGCACGCGGATCTACGGCATTCCGGCAACCCGCATCGCCGAGGAAATCGGCAAGCGGATGGTTTCGAACATCGTCATGACAGGATTTTTTGGCGCCATCGCCGGCGTGCTGGAGCGGGAGTCACTGCGCAAGGCGATTGAAACCTCCGTTCCCGCCGCGTTCCGCGAACTGAACCTCAAAGCCTACGACCGCGGCTTTGATTATGGTCTCGAACACCTCCAGACCGGCGCCTTGAAATTGGAGGAACTGGAAACGGAATTAGTGCGTGAATAGTCGCCCGCGAATCTGTTTGACGGGATACTCGTTTCGCGAAGCTTGTCTATTCACTCTCTTGGCAGCAGACTGGCTCTCGGCCTGATAATCTCGCTGAGCAGGTCACGGCGGCCCTGATCGCGTGTCAGGTGCGGGTAACGAGGGCCGCCATGGTAATCGACCCGGATGGTCTTATAGAATTCAGCGTTCTCGATCAGCAATTCCAGAGGGGCATTACTGTCGATGCCGGCTTTCAGGGCATCGCTCAGCACGCGGGGATTAAATTTGCGTCCGTTTACGGCCACGATTCTCATCCCGGGGCCAATGCCTGCCTTGGCAGCGGGCATATCGTGAATCGTATCGATAATCAGTCCGTCCTGCTGCGCGATCAAGCCGATGGAGCATGTGGCATCCACCAACCGCTCCAGTTCCTGACGGATTCGCATCATCTCTGACGGCGCTTCGGTGTAGATGAGCAGCCAACCGGCTTCCCTGATGCCGCCCTGCGGAGCATTGGACGCGACGTCGGTGACGCGGTCAGCGAAAAACTTACGCCAATCGTATGGGGCAATTTCATTCAACGCGGCGACCACGTCGTCCAGCGTATAGGGGTTCACCTCCGGCGGACCGCTGCGGCCACCGAAAAACAGACGCGCAAAATCGTCGAGCGATTTTCGGGAATTGCTCTGTTGGCGAATGACGACATCGGCCTCCAACCAGAGCAGAGCGCCTTCTTCGTAGAAGTCAGGTCCGCGCCGCCATGAGGTCCATGCGGGTGACGCGCCAAAGAGAAGTTGCGCCGAGACCGCGGTGTCTTGCAACGACCGCCAACGGCGTCCGGGGCGGTAAACCATCTGCATAGCGGTTGCCGAGAGTTGATCGCGAAACTCCCTGGGGTCCCAAAGACCGCTGCGCGCCGTGAGCACCAGAGCATAATATTCGGTCAATCCTTCGTAGACCCACAGCAGATCGGTCTTGATAGGCGTCTGGTAATCGTTCGCGGTGAGACCTGCGGGACGACGGTACTTGCCGTTCCAGGAATGAATGTATTCATGCGGCAGCAACGCCGCGCCAAGCGCCCGAATGTACGGGTCGACAAGAAAGCCCTCACTGGTAAGGTTCTCGCTTGATTCGTGGTGCTCCAGCCCAAAATGCCCGGTGTGATTGCTCAGGCTCAGCAGAAAGTGGTAATCGCGAAAGTGGCACGAGCCGAATAGAGCAGCGGCTTCGGCAACCAGGTTGCTGAATGCTTGCCGGTCACCCGCACTCATCTCAAGCGCGGCAGCGCTGTCGGATGCGATGTCGATCTCGTGCGGCGGCATCTTCTCATGCTGCAGGGGCACTACTTTGAAATACCTGCCAGCAAGGACCGGCGAGTCAATCAACGTGGCAAGCGACGCGGTTGCAAACTGCACCGTGGAGCCGGAGCGACTGGCGCCCGGAAGCGCGGTTCCGAAACTCCAGCTGTCGGGAAGCTTGAGGCTGGCCCTGACCTGAAGCTGATCCGCATTGATGCCTTTCGGGTACAGGACAAGCTGATTCCAATTCACAATGGCCAACTGCTCCGTCGCCAATGTTCCCTCGCTGAAGGTGGCCGACTGTGTCTCGACCGACGAGAGGTAGTCCATTGCGATCTCGATGCTGGTGACGCCGGGTGGAATTTCCAGGTAGTACGTGTACATGTCGAGGGGATCGCGCCTCCACGGAATCGTCTTGCCCTCCGCGCTGAAGTCCAGCCCTGCCGTGTCGACAACCGGCCCGCTGGGGGCGTGCTCACCGGGAATCCACTTCGGATAGTAGAGAGTGAGAGGGCCGGCAGTAACCGGAAGGATGATGTGCGAGTGGAAAATCTTGCGCTGAGCTTCAGTGGCATCGACCGTAAGCGTCAGGACCGGCGACTGGCCGGCATCGGTTTCTGCCCCAACAGGCGCAGCTACCGCGCGTGCTGGGGCCCCCTGCGCGACTGCATTCGCAAATGAGAAGCAGAGAGACAGCAGCAGCAAACGAAACAGGGGCAACGCACTCTCCTGATTCGGGGCACCCGGAGGCCCCTTGTGGATTCACCGGCCGCGAACTAGCCGGCTGCTTGCAATTGCGGAAAGACCCCGGCTAGGAAGATTTCTTTTTTTTTGCGGCGGGTTCGCCCGCAGGCGTGCCGCCCGGAACATCCGCGAGAACCTTCTGGAAGGCTTCCTTTGCCGTCATCTCCTTCTTTCCGCTGCTATTGTGACGGTACTTGTGCTCGCTATTGCAAGTGCGGCACATTACCTTCACAATCTCTTCACCGACCATGGCAACGATGGAGTGATCGGTAGTTCGCTTGCAGCGGGAGCAATGATCGTCGATGTAATCTCCAAGGCGCATCAATGACCTCCGCAAAAGGGCGAGTTTAGCACAGGCAACGCAGCCCACGGCAGTAGCCCCATACACCTCACGGCAGAGCAGCGTGCATGGATCAGTTTGCCGATTGGTGTATCTGGAACTATCCCATTTTGTGGCCCTCCGCAAAACTGGTCCGGCCCACACATATTCTGGCACTAGAGCAGATTCAGAGTGAACGTATCTGGCACGATCATCGCCGGGCTGAAAGCCCGGCTACTTTACCGGACACACCTTCCGCGAATCCAGTCTAATCCGCCATCTGGAGTTGGTATGGCAATGTCAGATCCGCTGTGGTGTCAGGGATTAAGCGCGGGGGGTGCGCGCATCGCGACCTGACCGCGCCGAATGTTATGATTCGGGCGTGGCGCAAAGCGGGAAGTTCATCACGTTTGAGGGTCTCGACGGCTGCGGCAAGACCACGCAGTTGGAACGCCTGGCCGCCGTTCTCCGCGCCGAAGGAATCGAGGTAATCACCACCCGCGAACCCGGCGGAACCCCCATTGGAGAAAAGATACGGGCGGTGCTGCTCGATTCGCGAACCCAGGGTCTGGCGGCTTTAGCGGAGTTATCGCTCATGTTCGCCTCGCGGGCGCAGCAGATTGCGGAGATCATCGAGCCTGCATTGCAGCGTGGCCAATGGGTGCTGTGCGATCGGTTTACCGATTCCTCCGAAGCCTACCAGGGCGGCGGGCGCGAGCTGGGCAGCGAAGCGGTCTTGACCATGCACCGCGTTGTTTGCGGCGACCTGCAACCGAACCTGACCGTGCTGATGGACAGCGACGTGGACGCAAGTGTCTCCCGGGCACGACGCCGCAACCTGGCAGCGAAGAACCACGAGACGCAAGCACCCGACGAGAATCGCTTCGAACGCGAAAACCGGATGTTTTTTGCCCGCGTGCATGACTCCTATCTCAGAATTGCCCACCGCGAACCAGCCCGGGTCTATCTGGTCGACGCCCGCCGGGGGCTGGACGTCGTGCATGCTGATATCGTCGCGGCGGTGCGCGAACGGTTGAGGATTGGCGCAAAGGTCGAGAACAGCAGCGGACACCTGCAATCGTAAGTGTGAAGGCCGGCCCGAGTGAAGCATGTGGCAGGACGACCGTGATTTTAGTTGTGAGACAACCCTGTGGGATTTGCTGACTTCCTTGGCAATTCGGATATGGTGAGACGACTGCGCGAAATGCTCGCGCGCGATCACTTTCCTCACGCACTGATCCTGACGGGGCCGCGCGGCAGTGGCAAGTACACGCTGGCGCAAATGGTCGCCAAGGCCATGAATTGCCTGGAGCAGCCACGTTCCGTGTCTGGCGACGCGGCTGAAGCTCTGCCGGATTTCTGTGGCCGATGCTCCAACTGCCTGCGCATTGGCCAGGCCGACGACCTGGACGCGCGTTTTGCCGAAGCCGTGGAAGCTCGCGACGGATTGCGTGAGACCGACAAGCGCGAGACGCGAATTTTCGTGCAGACGTACTCGGACGTGATGGTGATTCCGCCCGATCCTCCGCAGATGATGGTGAAAGTCGACCAAGTGCGTCACGTGACGGCGACCATCTACTACAAACCCGCCGAGGGGCGTCAGAAGATTTACATCTTTCCCAATCCTGCGTTTGTAAAGGAAGCGGCCAACGCATTGCTGAAAGTGCTGGAAGAACCCCCGGAGTATGCGACCATCTTCCTGCTGGCGGAAAACCCGGCTATGCTGCTGCCAACCATTCGCTCACGTTGTGTGACGATGACTCTGGCCCCGCTACCGCTGGCTGAAATCGCGCAATACCTGGTCCACAGCGTAGGCTGGACCGCCAGCCAGCGCGAGTTGGTAGCGCGGCTGAGCTGCGGTGCGCTCGGGCGGGCCCGCAGCTTCGATCTCAACGGCTTTCTTGCGGCCCGGAATGACGCTCTGCTGATACTCAAATCCGCCATTGCAGGAGCCGATCATAGCGACCTGTTCCGAGCGACCGAGACTTACCGGGCTGGAGCCGAGGGCAAAGAGAAGACCGAAGAACTAATCGGCGCTCTCTATTCCCTGCTGCGTGACATGCTTTCGCTAATGTCAAATGCACCAGATCTGGTGCACAATATCGACATCATCTCCGATTTGACGGCCTTCAGCCGCGAGGTAACCTTCGACTGGATCACCACCGCCGCAGATCGGACAGGTGAGGTTCACAGCGGGATGCGCCGCAACCTGCTGCGCTCGCTCTCACTGGACGCGCTGGCCTCCTCACTCGAGATTTAGACAAATTCCGTGCAGGGTATATGCCATGACGTAGGATATGCCCATCGCCATTCATCCTGAAGTCCTGCCAGAAACAGAGTATCTGCTTTATTTTCAAGCGGCGAAGGGTAAGACCATGCTTCCACAGGGAGGCAGATTCGGCGGTGGAATGTTGGTCAAAGCCTCCCACTGCCACGGGCTGAGTGCTGGTCAAAACTCGGCGGTTGCCGGGCGCGTTCCAGGGCCATATAGTCACTGAGGTCTTGTGATTTGCTTCACTGGCACAGCGACAAAACCTGTGGTAGGGTAACTGCAAGTTCATACCTCGGCATTAGGATCAGAGAATAACTTTTAATGCGGCGGCAGCGATGCGCTCTGGGAAGTGAACTCTCGGAACGGGGTCCATAACGGTACGCCCTTATTTAAAGAACTCAAGGCCGTACTCCCTCTAGGGAGCTATGCGAAATGAAGAACGGAACAGATTCGACGGCCGTTGGCCGCGCCCCAGACACTGAAGCTTTCTCGAACCGGAAACTGATTCGTCCCAGTCTGAGCCGCGAGCCGGGACGCTCCGCCGTGGCCGTAGAGAATACCGCCATCGAGCGTCGTGAGCGCGTCGAACGAAACGGGGCTGCGGGCGGCGCGAAAAAGACACCGCCGCCGGAGCA
The DNA here is from genome assembly GCA_049519595.1 of Candidatus Korobacteraceae bacterium. GTDB lineage: Bacteria > Acidobacteriota > Terriglobia > Terriglobales > Acidobacteriaceae > CAWBRT01. Next base: position 7,636 of record JBEKQP010000070.1, on the reverse strand, counting down.
GACGCACGCCGAGAATTTTTATTACCAGAAGCAGATGCAGTCGAAAACTCCGATGGTCATCGTGCTGCAGGATGGCGAGCAGATTCACGGCATCATCGAGTGGTATGACAAGAGCTGCATCAAGGTCACGCGCGGCACGCAATCGAACCTGCTGATCTACAAGCCCAACATCAAGTACATGTACAAGGAAGCCGAAGCGAACGGCAGAAAATAATTTTGGCGAGCGCTCCGTCCTGCGCCGCTCTTGCGCTTCTTCTATTCGTCCTGACCATAACTGGTGGTATGGCGATCAATCGCCAGTTTCACTGATCGTGTGCAATCGCCGGTGCTACCCCTGGCCACCATTGTTTTCTGTAACTTACCTTCATCTCCCATCCGCCAGTTGGGCCTATTACGGTGCGAAGCAAAACTCAGAAATCATTCGAACACTCTTCAGCATCTCACCTCATCGGCAGGAAGAGCACGGAAGTTGATGACTGCATCTGTTGCGGGCGCCGCGCTGTTTCCGAATCCTAACTGCCAAGGCCTTTGGCCGTAGTTCAACTCAAAAATCCAATGCTTGGCCCGCTCTATGCGCGGAATGGAGTTAGTTATGCGCTTCAGCTTTGTCCACACAGTCCTGTCCTCGCGGTTCCGCTCGAAGACGAACAAGAGACGTTTCAGTTGGGTTCTCTCGTTTGGGTTCGGCATAGCGACGTTGCTGCTGCTGGTCTCTGCTGCTTCGGCGCAGTCAGCTCCGCCGGTCGGGGATACCATCGTTGACTCCTCAAACCCGTCCACGAATTTCGGGTCGGCCCCCAACCTGGCGGTTGGTTCCGGCCAATCATCCTTGATTCAGTTTGATCTCTCTGTGCTTCCGGCTGGCTTGACGGCCTCGCAGATCAGTAAAGCGAGCCTGCGTCTGTTTGTAAATGACGTGATCACCAGCGGAGGCATTGATGTATCCCCCGTGACGAGCGCCTGGTCGGAGAGTGCGGTGACGTACAACACAGCACCCACAGTTGGTGCGCCGGTCGTTTCTAACGTGCCGGTCTCGACCACCAACACGTTTCTTGTCATTGACATTACCTCGACCGTGCAACAGTGGATAACGAGCCCGGCACAGAATTTCGGTGTGGAGATAACGAACGCTGCGGCCCAACCCAGTACAACTGTCTTATTCGACAGCAAGGAGAGCACACTTACCAGCCATGAGCCTGAGTTAGAGATCGAGTTAGCCCAGGGCCAAGCCGTACAGGGACAAAGCGCCGCGCAACTGTGGAGTGCGTTCGTGCCCGGGTTCTCCGCGAAGTATAGCGTGTCAACCTTCACTCCCGGCTCGGCGATAACGGTTTCGAGTATTCAGGCGCACGTTGCTGTGCCTCCGTCACACTGCAGGACAAACGCGGTGATCGAAATTAGCGATGGGACGACGGCGCAAGCATTGACGATCCAGGGAAGTGAGAACGACAGCGGAACGCTTTCGCTGAACTACGCGGCTGGTGTCCCGATCACGTTGTCAATAAGCACGCCCGCGCAATGCTTTGGAGTCGGCTGGCCATTACTGGGCAATGTGCTCGTCCAGTATGAGAGTCACTAATTCATGACATCAAACGGGAAGTTCATGCAGTCGGTCAGCATCAGGTGGATAGCCCACTCCATGCGGCCTTTGCGAGGTAGTATCGCTAGTTGCCTGATCGCGAGATCGTTACCGCATCGAATCCTCTGACGAGCTGGAGTTGAGCGGCGTCGCCGCCTTCCGCAGGCGGTCGAGAATCGCAAGACCTATGCCGGTTGCAGGTGGAACGGGGCAAAGGATAACCGTAGCCTGGTGTTCGTCGAGCCAGCGCAGGCCGGCATAGAGACGGGTGGCGAGCACCGCAAGCTGGTCGAATTCACCCCAGGAAAAGACAATGCACTGGCGGACCTGTTCCAGGCTGAGCCAGCCGTCGGGCAGCATAAGGCCGACATGCTCGCCGCACGCGACGAGTTGCTTGATCGCTATTTCCATCGTGCGTTCGTCGTCGACCAGCACAAGCCTCGCGCGCGGAGCGTAGTGCCGCATGCCGAGGCCAGGCGATTCCAGACCCTCGGGCGGCACGGTATCGCGGATCTCGCGGGCTGGGAGGCGCACGGCGCCAATGACGAACTCTATCTGCTCGCGGCTAACGCCACCGGGACGGTAAATGACCGGCGGCTGCGCGGTGATGTCGATGACCGTGGACTCTACGCCGATCGCGCACGGTCCGGCATCGAGGATGGCGTCGATGCGGCCATCGAGATCGCGTTGCACGTGGCTGGCGGTGGTCGGGCTGGTGCCCCCAAAGCGGTTGGCGCTGGGCGCGGCAATCGGCACCCCGGCGGCTTCGATCAAGGCCAGGGCCACCGGATGCGCCGGAATGCGAATACCAACTTTCTCCCGCCCGGCGGTACATGCGTCGGGAATGATGTCGCGCTTGGGCAGCAGCAGCGTAAGCGGTCCCGGCATGAAGCACGCCGACAGCTTCCGGGCCACCTCGGGCCACTCTTTCACCAGGGTCTTGGCCATCTCGACCGAGCAGGCATGCACAATGATCGGGTCCCAGGCGGGCCGCTGCTTGGCCTCGAAGATGCGCCGTACCGCCTCGCCATCCAGGGCATTGGCCCCGAGGCCGTAAACGGTTTCAGTAGGGAACGCGACGAGCCCTCCGCGGCGGATGATCGCGGCAGCCTGGCGGATCGCAGGATCGTCGGCGGTAGCCTTCACGGAAGAGATTTCGATTAGAAGCGAGCGCATGCCACTGCTAGTGTAGTTCTGAAGCTGGTGTATCTTGAAATACCATTGCCGGCTAGAGCGGTGGATTTGCTTTTTCCGGCCTTCGGGTCACGCTCGGCGAAATGCATGGATCGTCACGTCGATTCGCAAATGCGGCGAACCTCCTCACGATGACACCCGCAGCGAAGGATATCTCCAGGTACTGCTCTGGTGATCGGGCTTCGCTCTTGTCTCACTTTTACAGCTTCGGCAGCACGATGCCCTGCTGACCCTGGTACTTGCCTTTGCGATCGGCGTAACTGGTCTCGCACGCCTCGTCGGACTGGAAGAAAATAATCTGGCAAAGCCCTTCGTTAGCGTAAATTTTGGCCGGCAGTGGCGTGGTGTTTGAGATCTCAAGCGTGACATAGCCCTCCCACTCCGGCTCAAAAGGGGTGACGTTGACGATGATGCCGCACCTCGCGTAGGTCGATTTGCCAAGGCAGATCGTCAGCACATCGCGCGGAATCTTGAAGTACTCAATCGAGCGGGCGAGCGCGAATGAGTTGGGCGGAACGATGCAACATTCGGATTGCACGGTGACAAACGAGCGCTCGTCGAAGTTCTTGGGATCGACGATGGTGGAATTGACATTGGTGAAAATCTTGAATTCGTCCGCCACACGCAGGTCGTAGCCGTATGACGACAGCCCATAGGAGATCACTCCCTGGCGCACCTGCTTCTCGGAAAAAGGGCTGATCATCTGGTGCTTCAGCGCCATTTCGCGAATCCAACGGTCACTCTTGATAGACATGCTGCTCCCAACGTTCACTCGGCGTGTGCCGTCAAGGTGTGGTCATCTTAACATTCAGCAGCTCCCGGCGATCAAGTCCGGGTTGCAATACGCTATTTTCCGCGAGGCAGCTGCGTACGCGGGGCTCTCAGCTAGACCAGTTTAGCGAAAAGTGTAGTGGTCAAAGCAGCCGGGCGATTCAGCCCGGCGGTGAACGCGGAATACACTAATTCCTAAACTGCTCTAATGCCCGGCTCGCCATTCTGCCGTGCAAATTGGAAAGTTCGGAACTTTTCTGAAGTCCTTGCGTTTTGCGGCTTTGGACGATAGCCTAATGCAACAGAAGTGCGCCCGGCGTAAGCCTAGCGAAACCATGGAATCCGGAGCGGCTGCGTGATCAAGCTGGACATTATCAACGAGGTCGTCAACAAGACCGGAGTCACAAAGACGAAGGCCGAAACGGCGGTGGAAACCGTATTTGACTCGATGAAGAAGGCGCTGGCCAACGGCGACCGCATCGAGCTTCGCGGGTTTGGGGTGTTTAATGTCCGGCCGCGCAAAACCGGTATCGGACGGAACCCCAGAACCGGCGCGGAGGTCAATATCCCCCCGGGCAAGGCGGTTCGATTTAAGCCGGGCAAGGAATTGCAGTCGATCGACTGACCTCCCTGCGGCGGTTGTCGGTGCATGGGTCTATGGAGATTTCTGCCCCGGTGGCCCGCCGATCAGCTCGCATGAGTTCTCATTACGCCAAGCCAGCAAGCTGCTGGTGATTTGAAGAATCGGTTCTTGATGTCGGAGACCAATCCCTCCATCCCGCCGCCGGAGTTTTCCTGGCCGGTTGAGGCCGTTTACGTAAGACGTCCGGCGCAGCGCTACTGGCTCCATTTGTTGCTGCTGGTGATGACGTTTGTAACTACGTTGACGGTCGGCGCCCGCCTGCAATACAACTTTTCGCAAAACCTTCCGATCCTGGTTGAGAGCGACGACGCTCTGCCGATGTTTCCCGTGACTTGGGTGATGCACCAACCCTCGCGGCTGCTGCTCGGCTTGCCATTTTCGTTGACGCTGATGGGAATCCTGCTGGCGCATGAAATGGGTCACTACCTCTATTGCCGCCGGTATCGCGTGGAAGCGACCCTGCCGTTTTTCATTCCGGCACCCACATTGATTGGAACGCTGGGCGCGTTCATCCGCATACGTTCGCGCATTCGTTCGCGCGATGCGCTTTTCGATATCGGAATCGCCGGTCCGTTCGCAGGATTCGTTGTGGCGCTGCCGGTGATGTTCGCGGGAGTGCTGCTCTCGCACCCTGCTCCGTCGTCCCTTAACCAGGACATTGAGCTGGGATTTCCGCTCATCTTCCAACTGGGACGCTACTTTGCCGGCGCGTGCACCGGCCACTGGCTGCCCGGCTTCGGGCAAGTGTTGTTGCACCCGATTGCAATTGCGGCCTGGGTGGGGATGTTTGCCACATCTCTCAACCTGCTTCCCGGCGGACAGTTGGACGGCGGACACATCGTTTTCGCGCTAAATCCCGGTGCACACAGATGGGTTTCGCGCCTTGCGATCGCGGTGCTCGTTCCGCTTGGAATCTTTTACTGGTTCGGGTGGTTCGTGTGGGCCATATTGCTGTGGGTCAGCGGACTACGCCATCCGGTCGTGCCTTTGTGGCCGGAACTGAGCAAGCGGCGCCGCACGACGTCTCTGCTGGCGCTGCTCCTGCTGCTGCTGACGCTGGTGCCGGCGCCGTTCGGACAAGCATCCGGGCGCGACGTGGCCGACGATGTCAAGGCCCTCATACACCTGCGCCTGCACCGATAGCGGCGATTCCCCCCACAAATTCAGACTGTCATGGCGAGCGAAGCCGAGCCACCTTTTGTCTCTGCTGCAGAAAAAACAAAGGGTGGCTCCACTCCGCTTCGCCTCACAACAGCGAAATCGCGTCCACGTCGACCACCAAGTTGCTGCGCGGGACGTGCTGCTCCGCGGCGTGCCGCAGCATGACGCGAAGCAGCGAATTGAGCCGTTCGCGGCTGGCGGACTTCAGCAGGAAATGATAACGATAGTCGCGTTTCAGACGGATGATGGGTGCCGCAGCCGGCCCCATCACGCGCACCCCTTCGTGCCGCTCGCCTTCAAACCACTTGCCAAGTATGCCTGCGTAGCGCAATGCGAGTTCCTGCTGATCGCTGCGTACAATCACATTGGCCACGGAGGTGAAAGGCGGGTAGTGCATCCAGCCGCGGAAGCGAAGTTCCTTCTCGTAGAAGCCCTCGAAATCATGATGCGCCGCGAACTGCACCGCGTAGTGCTCGGGAAAATAGGTTTGCAGCACGACTCTTCCCGGCGACGAGCCGCGTCCGGCGCGGCCCGCGACCTGCGTGAGCAGCTGGAAGGTGCGCTCGGCGGCCCTGAAGTCCGGCAGGCTTAAGGCGGTATCGGCCCCGACGACCCCGACCAGCGTGACGCCATGAACGTCATGCCCTTTGGCGATCATCTGCGTGCCCACCAGCAGATCCAGTTCTCCGGCAGTAAAGGCGCTAAGAATGCGTTCGAAGTCATGGTGGCCGCGCACCGTATCGCGATCCATGCGGCCGATTCGCGCCGTGGGAAAGGCGGCGTGCAGCATATCCTCCAGCTTCTCCGAGCCGGTGCCGAGGAACTGTACGTAGTCGCTGCCACACTTCGGACACACCTTCGGAATCGCCTGTTGGTAGCCGCAGTAGTGGCACATCAGCTTATGCTCGCGCTTGTGGTGGGTCAGCGCGATGGCGCAATCGCGGCACTGGATGGTATCGCCACACGCTCGGCACATGACAAACGCCGAGTAGCCGCGCCGGTTCAGCAGAATCATCGCCTGCTCGCCGCGCTCGATCCGCAACGTAACTTCCTCGATCAGTCTGCGCGAGAGCAGGTGCTCCTTGCCGGAAGCCTGGAACTCCTCGCGCATGTCAATCAACTCAACCTCGGGCAGCGGGCGTTGTTGCACGCGGTCGGGCAGGCGCAACAGCGCGTACTTGCCGGAGATGGCGTTGTGATACGACTCCAGCGAGGGCGTGGCGGAGCCGAACACGACCGTCGCCTTCAATCCTTTGGCGCGGACGGCGGCAACGTCCCGCGCATGATAGCGCGGAGCCTCGTCTTGCTTGTAGGAGTGGTCTTGCTCCTCGTCGACGATGATGAGCGCCAAATCCTGGACCGGAGCAAACACCGCCGAGCGCGTTCCCACCGCGATGCGCGCTTCGCCGCGGCTCAACCGGTGCCACTGCTCGGCGCGTTCATCGTCGGAGAGCGACGAGTGCAGGATGGCGACCTGTTCGCCAAAGATTCCGTACAGATCGGCGGCAACCCGCGGCGTGAGACCAATTTCCGGCACCAGCAGAATCGATCCCCGGCCCGCGTTGAGGACCTGCCTCATCGCCGCCAGATAGACGGCGGTCTTACCTGAACCGGTGACGCCGTGAAGGAGGATCGCCTGGAATTGGCGCGCCTCAACGCTCCGGTTCATTCGTTCCAGGGCCTGCTGCTGCGCCGGCGTGAAGGGAAAATCGATGGTGTTTCTCTGCTTCATGGCCGGTACGGCAAACGCCGCCGGCTCTTCCAGAATCTCGACGACTCCTCGCCGGACCAGCGTGGCCAGCGTTGTTTTGGGAACCGAAAGCTGCCTGAGTTCATCCACGGGCAGCCGGCCTTCGGCGGCGCGCAGATGGGTCACAATCTTCTGTTGATTGGCGTTCAGTTTGCCAGCACGGGGTTCCCGACACGCGCCGTCATTCGCGTCTTGGGGCGAAGGCTCATCCTCTTTCAGGCTGGCAATCTTTATGGTTCGACGGGCATCGCGTGCGGTGGAAAGATCTTCGCGGACGATCCATTTTTTTGCCACCAGGCTGCGCAGCGTCTCTCGCGTAGTACCGGTGGCGGCGCGCAGCGTCGCTTCACGAACCAATTCACCCTCGGCCAGATAATCGAGCACGGCGTACTCTGCCATCTGTCGCTCTGGATCGAGGTGCGAACGCCTTGACGAACCAACTTCCGCCGACTGGTAGAGTGCTTCCGTGCCGCGCTCGCTGATGCTGTAGGCGACGACCTGCTTGAATTCGGCCCCGAGCGGCAACATGCAGCGATTG